>JAFUHD010000035.1 GCA_017469025.1 Clostridia bacterium
GCACCAAGGGGTTAGTCTGCCCTCTCAGAAGTAACCATTCGAAACAAGCAGGGCTGGTTTACTTAGGACAGAAAACTAGCTTTACCATATTCGGATTACTCATCTTATGCGGAAATAATCATACCAATTTAGCAATAAAGGTAATACACGTTTCATACGTGTATGACCGTTATTATGTAAATGAAGTTGTATATCTTGCTTCCGAGAATTCCTTCATTTCTTATGCTTTACATTTCGTATTCAATTCAGTGTTGGAGTTTATTGTATAATATATAATTCCGTCTATCTGTGAACTGTAACAGCCAAACTACTTCAGTCCGGTATAAACCCTGTCATATTGGTTGACAAATCCTGCCCAATCAACTATAGTCTATGCAGGAATCAGGTTTCTGAACCGACAGGCATTGAACTGCAGGAGGATTTGAAGATCCTCCTTTAATTTTATCATTCAAATCAAGTACAGTGAGGTCAATTCAAGTGAAAAAAACTGCCAAATTCCTTGTTATTCTTGCATTTCTGTTTCTCCCGCATGTCTCCCTGGCAGCAGCAAAATATACAGATGTATATACAGATGCATTTGATACCGTCATCTCTTTCATCGCCTATGCTGACAGCCCGGAAACATTTACCGAAGTATCCGGTCAGGTACACTCCCTCTATCTGTATCTGCATAAACTGTATGACCGATACAACAGCTATGAATCAGAAGGCATCGTGAATGTATACACCCTCAATGAAAAAGCAAAAGACGGACCGGTTGAAGTTGATCCGCTGCTTTTTGCAATGCTGCGATTTTCAAAGAATCAATATGAACTTGCAAAAGGACAGACAAACATTGCGATGGGAAAACCGCTGGGAATCTGGCATGAATACCGTGAGCGCGGTCTGGCTGATCCCGCCAGCGCTGAAGTACCTGATCTTGAACTGCTCAAAAAAGCTGCTGTCCACGCAAATATAGATGATCTTATTCTTGATGAGGAAAAAATGACCGTCTGCTTTGCCGACCCTGAGCTTCAGCTGGATGTCGGAGCCGTCGCCAAAGGATATGCAACAGAGATTGTAGCAAAAATGCTTGAAAACACGGCAGTATCGTCCTATATCATCAGTGCCGGCGGCAATGTACGTCTGGGCAATCCGCCGCTGGATGGACGTCCAAACTGGGGCGTTGGCATCCAGGCGCCAGACGGAGAAGTATTTGCATCCAGTGAAATTGCGGAAACAATCTATCTCTCCAACTGCTCTGTTGTCACATCCGGCGATTATCAGCGATACTACGAAGCAGATGGCATCCGTTATGCCCACCTGATTGATCCGGATACACTTATGCCGGGCGATACGTACCGTTCCGTCACAATTATTACAGAAGATTCAGGATACGCTGACCTGCTGTCAACTGCTGCCTATCTCATGCCCTATGAAGAATCCCGTGCATTTGTAGAGAGTCTTCCGGATGTTGAAGCCATCTGGCTGTTCCCGGATGGAACCGAACAAATGACTGACCAGGTAAAAACATACGCAAAATCTGCAGGTGCCACCAATAAAGCCGCCAAATAACACTGCCCAAAAACAGAAAAAGTCATCTGCTGCCAGATGACTTTTTGTTTACTATAAAAACCCGAAATGCCGCTACTGCTCTTTTTCCACCCACCGTCTCGGCAGGTCGGTGCCCTGCGCTCTATTTCTGCCGTCCCCTGGCGTTAAAAACGGGGGCATGGCATCCACAAAATCGACTCCGGACTCCAGTTATGAAAATGTAGGAGAAAACCAAGCAGCCGACGAACACCCCAGGCTTTTTCGCCTCAACTACGTGAGTAATTATATCAATGGCATCTAACACTGTCAACGCGTCCTGCCAAATTTAATAAAATCGTAACATTTTGAAACACTGTTTTTCCCTTCCGAAACCCTGACCGAATCATACAGCTGTATGTCACCTGTTCTGTCTTCACACAATGAGATTGGGCTGTCAGAACTTTTGACTTTCACGGCTTATTATGTCCCGTTCAACGCAGTTCTGCTGTTATCGGCGTCCATCATTCTGTTGCAGCCTTGCAGCGGATATCGCGAATCACCCGGGCATAAATGACATATGAGATGATATCATTCAGCACGTCTGCCACTGCCTGTGTCCAGACAATTCCTGTCATCCCGAACAAAGAATTCATCAAAAAGAGAATGGGAATATTCAGTCCTATCTGCCGAATGACGGCCAGCCAGAAAGATACCTGTCCACGATTAACCGCCTGCATGTAGTTAACCATATTGAAAGACAGAAACATGAATGGTGTGGCAAAGCACCTGGCACGAAGAAACTGCGTTCCAAGCCGTACTGTTTCCGGTTCACCAATAAAAGAACCTATCAGGACAGGCGCAAATGCATAGTAAAGCACAACACTGACAGCAGCAACCGTCAGCCCTGCAACCCTCGCCGCAAGAAAGAACGCATCCATACGCTTATAATTCTTTGCCCCATAATTGTAGGCAATCAGCGGAATCATTCCAAGACAGATTCCAACTCCGATATTCAGCGGAAAGCGCTCTACCTTCTGTACAATGCCGATTGCAGCCAGTTCAATGTCTCCGTGTGCGGAGGAAAGTCGGTTAATCACAATGTTTGTCAGATCGAAAAGAAAGACTGAAAAAGCAGCAGGCACACCAATAGAAAATATATTCAGACAGCTCTCCCTTTGAATACGCTCAATGCGTTTCGGGATTTCCAGTACACATTTTCCTTCAACACGGCGATAAACGGCAGTAAAGTAACCAAGTGAAATAAAGTTTGACAGCATCGTCGCAATACCCGCACCCATCACCTGAAGGCCGTCTGGAAGGAGCACAAACATAAAAACCGGATCGAGAATGATATTCAGTACCCCGCCCATGCCGAGTCCGAATGCAGCCTCTCTTGCGTAACCAACATTTCGCAGCATAAAGGACATTGTGGTTGACAAAACATTGGCAAGTCCACCGATAACCACGACAAAGAGCAGATACTGCCTTGCGTATCCAATCGTATTGTTGCTGGCCCCCAGCAGCCTGAGAAGCGGATCCATGAAGATAAAAGACAGGAGGGAAAAAACGACTGCAGCAAAAGCCGACATCACCAGTGTCCAGGAGGCCGCCTTTCTCGCTTCCTCTTCCTGACGTCCGCCCATCAGCCGTACGACAAGACTGCCCCCGCCAACGCCAAAAAGGTTGGCAAGTGCACCCACCATCAGATAGACTGTCAGGACCAGGGATGATGCAGCTACCATGTATGGATTATTTGCACGGCCGATAAACCATGTATCCGCCATGTTGTATACCAACGTAATCAGCTGGCTTATAATCGTGGGAACTGCCATGGTGAAAAGTGCCTTTGGTACGCGCTCTGTTTCAAACAGTGCTGTTTTTTGATCTGACTCCGTCATTGCCAATCCTCTCACATCATGCAAGAAAAGCCGCTCAGGTCACATAGGCCTGAGCGGTCTGCTTCATCTGCCGGATACCATCTGCTTTTCCTTTTCAATCCGCTCTGCCAGATCCGTCAGGTAAATCCAGCGTTCCTCAGCTGCCTCAAGTTCTGCCTGAAGTGCATCACGTCTGGCCGTAAGCTCTGTCAGTTTCACATAGTCAGACGCGCTCTGTGCAATTGCCTCATCTGTCTCTTCCAGCCGAGCATTCAAATCCGCCAGTTTTCCATCTATTTCCTTATACTCCTGTGCCTCACGGAATGACATCCGCAGTTCACGCTGATGTTCACGTTTTCGTGAATTGCCGTCTGACTGTTCCTGCATTCTGGAAGCCTGATTTGGTTTCTGTAACGTCTCCGCCTGCATTCTTGCATCCAGATAATCAGAGAAGGAACACACATACTGATAAATCTGTCCATCCTCAAAGGCAAACAGCCGGTTTGCAATACGGTCCAGGAAATACCGATCATGACTAACGGCTATAACAGCGCCGTCAAAATCATCCAGATAATTTTCAAGCACTTCCAGTGTGCTGATATCCAGATCATTTGTAGGCTCGTCCAGGACAAGTACATTCGGGGCTTCCATCAGTATCCCGCAAAGGTACAGTCTGCGACGTTCACCGCCGGAAAGGCGTGCAACCGGTGTCAGCTGAACATCCATGGGAAACAGAAAACGTTCCAGCATCTGGGAAGCTGACAGCCGTCCATCCCTGGTTTCAACATATTCCGCAATATTACGGAGATAATCAATCACCCGGACAGCATCCGGAATTTCCGGAAATTCCTGCTTGAAGTAGCCGATTTTGACAGTGTCCCCAACTGTCACCACACCAGTATCCGGTTTGCGCTCTCCTGTCAGGACAGAAAGAAGTATCGTCTTTCCGCATCCATTGGGACCAACAACCGCCATTCGTTCATCCCGTAGCACTGTATATGTAAAATCACTGAACAGCTGCCGCCCGCCAAGCGTAATTCCAAGCTGTTCACATTCGATAATCTTCCGCCCCAGCCGTCGCGAAGCACTTTCCAGCGTCAGCTGTACATCCTTTTCCGGTCCGCGTATGGCTGACATCGTCTCGAAGCGTTCAATTCTTGCTTTCTGTTTGGTGCTTCTGGCCTGTGCACCGCGGCGAATCCAGGCAAGTTCAGTCCTCAGGATGGCAGAGCGTTTTCTGGCCTGTGCATTCTCATTTTCAAGTCTGGCTGCTTTCTCCTCCAGATATACAGAATAATTTCCATCATGGATGTATAACCCGCCTTTGTCGAGTTCATATATTACATTACAGATCCGGTCAAGAAAATAGCGGTCATGCGTGACCATAAGGAGTGCACCTTTGAAGGCTTTCAGCCTGTCCTCCAGCTGTTGAATCGTATCTGCATCCAGATGGTTTGTCGGCTCATCCAGAATCAGCAGATCCACCGGACGAATCAGTGCTGCAGCAAGTGCAACCCGCTTTTTCTGGCCTCCCGAGAGCATGGCCACGTCCACATCTGCGTCCTCTATGCCTAGCTGCATCAGGGCTGAAACCGCCTCATACGGCTCAATTTCACCGGTATTCACCGGTGCGTCTCTGAGCACCTGCTCCCATGCTGGCCGATGTTCCCGGTAATCCGGCATCTGCGGCAGATAGGCGCTTGTCATGCCGCTGCGTCTGGTCAGTGTACCATCGTCCTGTTCCTCCAGACCGCTGACGATCTTGAGAAATGTACTTTTCCCGGTACCATTGATACCTACAATTCCAATTCTGGCATGTTCCTCAATATAACAAGTCACACCCTCAAGCACCGGCTTGAGGGTGAACCGTTTCACAATTTTCTCACAAGAAACCAATACCGCCATGTACTGTCTCCTTTTATGACATGGTGATGCTTTCGGCTCCGGTCTTCAGCCTTGACCCGTATTTCGGCAAACCGGTGCAAGGCACCGGGCCATCCCTGAAAACCGTCTCTATGGCTTTCGGCTCCGGTCTTCAGCCTGGCACGCATTTCAGCAAACCGGTGCAAAGCACCGGGCCATCCCTGAAAACCGTCTCTATGGCTTTCAGCTCCGGTCTTCAGCCTGGCACGCATTTCAGCAAACCGGTGCAAAGCACCGGGCCATCCCTGAAAACCGTCTCTA
>JAFUHD010000263.1 GCA_017469025.1 Clostridia bacterium
CAAAAAAGGGATGTCCCTGTACGTCACAGGTGACATCCCTTTTTTATGTCTTTTGTTATGTCAGCGTGCAGTGTCAACATACTGTCTTGTAAAGAGACTGAAATAAATTGCCGGATTCAGGCTCAAATAAATGGTTTGAAGCATATGAAGGCGGAAGACGGGCGCTGGCCGCTCAGCCCTCCGGAACGAGCAGGCGTTTTGTTCCACTCCAGTTGATATCCTCCGGGAGCGTAGCTGTTTCACCGTCCCAGTGTATTTCCACACGGTCAACAAAGCGCCAGCGGTAAAAAATATCTTCTGCCCAGTAGTCAATGTAATAGGTTCCGGCAGGCAGCTGCTTTGTTCCCATTTCGAGAGAACGGAAAATGGGCATCGCTTCACTGGCTTCGTACAGGACATTTCCGGAATAGACCGTTTCTTCCAGAGGGAAAAGCAGGCTCAATTCCTGACCGGTCAGCTGGGCAAGAGGGATAACATTCCGGTTATATACACCATTGTCCGCATCGTACCCTTCCCAGAGGCCATAAATTCTATATGGTTCGTCACTGTATTCATTATATCCGCAGCGCAGCAGCGAAGTGTCGGTCCCGATCCGTACAGGAATGTTGTACAGTGCCCGCCCGTGGTACTTCATGTCCACCATAACTGCCTCACAGTGAACATCCTCTATGGTCGGCCACTGCCACAGATTGTCTATGGTATAGATCAGCTGGTCATCTTCATCGCCAAGGTAATTAGTCGAACAGGAAGTACTGCCCATGCGGACAACATGTCCCGTCTTCTCATTCAGGTAATACAGGTCCGCATAAACAGACTCACCGCTGTGCATGATCAGGCCAGGAATCCCCCTTGAATTGATCCGTTTTTCAACGGTTATGATATATTCATCCATCCGGCGGATTTCCGTCAGGCGGTCCACATTTTCATACACACGGTCGGGTGCCTGCCATTTGGAGGTAATGGCATCCAGAAGTGCCAGATAATGATCGGATGGACAGTTTCGGGCATATATTTCAAGCTCTGCCGCACTGAAGTTGGCTGCATAGCAGAAACTCAGACCGAGTGCACCGCTTCTTGCAGATCCATGGACATTGTAGGTTATGACATCGCCGATTGCCTCCATAATCTCTGCATACAGTGTTCTGTCCATGGTGCCGGAAATGGTTGGCTGAAAGAAGATACCCGCCAGATCATACATATTGTTTCTGCCCAGTCCAAATTCCGTGCCGCTTGTGAGCCGGTTAATATAATCGCTCAGTTTATACATGTCGGTCATATAGATCTTCCCGAGCAACTCAAAGATACGGTCAAACAGCTTTTCAAGACGTCCGATATGACTCAGGTCAATGAGCGACCAGGTTAGTACTGCCTGGCTGTGTGCATCGCCTTCTTCCGCATATTTTGCGAGAGTAGATTCACAAATCCAGCGTCCAAGCCGCCGGCCATCCCACTGGGGCGTGCAGTAAAGCTGCTGAAGCCACCGCCACATGGCAGTTCCCTTGCCGGCAACTTCCTCCTCTGACGCAACCATCCAGTTTGCATAATCCTGTATGGCACAGGCCGTTTCGAGGTTGGCCATCAGACAGGCATCAAACAGAATGGTCTCAAAATGGATGCCGCCGGCTTCAAGCGCTCCATGCAGCTCATCCAGGTACATGACATCGCCGTCGAACAGCTCATCAATGAGAATACCGGTTTTGCTGCCGCCGCCGTGTCCCCAGAGAACCAGCGCATACTTCTTTGCCGGGTAGTTTTCAGCAGTCCAGCGGATAAAATCCGTCAGCGTTTCCGGGTCCGACATGCTGGCAAGCGGTTCTTCTCCGACAAGCTGAAATCCGTATTCGGAAAAGTCCTTGGTTTCATCCGAGTCATAGGGATGAAAACACCAGCGCTGAAGGCACTCAGAAGAAATATCCATGACAAGTTTCTCTGACGTATGCCACTCTTTGCTGCCGCCGGTCTCGATAACCACATTCACTTCAGTTTTTACAGGCAAAGGCTCTATACTTTCATTCCTGTGTTCCACATGATAAATATAGTCATATGTCAGGCAGGAAGAGATTTCTTCAAGATTTCCGGTCACATAGCCGTGCCGGCTCTCCAGGTCGCTGCCGCACATGTAAAACATGACTGTCCAGTCAGGGAGCTGATCTGCAGTTTCAGCAGCAGCAAATACTGAGATCATGACAGCAGCCAGGATCAGGATGAAAAGGATAAAATGCTTCTTCATAAAAACCTCCACTCTGCACCATTTCTAAAGGGGGACTAAACAGAAAAAGGGAACCGCCTGATGAAGCGGTTCCCTTTCCTTTTGGGTCTACAGATACTACCAGGGTATATAGTTTCTCACATGACATGCGCTTCACTCGTATTGTACCACAAATGATCTACGAGTGTATACTCATCACCTTCGATGTCCTCAGCGCTGTGATCATCTATCCATTCCGGCCAGATCTTCTGACCTTCCGTTAAGGTGATGGTCAGATCGTTGTCCTGAATGCCTTCAATCCTCGTATAGCCACTGTCAAAGACATCACCGTCGAAAGTAGCATGATAGAAATCATCAAACATGCTCACCACGCCGTCCGTCCCATTGTTCAGGACCATAAAATGATCCGTAAGACTGTAAGCCGGATAATCAGCACCAAGGCTGACGCCGCGGAGTATGACGCGCATCGTCTTCGGCACCTCGAGCTCACGGTCATCCAGCACATTGGTCATAACCTTTACAAAGCTCTTCTCCCCTGCCGGCGTATCGATGAACAGAACATTATATTTTTCCTCGCCCATCCGGTCAGACCTGCTGTCACGGAAGATGAACAGGGAAACATCCACATCAGCCCTGCCATTTTCAATCATGGCCCGGCTGGTACGGAAAGCGTCCACCTCATCCGTCTCTTCGTTCAGCAGCAGGTAAATAAGGGACTCATTGGGATCATCCGCAGTTTCCGGCGTATGCCCCAGCCAGTACCGCTTCCATCCGTCCTTTCCGCTGCCTTCCATCACCTCACTGATTATTGAACTGTTTGCCAGCAGGTTGCCGACATCGTATGCATTCAGCATCTCAACACTGAGCTTTGACTGGCCGACATCCTGTCTGCGCATGAAGTCTTTGTTAAAGCACTCAAGCAGCCACTTGCCGGATACCTCTCCCAGATACAGATCAAAGTCCGCATAGGCAGGCACTTTAAGTGTACCGGTAGCGAAATCCAGACTTCCGCTTGAGCCGATCGGGATTACCGGCTCATTGAATGCGTACTCGTTCAGCGCCGTGATGATGTCAATATCATATGCAGTACCGTCTCCAAGCACATCACCGTGAATGACATCGGCTACATAGTCAAGCCGCTGGGTGCGGTACAGCCTTGCCGCATTGGGCAGCAGATGGAGATTGTGCTGTGTCAGCGCATCCGTCCACAGACGGTATTTTTCTAACCGGGCCTCATCGAAGGTAGCATTCTGTCCAAGCTGCTTTTCAATATCAAACACATAAAGTCTTTCGGCATCCTGGTATTCTTCCTCGCCGTAGCGCGCCTTGGTCGCGCTGTCCAGTTTGAGCACCATCCGGTTGATTTCCCTGATGGGCTTCAGCGCCTTGGTAAAGGCACTGTCCAGCGTCGCAGCGATATTCATCCGTCTGTCGTCGCCAAAGCTGCCTGACGTGTGCCTGCAGAAATCACAGAACCATTCACCCAGTATGGTCCTCTGAACATCCCTGTTCCCCTTGGACCACCAGGAACCGGTTGCCCTGGCATCAATGGCAACTCCGGAAGTTGATTTGGCCGTGTGTTCAAACCTGTCCCCGCCGTCTACATTATCCGTATTGCTGCTGCGGATGACAGATCTGATCGTGCCCCATATCTTTGCAGTTGGAGATTCAAAGCCTGCGCCAAGGAAGCCATGCAGTCCGGCGCTGGACAGCGCTGTAATCTTCGAATCATTATGGTTTGTCTCAAGCAGTGTACGCTTGCCGGCTCTGAAAGTGGTGTCATCCACCCAGATCTGATCGTTGTAATCCGCACCAACATTGGCCCAGCTGTATACGCCGCCGATCGCACCGTCAGCATCATCCGACGTATTGGATGACACCATCAGGTTGCGGAGCACCGCATAAACATTGATTTCGTCGTTTCTGCTGGTAATATAGGTCCGGTCATCCTTACTGCTCCGGCCTGCATTGATATTTGTATAGTTGTTGATCGTCAGAACATTATTCGAATGGGCTTCTGGTTTTGCAACCAGCCGCAGTCCTTTCTGGGCATTAACCAGGCTGTTCAGCACAAAATTGCCGCCGGTAACAGCCGAGATGTTTATAAGTCCATTGGCTGTCACCTTAACTTTAGGTCCAATATCAAGTGTATTCGTCTGTTTCACGGTATTTGCCGCTTCAGTCTTGACAAAGTCCAGCATGGAAGAACCCGTGCTTTCACTGGATTGTGCCTTGACCTCATCGCCTACACTCGCTTCACTCAGAATACTCAGCCGGTCTGCCTCAATCTGAACGCCCTTGCCGATCATCAGGTTCTGGGTCCTGTTCAGTATATTCTCACTCTTTGCGGATGTCCTGTTGACCACAGTGAAGTCCCCGGTATAGTTGCTTGCGGCTTCCATGCCAAGTTTGCCGCTGGCCTTAAGGGAAGCTTCTCCATCCGCTTTTATCTTCACATCCTCTCCAATCAGCAGATTCACATTTTCATTAAGGGTATTTTTGCCCTGCATTGTAGCAACATTCAGAATCAAGCCTGTGCTGCTGTTGTTCACAATTGACTTTGCACTGCCCGATGAGGCACTTTCAACAGACAGTTTCCCTTTTGAAGTAATTTCGGCTTTCTGTCCGATGATGACGGATGTATCCCTCCACGTTTCAGTCGGCTGACTGGAGCTGCCGATGCTCGCCAGGGAATAGCCGCCCTTCTTTTCAAATCCGGCCTCCGTCTCGCTGCGGTTCGACGCACTGATGACAACTTCGTTCGCCGTCAGTTTGACACCCTCTCCGATCAGAGCCTGGGCAGTCTGACGGTTCTTCTCACTGCCAATGTTCGCGTAGGTATTGGATATACCCCCGCTGATCATCGCATAGCCGCCAGGCGCGCCGCCGAAAGCATAGGAAGAGGTTTTGGTATTCGCCCGGATCTCTGCCTTTCCCTTGACAGTCACACCGGCCCCCTGCAGCGCTGCACTGAAGCTGTCAGAAGCAGTTGATTTTGCCTCCAGGTTTCCGAGTGTCAGGAACGAAATCTCCTTTGCACCATTGCTGGTTGCAGAGGACTTGCTCAGCAGGTTTTCATCATTCATAGCCGAGAGAATATTGAGCTCTGCCACATTTACGTTGTTGTCCGACACATCTGCCCTGTCTTTTTTCGGTGCGATCGCACCGTTTCCGCCAAGGAGAATGCTCTGTCCGTCTAAAGTCGTTCTGACATTCGTCCACTCACCGGACTCAATGTTCTGCTTGACTGTTGCATAGTCATAGTATCCATTACTCCAGAATTTGTATTTCGCATTCTGATACGTTACTTCGAGCTTGTCCCAGTCTTTAAACTTATCTCCGGCCTGAGCGAATATGCCCGCCGTACTGGAAAGATTCTCCGTGGCATAGGCACGGCTGACCGTGAGATTGGCCAGACTTACTGACGTACCCCTGTCAGCACCGGCAGTCCCCAGGCTGGCAGAAGCTTCTGCTCCGCGGGACAGTGCCTGTATGTTCAGTTTTCCTTCGGCGCCAAGTGTGCCGCTGTTCATGTGCAGTGTCGCAGCCTGCGCCAGGGAATTGTCCGCATTGGCAAAGTTGGCTGCAAGCTTTGCACCGCCGACCTCCACCTTAACCGGACGGATAACTGCCTTTGCTGAGCCATCCCCGACTGTTTTGATGTTCACATCGCCGCCGGCATTCATTGCACCGTCCAGGACCAGATCCGAACCGGCAAATGCCGTGTTCCTGGCCAGCGCCAGATTCATGGACATCTTGAGCAGAGACGCATCCAGACCGCCCTTGTGCGGCGTCACATCCGCATCCGCACGGCTGACATAGTCCGTTGTCACATCCACCTGACCGCCTACGCTGCTGTCATGGCCCAGATTCACCCTGGTGTTGTATACACCCTGTTCATAGGCAACACCGACCATGGCATTTGCTTTGAGCGCTGCAAAGCTGCCGTTTGTCACCTTTGCATTTGTCACACTCGATGTGTTGCCTGCAGCCGTCAGGCTGCCGGCCGTCAATTTCTTTACATACACATCAATGATACCGCTGCTGCGCCCGTATGCAGCACTGACGCTGGCACTGCCCTCAATGATGGAGCCGCCGCCGGTTTCAATGCCGGCATCGGTCGTGGCACGGTGTTCAACGCCAAACTCTGCTTTTCCGTCTTTCACCTCAAATGTATCGGTTTTGACGGTTACACGGGTATCAGCATCGTTCAGGGCAACCACGGTATTGCCTGCGATATTCAGACCGGAAATCTGTACACCATGGACACTGGCATCTGCCTTTACAGTATCCTTGCTGCTCACCTTTGCATTCGTTTTGGCATTGATGCTGCCGCCGGATACCGTGGCAAAGCTCTTTGTATTGTTGCGGGCGATCGCGGCGTTCCGGCTGATGGCCGCAAAGCCCAGCCCGCCCGTAATCGTTGCAGCCTCAGCCGTTGTACTTGCATGGCTGTCACGGCCCGTATGCACCTCGAGTCTGTCCACCGTTACGCTGCTGTTTTCCAGCACCGCGCGGTTGTCCGCACGCATGTCAGCAACATTTACAGAAACACCTGCCGCAATGCCGCCGGCCTGGGCGGAGAGAATCTTGGAAACAGCGTCGCCCTGGAGATCGGCTGCTATATCAAGCGTTCCCGCATTGATCGTGCTGTTCGCCACACGTGCCTTGCTTATGGTTTCATTGAAGGAAAGCAGCACATTGCCGCCTGCGGCTACGCCGCCGCCCGCCAGTGAGAACACCTTGGGGACAGCTTTGCTAATGGCGTCATTGAACACCTCAATCTTGCCGTTCGTGGCTTTCAGTGTGGCATTTTCCACATTTGTATTGAGTTTGGCGTCAACCTGCGAAACTGCAGCACCAAGCGCCACACCGACACCGCCGATAGACACACCGACAAGACCGCTGTCTGCCGTTGTATCCGATCCGGCTTTCACCGTGATGTTGCGCGCCGTAATGCTGGCTCCGCTGCCAATGCCTGTATTCTGGGTCATCCGGTTTATGGACAGTGCCACACCGGCATTGACCGCAACCAGACCGGCACCGGCTGTTGCCGCCACGGCAGTCACGTTCTGATTTCCCGTACTGGTGACATTCACGTCACTGCCCGATTTTACAGTCGTTTTGTCATTGATCTTTGAGTTGACGGTTCCATTCGACTGGGCGACCGCCACAGAGGCACCCACGGCAACTGCTCCGGCGCTTGCCGTACCTACAGCAGAGGTGATGTGATCATAATCCTGAACAGCATTCACATTCACCTTCCCGTCCGCATTGACGGTACCGCCGAGGGCCGCCTGTGTCATGTTGTCCGTCAGAACAACCGCGGCGCCCACAGCAACGCCTACAGCACCTGCCGCACCGGTAACACCGATGGCACGGATGCCGCCGTTTGCAGGATCCAGATCCTTAAGGAACTTCTTGATATCATCACTGCGGTCCTTCACCTTCCCGCCGGACTTGGACTCCGCCGTGACGGAGACATTTCCGGACGCATTGCGGACCGTGCCATTGCTGCCTGCCAGGACATTGCTGCGCAGCATCGCAACCGCCGCACTAGCTGCCACACCGACAGCGCCCGCGCCGACCGTCGCGCCAAACAGGTCTGCCGTAACCTGCTGACTGGAGATGACAGTGACGTCCTTCACCTTATCGATCTGTGCATTTTCCGTGATCCGTGCAATTACGGCATCATCCGGATCGTTGGTATAGGTGTAGGTGTTCACCTTCTTGGCAGCTGCTATATCGCTGTTGTCCTTCGTCTCCAGCTTCTCACCGCGCTGGTTTTCCGCATTGTCATCATATTTCTCATTGTCAAAGTCTTCGCTGCGGTATCCGGTGGAGGCATCGAAGGTTCCCTGTTTCTTGTCCCCGCTGCCGTTTTGTCCGCCTATGCCCTGTTTACTCTCGTAATGGCCGTTTCCGGCGGTATCCTCGGCAAGGATCTTCCCGTTCAGGCTGTTCTTGTAGTACTTGCTGCCGCCTTTGTCCGCGCTGGCAATCTGACTCATCAGCGTGTCGGCATTGAGACCCTTGTTGTCACTGCCGCCCTTGGTGAGCATGTCAGCAGCATCCTGGCTCATCTTTGTACCGGCCACAAGCACCATGACATTGACGCCCACGCCGGCTGCACCGACAGACAGATTCGCACCCGCATTTGTCACGTCACGTTTGCTGTCCGCTTTCACGTTCATGCTGCCGTTCAGCAAAGCAGTGCCGCCCATCTCAGCCGTTGTATTGCTCTTCAGCACGCTGACAACGGCATTGATACCGACGCCTGCGGTTCCGCCCGCAATCACGCCTGTCGCGGAGATCAGCTTGTAATTGCCTTCTGCCTCAACATTCATGTTGTCTGCGGCGGTTCTTGTTCCCTCCTCCGCAACAGCCTTTGTCTTGTCCTTGGAGACCAGAACATTGGCCGTACCGGATACACCGGCCGCACCGCCCACGGCGAAGCCTGCAGAGTAAAGATCGACGTCTTTGACCGCCTCTGCCCTGATATTTACATTCTTCTGGGCATCGACGATGCTGCCGGACTTCAGACGCGCTTCAGACTCGCCGGTGAAATAGGTAACCACACCCACCGGCGTAACTGCTGCAGCACCGGAACCGGCAATTGCACCTGCGGCATTGATCAGCTTGGTTGTATTTTGGGAGTTGATGTTCACGCTGCCGCTTCTGGAAATGACATCACTGCCAACTTCAGCAACAGCCTTGCTGCCCAGTACCTGCACAGCTGCACCGAGCTGCACAGCCGCCGTGCCGGCTATACCGACACTGACTGCCGCCTGGGTAATATCGTCCCTGTTTTCAGCGATGACCTTGATATCGTCTGTCGCTGTCATATCGTGTGCCAGTGCCTTTACCGTCTTGCCCGACACAAGTGTCACAACAGAGGCACCTACGCCCGCACTGCTTGCGGCGCTCACACCGCCTGCCAGCACGATCTGCCGGGTATCATCCGTGGCCTTGACAGTGACAGCACCAGGCGGCGTCGTCAGTTCCCGGAGGCCATCCTTGTAAGACAGCCACTGGCCTTTTGCAAAGACGTCAGCACTGATTGAGAACTGGTCATTAGCCTTTGCCAGCTCGCTTTCGATGTATGCCTGTGCCTTTGCGGCATCCACCTTCACCGTACGGGACCGGGTTCTGCTGAAATAACGGTCATATGTGATGATCCGGATCTCTATCTGAGGTACATTTTCTGTATCCACAGCACCGGATGTCAGTTTCGCCCTGGACGCGTCTGCCAGAACAGTATTGTTGTTCACCAGCACATCGACCACACCGTTGACCGCAGCACTTCCGGAGACAGCAACACCTGCTGCCCCCAGGAACTGGGTTTCCTTCGCGTTCGCGCCGACGAAAATGCCTTTCACATCTTCTCCGGACAGTGACTTGACAGCATCAGGTCCGGAACCGGTTACACTGCTTGTGCCAAGACGCGTACGGACATCATTGTTCTTCACCACGGTCAGGACCGTTGCACCGACAGCGGCACCGCCGCCGAGTGCGATGCTGCCTGCAGCGCCCACAGTAAAATCACTCAGATAGGACTCGAGCAGGGCATTCTTTCCGGCTTTCGCCGTAACACCCTTTTCTATGTCCGTATGAATTCTGCTGCTTTCCACCAGAACATCTGCATTGCCGGTAATAGATGAGCCGCCGACACTGCCGGCCAGTGCCAGTCCGGCCAGAATGTTGTAGTTCTTGCCGCCAGCCTGCACGGACAGATTTCCGCCTGCATTCAGCGTACCATCTGTCAGCTTTACCGCCGCCTCGCGGTCAAATACGTTAACGTTGAATGATCCGCCGATCGCTGCGCCGCCGCTGCCGGAGGCTGCCAGTGTGGCATTGATCACACCCGCATCATTGTCAGCCTTCAGCCTCATGTCGCCGCTGACCGCCTTCAGACTGGCCTTGCTGCCAACCGTCGTATCCGCAGCGGAATTGGAAATGATCACGTTCACCGCGCCTGCACCAGCCTTGCCATTCGGAGAAATGGCTGCAGATGCCGACATGGCACCGGAAATCATACGGTCGATTACAGAGGATGTAATGTCAACCTTATCCGCTTCCACGGTATTGTTTTCTCCGAGCGTGGTGTTCGCAACCGCTTTGTCCACAATCACGTTCACCGTGCCGCCAGCCGCTATGGACGCCTTGGGTCCGACGCTCACGTTGGCACTGCCGGAAATGAGCATCAGGTCAAGATCCGTTTTGCTGCTGATGTCAGCTGCGCCTCCCACCGAGATATTTGCCTTTTTGCCGATGATACTCTCAGCCGTGCTCTTGTTGACAATGACATTCACTGCACCGCCGACAGCATTCCCGGCTTCCTTCCCGGCTGCCACACTCAGTGCGCCGGTAAACACCTGTGTATTCCCGGTCTGCTCTGCCTTCTGGGACATATTGCCGGATGCTTTAACCCTCGCATTGTCTCCGGTCACTGCCCTGGCACTGTCATTGTTTACCAGCACGGCAACCGTAGCGCCGACGCTGGTCTTTGCAGGTGCTGCGGACAGGCTGCCGGCAATCACACGGGTCGTGGCACCATTGACCGCACTGACATCTGCATTTCCATTTGCGGCACTGATGGTTACATTGCTGCCCAGCTGGGCTGCAATTTTATTGTTGTTCGTCGCAACAGCAAACGATCCTGCCAGACTGGCATTGGTACTGCCGGTCGCAACGGACCCCGCGATCGCCTCAGCATACGTATTCTGGGAGGACAGGAAGTTCAGCCCGTCCAGCGTCCCCAGCAGTTTCTCCTGAGACAGATTCACCTCTACCTTGTAGCTGTTGTCCGACTTGCCCTTATGGACATCAATGAAGCCTGTCTTCGCTTTTTTTCGCTGTTCATCTGACAGCGCACTGGAATCTGTTACGAGAGTCCTGAGATCAATCAGCTGCTTAAAGTCGGAGTCCTTCACCTGCTTCTTCTCCGCATTCAGTCTGAAACTGTCCGCGGTGATCTCTACATTGTCACCCACAGTGGCTTTGACTTCATTGTTGCTGACAATGGTCGTGCTGGCAATACCCATGCCGATGCTTGAGCCCTTTGATATGCTCAGGCCGCCTGCACGTGCTGCCAGTTTGCTCTTGTCCGTCGCTTCAACGGTCACATTCCGGCCTGCAACATCCGTGCTGCCAGCCAGGCCAACCGTGGACTGCGCATTTGCGACAACGACGCTGACCGCACCGCCGAGTGAGACGGAGGAGTCTTTACCGGCCACACTGCCGGCCAGAGACTGTGCTGCCAGCCTGCCCCTGAAGTCGCCGTCCATATTCTGCGTGAGTTCCGAGGAGAGCGTCACGTCGCCCTCCGCTGCAATATCTCCCTTCGCATTAGCATTTGACTTGTTGTTGTTCACGGTAACCGCTACACCCACAGCAATGGAATTGGCCTTTTCCGCAAGGGACATGGCCGCACCCGTTCCCAGAGTGGCAAAGTTGCTGGTATTCTTTGCAATCGCCTCTACATTTCCCGTATAAGATTTGATCGCGCCGACACTTGTCCCAGCCTCGTGGCTGGCTACGGTAACACCGACTGCAGCGCCCACCTGGATCTTGCTGCTCTTCTGGGCATCCTGAGAACCGAGCTTGGTGTCGGTCGTATCCTCGATCTTCTGCTTTGCCGCGTCGGTTCCCTCACTGCCTGCATTCCCGTCTGCAGTGGATACACCCAGACTGCGGAGTGCATTGGTCGACGTAGATGCCTTGGCTTTGGTATCTCCATTGCCTTTTTCATCAAGACGTCCATTGATCCTGTCATTGGTCTTTGTAGACTTCTTGTCCGTTTTTCCGAGCGAATCAACATAGCTTCCATCCAGTAACTTGTTTGCACCGGATTCCACTTTATCGCCAGCCTTGCCTATCTTGGCCATGTTCCGCCCGATATCACCGCCCATTGCGGATGCGATGGCATTGGTCACATCCTCACTGTGCGTCGTTGCAGAAATCTTCACATCATTGTCAACGACGGCATCTGTCAGCATATCCGCGTTCACTTTGGAATTCGCGATGTTCAGCGCCACACTGGCACCAACTGCCGTGCTTCCACCCACAGAGAAAGCACTCGCAGCAGTATCTGTCACGGCATTCTCGTCTGCCGTCACACTGAGCGCACCATTTACTTTTGCTTCATTCGTACTCTCGCTCACGCTGGCTTTTACAGCCGTATCCAGTATGTTGAGTGCAACTGATGCATCCAGTGAGAAATTCTTCGTCTGATCCGGATCCCATGCGCCCTGCAGCGGATCACTGCCCGCCGCACTGGCAATCTTCTCCGTATGATCCGACGCCGCTTTCACGGTGAGGTCACCCGTTGTCAAAGCGCTGCGTGCGCCGACTTCCGCCGTGGTCTTTGTATCGCCATAGACCATGGAGAAGGCCGCACCAACACCCACGGACTTTCCGCTGCCGTCCTTTGCAGCTGTATCTGAATCCTCCGGATCCTCTTCCCCGGCCACAATTTTGACATCAAATGCGGTGATTTTGCCCTTGGGCACGGCGATCTCATAAATGGCTTCCTTGCCGTTGCCTTTCCTCAGGGCATACACAACATCCTGTCCAGCCTGGACCTGGGATTCATCCGTTACAATCCTGACATTGTGTGTCTTGCCGTTTTCATCCGTGTAGCTGTACCCGACGGAGTCCACCTTGCGTCCTTCCGCCTTCTGAATCTTCAGCTCAACCACGTCGCCTGTCCGTGCAGAGTAGCTGCCGTTCTCAGCCTCGCGTCCCTTTACGGCCAGACTAACTGCCTTATCCGCGCCCGCAACGGAAGTATCGACCTTCGGCGCAGGCAGCGTATACAGTTCCTCCACCGGCGTCAGCATCAGCCTGACATCCCGCTTGGTATCCAGACCGGCAAGATCGCCGGACTTGGGATCGACCAGATACTCATTGCCGGATTTGGTAAAACCGATGGTACCTGTCTTTTCCTTGCCGTCCGTGTCGGTATATGTGTAATTCACCTTGTCCGGCATCTTGAAGCCGTCCTGCAGTATGACATGGAATACCGGCTTGTCGAGATTCTTGTCTGCTTCACTGATTTCGACAGTTGCACCCGCAGCCGTCTCAAGTGTTGCATGGACACCATATACCGTCTTGTTCTTCCCGGCTACATCTGCATTTGCCTCTGCACCTGCTGCCTTGTTGGCAGAAGCATCGCCGTTGGCATCCAGCGCAGCGGAGGCTACGTTTTTGACATTCCGCACCTCTTTTGCATCAACGGTCATCCCGTTTGTTACGGAAATCATATTCCCGCTCTTTGCGATATCAGCACGCGTCTCCGCGTTCAGTACCGTAATCGCCACGCTGCCGGCAATTCCCACATCCTTTGCACCGGCACCGGAAACGGCCTGGGTATCAATCACATGACCGGTGGGATCACTTTGGGCTGACAGTTTGAGATCATAGTGGTCCGTCAGCGCCGCGATGGCGGTATTCGTCAGGGCAACAGATGCATTCTTCGCCGCGGCACGCAGCGTTTCCCCGATCTTCGCTGAAAAATCAGTCTGGAACAGGGAGGTAATCATCTTCTCATAATCGAATACCTCCTGTTTGAAGGTATCGGTTATGTAGCCGCAGGCCGTGCTCAGAATGTTGTCAATGCTCTTTTCAGTATATGCATTCTGGATGCCCTGCAGCGCATCTCCCAAAGCATTCAAATTCTTTTGTGTCACGCCAGGAATATCCACAGCCTTGATGGTTTCCTGGAACGTATTGATCACAAAAGCCTTCAGCTGCTTCTTTACCGCTTTCCCCAGTTCCTCCTTTGCCTGGGCGAACACCTTTTGGGTATTCTCCTTGAATTTACCGGAGAAAATGCCTGAGAGGAGATCTGCGCCGTTTTCCTTCAGGTAGTCATGCATACCTTCCTTGACACCGTCAAGGACGCCATTCCCGCTCTGTGTAAGCTGCGTCTTCAGTTGCGTCGTAAACGTTGAAAGAAGCGAACTCTTCAGTTTCTTCAGCTGATCAGCCGTCAGGCCTGAAAGATCATAGACATCATTCATGACCTCCATGAAGGGGTCTATGAGCTTGTCTGGCAGACCCATCAGGCCGTCTTTACTGCTGGTGAGCTTTTTCAGGGCAGCTTCATATTTCTTTGTAATGTCTCCATCGCCCAGCAGTGAACTGAGGCCGGTCGCCTTGACCAGGGTATCAGCAACCGCATTGGTCACTTCGCCTGCCAGTTTCTCCATCAGTTCCTTTGACAGGCCATACTTGTCAAGACCCATTTCGGTAAACAGTTTGCCGACATACTCCTTGACCATGTCAGTTACCTGACGGGTCAGGCCATCTGTAGTCGATACCTTTTGAACGACCTTGTTCTGGTTTTTGGCTTCTTTTGTCGTCGCAGATACCGCAAGCATGGCCGCCTTGATCTGACCGTCTCCGATATGGGCAATATTGTTGAGGGTAATAACATTGACCGCAGCACCGACGCCGATACCGATATTGGAATTGGTCGCAGATGCATTTGCTTTTACTTTGCTGGTCGTACCATTTACGGCAGTCACAGACACCAGACCGGAAGCATCCACATTCACGCCATTCATGATTTCGGCATGTGAAATACTGCTCTGGACATTTACAGCCACCGCACCTGCAGCGCCGACAGTTCCTTCACTGGTTTCTGCCTTCTGCCGGTCCTTAACGGCTTTGTCTACCTTGCCGCCGGATACAGCAGAAGACTTGTTCTTTGCAGCGAGTTTTGCAGCGCCTGAAAGCAGGCCGTCTGCCTTCTGATCCGCACTCTTTCCATCCTTGTTGCCGCCCTCAGCACCTGCTGTAGCGGTTTCTGTCACCTTTGCAACGGTTTCAGCAGCCACTGTTACCTGCCCGGCTTTAACAGACTGATTCAGTCTTGCCCGTGCCTCGTCGCTGAGTACCGATACGGCAATGGCCACGCCAATGCCAGCACCCTTGCCAACTGCAGAAGCGTCTGCAGAGATGGTATGCTCAGTCTCATTTTTGGCAGAAACAGCCACGTTTCCGCTTACTGTAAGATTGCCTGCCACCTTTCCCAGATATGCATTGGCACTGCCGCCCATTACATCCACAGCCGCAACAGGGACGACGGCTGTACCGCCGGCAGCACCCGCTTTGGCTGAAACCGTATCCGTCAGCTTCTGCGTTGCTGTAACGGAAATTCCCTTCAGTTGCTTGTTGTTATTGGCAGCAACCTTCGCGCCATCCTCCACAGCTGCAATGGAATCTGACCCGTTAACAGCAACGGCAATGCCCGATCCAACACCGGTGCCCTTTGCATCCGCACCTTTCTTTCCGGAAGCATCACCTGTAACACTGAATGTCGTCTTCCCCTGGGAAGCCACTTTGAGGGTTCCATTCAGTTTGATATCGGCACTCTTGTAGACAAGCGCCCTGCTGTCAACAGATGCGACCTGAACAGCTATGCCGCCTGCAAAACCATTATTGGTCTTGCTGTATCCGGCTTTGGCTTCCGTCTTGATGCTGCCCGTGCCGGCAGACTTGATGGTCACACTGCCGCCGGCAGCAGCAGTTCCCTTTGCCTCAGCACGGCTTCCGCTGTTTGCAACCGTCACGGCAATGCCGGCGCCCAGACTTGTATTATACCTGCTGGTATCCGACTCTCCCGGAACAAACTCACCCGTAAAAGACACTTCTGTCTTTTGAGGATCAATATCCGCGGGCATGATAAAGGTATATGTCTTGTCATTCTTGCGGTCCATATAGACCTCAGAAGAATACGTGCCGTCCTTCGCCCGGATCACTGCCTTGAGTGTTCCCGGCTTGATTCTGTATCCATCTGCCGGAGAGATATCGACCGTCACGGTTTCTCCTTTGTCTGCCCGTGCACTGGCAGCCTTCACCGTGCCGTTAGTCAGTTTGGCCTCTTTGAGTTCGATTTCCTTAAGGCCGGTTTCAACCTTTACAGTAAGCCGATCGTTGCTGCCGATATTCTTGTCCGAAGGAATCGTAAAGGATCCATTGGTGCTGGAGGCCACTTCTGTATTGCCTTTATAGACCGTAATCTTGGTAACCTTGTATCCATTTTTGACGCTGTCATCGTTGGGCTTGACGGTCACCTTGTCTCCAATGGCAACATTGTATTCTGAAAATACAAATTTGCTCCGGTCTGTGTCATTCTCACCCGCATACAGACCGATGGTCTTGGCTTCAAATACAGCAGTAACCTTAACATCACTGCCGGACATAATTTTATCCCCGATTGTAAATTCATATAGACCCTCTATGGGGTTTCCATCACTGTCATTTACCTGCTTGATCTTTCCGTCCGTCTTGGTCAGTGTTGTTGTTGTCCCTGATCCTCCAATATAAGTAACCGTAATATCCTTCACGGAATAACCGGCTTTGGGCTCCACACTGATCTTCGGTGTGTCCTTAGCTTTTACCTGTTTATCATACAGGGTTACTGTCCCGTTGCTGATGTTTCCTTCTGTCTTAAAATCGCGGAAATCATCCTTGAAGGTGCAGGAAACCGTGATCAGGGCACCCTGAGGAATGCTGGCATTCTCGAGAACCCATTTGTTCCCACTCTTTGTCAGTTCTTTCGTAGTGACACTGCCATTTGTCTCCACCCAGCTGGCCTTCAGTGAACCATCCAGGACATAGGTATCCACAGGGGTGGCTGTAAATACATATCGGTCACTCATCGACTCGTTTTCAACTAAATTGATTTGACCAATAGGCGAATACTCAGCATTCGTTCCCTTTCCCTTCTGAAGCTGGTTATAGGTGAACTTGATGGCATTGGGAATAACCGCCGATACCGTGGAAGACGGAGCTATGTACTGCGTTTCCCCGCTTTCGCCAAATATGAAAGTAACCTGTGAAACTGAACCTTTATCCAGGTTGGGTATCACATTCAGGTCAACAGTATATTCCCCGTCGG
>JAFUHD010000264.1 GCA_017469025.1 Clostridia bacterium
ACACCATCAGCATCATTAGACGAAGTAATAAATCTGGCCACTGCCTTAACCTCTGGGACAGCATTTTCCATGGCATAACTGTATTGGCAGCTTTCCAGCATTTCAATATCATTCAGATAATCACCAAATGCCATAGCTTTATCCTTCGCAACTGAATCATGCTGCATTACCTGTCGGAGTGCAGAACCTTTATTGACACCAGGTTTCATAAGATCAAGCCAGTCCGGTCCTGAAACAGCGCCAAAAGCCGGAAGAACACCTGATATCAACGGCTTTCCAGCAGTCTTTGCATTCATTTCCGGAAAATATACAGCCACTTTGGCAACCGGATCCTGCTCAAATGCCCCTGTCAGATTTTCTGAAATCGTCAGTTGCTCATAATACTTCCGAATTTCACGGACAACTGCATCACTTTGCGGTGTGATATACGCACATCCCGCACAGGATACGACCGGAATTGCACCCTTGATCTGTCCGATGCTTTCAAGGCACACATAAACATCCCGTACAGGAAGCGGGTCTGTATGAAGAAGCTGATCATTTCTGAACACCATGGCTCCATTATCTGCCAGAAAAGTCATCCGGTCCAGCACAGGTATAAACATTTTCCTGAGCGTATAGTATGGACGCCCGGAGGCAATCACCATCACGACATCCGGATGTGCATGAATCCATGCAAAGTAATCTTCCGGCAAAACTTTCAATGAATTCAGCAGCGTACCGTCCATATCTGCCGCAATTAGTTTTATCTGCATATTATTTTCGTTCCAGTCTAACCACGTGCCTCACGCAAAAATAGTCTGTATCAACAGCATATACAGTCCAGTTCCTGCCAGTATGCTGAGAATGGTGTTATGAAACTGCCGCTGAAGTATAGCCACAAGTATACAAGCAGCGCCTTCAGGTATACCATACGGATGGGTACCCACATTCACATTCCTCAGACAGTAAATCACCAGCATGCCAATTGCTGCCGGAGGCAATACATGTCCAAGATAGGTAATCACTGCAGGTTTCCTGCTTCCATCACGAAAAATCAGAAAAGGCAGGAATCGAAGCAGTATGGTTGCCGCAGCCATTGCCAGAATCAGAAAAGCAGCATGCACTACGCTTCGCCTCCCTTCCGGCAGGCTTTCAGAACCATCAGGGCACCCGTAATAGCCAGCATGGCCGGGACCAGGAAATCTGACGGACCAAAGACAAGCAGACTGATAACGGATGCACAGACACCAATCAATGCCGGTGCATGATCCTCACTGGATGCCCACTGTTCAACAAAGGTAGCCACAAACAAAGCTGTCATTGAGAAATCTATGCCTGTTGTATCAAATGGCAAAGATGTACCGAGAAAACTCCCCAGCACGCAGCCTGCAACCCAGTAAAACTGATTCATCAGCGAAACAAGAAAACGAAAGGTATGCGGATCCGTTCCGGGCGGTGAAGCACCGTCACACAGCAAAGAATAAGTTTCATCTGTCAGTGCAAAAATCATGTACTGTTTTTTCTTTCCTGCATCACGGTACATATCGATCATGGAAATGCTGTAAAACAGATGTCTGGCATTGACGATCAGTGAAGTCAGAAAAGTACTGAGAATCGATGCACCGCCTGAAATCAAATCTATTCCAACATATTGCAAAGAGCCTGCATAGATAAAAGCACTCATTGCAAAAGCCCAAAGCGGTCCATATCCCCGTCCCGCAAGCAAAATGCCAAAGCCCATACCAAGTACAGCGTACCCTGCAAGCACAGGCAGTGTTTTTATAAAAGCTTCATGAACCGTATTGCGGTTAAAAGAAAAAGGCATGAGGTACAGGAGATCCTTTCCGTTTAATAAATTTCCCCGGGCCTGAGGCTCAAGAGCCCACTAGGCTCTTGACCCGCCCTGGGCGGGCGGGCCGGG
>JAFUHD010000265.1 GCA_017469025.1 Clostridia bacterium
AACCATACTTGTTATTTGCACTTTCTATACTTGATTCATAATCTGATTTAGCTGCCTGATATTTTGCATCTCGTTCTAGACCTGCTTCTGCAACCTGACTATTATAGTTAGCAAGAGCTGCTTCTGATTCAATCTTATATTGTAAGCGTAAAGTCCAACCTAAAAGTTATCAGAGCAAAGTTACGATATGCCATGTGCAAGCATGGCATTTTTTTATGAACATGTACATCTATCCTCACCTGTCCTTATCTGATCCGATGCTCAACAATCTTGCAATTCCCCATGGATAGTTTTTAAATAATGTTTTTTATAAATAAACACTATTAGCCTCTTTACAAGAATAGTGGTATGTTATATATAATCTGATCACTATCTTGGAAGGAGGGCTTGCCTGAATGGCATGCATTGTGTACCACACGGACGCTAGTGGACGCGTCTACACGTATCACTTATATTGCACCTCTATGAGAATGAGTATAGCACAGCAAAGTTCTTTGCCCGATATCCGCCACACTCACTGGAAACGATTAAGTGAAGCCCCCTTGCCATATCCAGCTTCGATAATGTCTGGACATCTGCCGCCGCATGATTTAGCACAAAGCATTCCTTCATCAAGCCGCTGCTTGGTGCCCTGAACTTCGGAGCACTTTGTCTTTTAGTCGATCCAGCATATCAAACCAACTATTCAGTGTGCTTCATATGTCAGGAACAAGGAACCTCACCGGTATGTCAAAATACAGCTGCATCCGTAAATTAGCCGTAAAATTAAGCTGCAGCGCAAAAGGCTTGTACCTGATCTGTTCATGTCAAAATCTGTCCATGTTCTTTTTGTCAATTCAGAACATCCCATTTTTCCTGACCCGTTCAAAGTTCGCGTTGTTTTGCCTCTTGAAATGTGTTATGATGCATTTGCCAATTGTATCAACATCAGGCAGATCAAATCTGGACAGTCTCAACACGAACTGCCGGTATAATGCAGTGTCTGCCTGCTGAGACCTGTATACGTGCATTGACCTTTTAAAAATCCACCTGCATCCTGCAGGCAATTCAAGCTCTGATTTCCACCCAACAAAAGCGACCTGTATACACCGGCATTGCCGGCAGATATCATGCTGACAGAGAAAGGAGCCAGTCTTTTGAAATACACGCTCAATACACAGAATTACCAGGATTTCAACATCTATGAGGTAAATAAACTGGAACCGCGTCCCTATTTCATTCCCTATCCTGCTCGGGATGAAGCAGATGCTGTTTCTCCGCTTGAAAAGCGCTATGGTTCCTCCAAGGTAGTCTGCCTCAACGGGAAATGGAATTTTGCCTTCTATCCGCGTCCGGCAGAAATCCCGGAGGAACTGGATACAGATCAGATCTCCTTTGATTCCATTGATGTGCCGGCATGCTGGCAGTTCCGTGGATATGACCGTCCCTTCTATGTAAATATCCGCTATCAGTTTCCATATAATCCGCCAGTCATTCCGGGCACAGAAAAAGTCGGACGTGTCTTTTCCTGGCTGGGCTGCGATCAGGGTGTCTCGCCCCGCCTCAAAACCCCGGAAGACGAATATAACTTTGTAGGCATCTATCAGAAATATATTGATATCACAGATCCTGCAAAAAACTACGTCATCTCTTTTCTTGGCGTAGCCAGCTGTCTTGACCTTTATCTGAACGGCAGTTTCGTCGGTTACTCAGAAGGGGCACACAATACCGCTGAATTTGACCTGTCCGGTAAACTGAAATCCGGCCGCAATGAACTGGTCGCCGTTGTCCACCGCTGGTGCACCGGTACCTATCTTGAGGACCAGGACATGTTCCGCAACAACGGTATCTTCAGAGATGTACTGCTCCGCATCAGCGATCCGACTGACTTTAAGACGATCGGCGCAGTAACCAAAAAGACCGGCAGCACCTATTCCCTGACGGTCAGTGCAGAAACATATGCCGATGCGGAAATTACGTTCACGCTTGAAGGACATGGCATCCGCCGTCAGGCAAGGATCACACCGGGCGTCCGTCAGGCAAATATCACATTTGAAAATCTGGATGTCATCGAATGGAACGCAGAATCCCCTGTTCTGTACAACCTGTATTATGAAACTGCCACCTGCTGCGTCAAAGAACGGATCGGATTCAAGCACGTTGAGATCAAAGGCGATGTATTCCTGCTGAATGGCCAGCCGCTCAAGCTGAAAGGCGTCAACCATCATGATACCAGCCCAACAAACGGTTACACCATGACACCTGAGGAAATTGAGCGCGACGTACAGCTGTGCAAATCCTTCAACATCAATACAATCCGTACCTCCCATTATCCGCCGGATCCGCTGCTGCTCGAACTTGCAGATGAGCTGGGTGTTTACATTGTAGATGAAAACGATCTCGAAACACACGGCACATTCGCCCATCAGCTGCCGCCTACATATAATTCCATCAGTCATGATCCGAAGTGGCAGCCGCGTTATCTGGACCGCATTGCAAGACTGTACCACAGAGACAGAATACACGCCACCGCGTCCATCATCATGTGGTCACTTGGCAACGAGGCCGGCGGGTATGCCAATACGGATGCGATGTATGATTATCTGAAAGCACACTCAGATCTGCCTGTTCATTATGAAAGTGCCATTCACAGCAAGCGCGAGGCTTACGATGTTGGCAGCGAAATGTATCCGAGTGTCGGTATGGTACGTCAGGTCGGTGCCCACTGCCGCAAGCAGGCGCGTCTCAATGACCGTCCCTATTTCATGTGCGAATATGCCCATGCCATGGGCGTCGGCCCCGGCAATACGGAAGCTTACTGGCGGGAAATTTACCAGTATCCCAACCTGATGGGCGGCTGTGTCTGGGAGATGATCGATCATGCCGTTCTGCACGAGGATGGGCGCTATACGTATGGCGGTGATCACGGTGAATGGGAACATGACCGGAACTTCTGCGTAGACGGTCTGTTCTATCCGGACCGCAAGCCGTCTGCCGGTGCCAGACAGATCCGCTTTGTCTATCGTCCTCTCCGGATCACGTATGTTCCCGACAATACGTTTGAAATCTTCAATACAAATGCCTTTACAAATGCCAGCCGGTATGAACTGACATTTGAATGGAATGACGGCCATTCTGAAACCGTCCGGGTAGGCATTGAACCGTTTGCGCGGTTTGCCCTTGAACTGACACCCGGCAAACCGGTAGACGGCAATCTCAGTGTCATCGTAACCGTAACGGATACGGTAACCGGTGAGGCTATGTCCGAAGAACAGATATTCCTCTCCAGCCGTATTCCGGAGGTCCATACTGGACATCCTCTGCCCCATTATTTCGAGGTTCAGGGAGACAGCATCCGGATTCATCTGCCGGATGGACGCGACCTCGTTCCCACTTCGCCTTATACACTGCTCTATCGTGCAGCAACGGATAATGATACAACGCCGTCATTCCAGAATACCATGGCGCCGCTTTATGGCGAAACCGAGAAACATGTTTCTACGGAAAGCATCGAAAACGGCGTGCGCATGACTACGAAAATTTCCTGTTCGAAAGGCACTTTTGTGGTCACAGATACCTATGAAGGTACCACGGAAGGCGTTCTGGTCACCAGCCATCTGCACAGCAAGTCCGGCCGCGGCATCATACCGCGCTTTGGCAAGTGTTTTAAGCTCGACGAATCATTCAACAATGTCACTTATACCGGCCGGACTGGTGAAACATACTGCGATATGCGGGATCATTTCCCGGTCCGCACGGTTTCATGTACAGTTGCTGACATGACAGAGCCGAATATCCGTCCTCAGGAAAGCGGCAACCGCTGCGACTGCACCATGGCTGCCCTTGATGACGGACAGGCACAGGTTACCTTTGCCGCTGTTGAAAAGGCTTTTGAACTCAGTATCAAGCCTTACACAGATCTTGCACTTTCCCGGATGCTTCATCGTGAGGATGAAGTGCGTACCGGCACTTATGTGACGATTCAGGCGTTCCAGGAAGGCATCGGAACGGGTGCCTGCGGGCCTGCCATTGCACCGGAATTTACCTATCCGGCCAATCAGGATTATGAATTCATGTTCCTGATCCGCGTTGGAGATGTCAGGTAATCGCCTGCCACGATACATGCAACAACAGCTCAGCCGAATTGGCTGAGCTGTTTTGTTTTTATCTGCGGATATACTGGTTGTCTGCCTCATACACCTCGCTGACAAAGCGTTCTGCCTCCATATGCAGATCAAATTTTACGCGAAGCGCTGCCAGTTGCACCATCATTGGCGATGCATGATGGGCATCTATGGCCGCCTGATTCTCCCATGCATCAATCAGCAGAACGGTTTCCGGATCCCCTATCGGCTGAAAGTACATATATCTGAGGTTTCCCGGCTCCTTCCGGATGGCATCCGCTATGCCGCTCTGCTCCATCTCCTCCGCAAACTGCCTGGCATGTCCGTCTGTTCCCCTGTAATACAGATTAACCGCAATCATTCTGAATCCTCCCACTCATAAGTTGTATGGCATCAGTGTTTTCCTCAACAAACATCCCTGTCAGCCTCGGCACGCCGAAGCGGCTGGTAAACAGGTCACATTTACACAGAAACAAATAAAAAACATGTCTGCCCTGTGCACTCATTGACTCATAGTTTCCCTGGCCTTTAGCCAAAATCAGATCTGCATCATCAATTGCCTGCCGCCCTTCTGGGGAAAGCAGTCCATATACCGTACCGGCAATCGGCAGCCCATTCGAAACAACACGTGCGATGCTGTCCATACCGGTATAGGCGGCATCCTCTGCCGTTGCATCATTCAGCACTTCCCCGCCTCTGACCATTACGGTTACAGACATTTCTGGAAATGCTTTCTGCATCTGCTCAATCAGCAGTTTGTCAAGCACAATTTCCCCACAGTTATCAGCGACCAGAAGAAACTTCCGTGCCGTTTTACATTGTTTCAGAAATGACCGGAACGTTTCCTCGTCATGCCTGCTCATGCGGGTATCTGCAAAAAGCCCCAGGAAAACATCCTTGTCCACATGATTCATTGCGCCAAAGTCGATGTAATTGCCAATCCTTGCAAAGACAAGTGCAGTCGCCAGTGGATCCGGAGACTTTTCAATTTTCTCTCTCAGTGCTGTCTCCATGGACAGTACCAGATCGTTATATTCCCGTTTGACAGCCTCATAGGACATCTTTCTGCCAAACCTGCGTTCAAAAGCCTGATTGAACTGATACACTAGATATGCAGAAACATCCGTTTCTGTCCGATTATCGATAATGCTCCGGATTTCATTCAGAAACTCCGGATCCTCCGAACGATGTGCCTGCTTGTCATAAAGACACGCCGCACAGCTCTCACTGATTCTCACAATCCACCTCTGATTATTCCTTTCCAGTCCGGTAAGATCCCAATGTACCGGCACAATCCATTATAATTGTGCTGCCGGATCTGTCAACATCAATCGATTGATTGATGTACAGCTGCCTTTATCCAGGCACTTCCAGACCGGCTGAACAGGAAGTGCCCGGATAAAGGCAGCTCAGGTCAGGATACCTGAAAAAGACTGCCCGAGGTAATTCCTTTCAGAGCGGCATGGAAATGGTCCATGATTTGTCCAGACCTGCTGGAGCAGTGACGTAATATTCCACCAAAGATCTGCTCCCGTTAAGCAAAGCACTTATGATACTGGCATATGATCTGCTGCACTTTTCCAATACATGTTATGATACAAAAAAGTAATTTGACATTTTGTCAGTTTTGAAATATCCTAAATGCAGGAAGAAGTAATCTAAAACCTGATAGGAAATGATGATTCAGATGAAAGAAAACAGTATGGGCACTGAACGGATGAATGTCCTGCTTCTCAAGACAGGCATTCCGCTGATGCTCAGCCTGCTGATCAACTCGCTGTACAACTTTGTGGATTCAGTGTTTGTATCACGTGTTGCTGAGGACGCACTGACAGCGCTGTCCCTTGCTGCACCAGTGCAGGTACTGGTTTCCGCTTTGGGACTCGGCAATGCTGTCGGCCTGAATGCTGCCATTTCAAAGGCACTTGGAGAACGGAACCGGGAACAGGTCCGGAAAACTGCCAGTGCGGCGATCTTTCTGGCCGTCTGCGCATGGATTCTGATCTCCATTGCCTGCCTCCTTGGTGTAAGGTGGTATTTTAACTGGCAGAGCGGCGGAAATGAAGCCATTGCTGCCTTTGGCCGGGATTATCTGAGCATCTGCATGCTCTTTTCACTCGGACAGATGGGTCAATGGGTATTTGACCGGTTCGTCATTGCAAGCGGCAAAAGTCATCTGTTTCTTTTTACACTTTCTGCCGCATCCCTGACAAACCTGATACTTGATCCCGTCTTTATCTTCGGATTCGGCCTCGGAACAAAGGGTGCTGCCATTGCAACTGTAATCGGCCAGTTTATGGGGCTGTTTGCGGGTATTTTCATCAACCATCGCTGGAATCATGAAATCCCGTTCTCTTTCACCCTTCGTCCGGACATGCGCAGCATCCGGACCATTCTGCGGGTCGGATTTCCATCTACGCTGGTCCAGGTACTGACCTCGTTCATTACCGTCGTCATGAATTCCATTCTGCTCGGCTTTTCCTCTACTGCAGTTGCCGTGTATGGGATCTGCTCCCGAATGATGGGCCTGTGCACGGTCGGCGTACACGGCATTGACAATGGTCTCATCCCCATCGTTGCATTCAACTACGGTGCAGGAAAACCCGAACGGATTCAGTCATCCGTTCGCTGGTCAATGCTGTACTCTTTCCTGTTCTATATTCTCTTCCTGGCTGCTCTTGAATTCTTTCCGGATAAAGTGCTTCAGCTGTTCAACGCATCTGACCACATGCTGGTGATCGGTATCCCGGCAGTCCGCTTCCTGGCCGTTTCCTGGCTCATCTCCATTCCCAGTCTTGTCCTGTCTGCTGCCATGCAGGGACTATCCCTTCCAACGCCCAGTATGTTGCTCACCATGCTGCGTCAGGCAGTACTGCCCGTCCTGCTTGCCCTTCTCTTCCGTCTTACAGGCAACCTGCTTCTCATCTGGCTGTCTTTTGTGCTTGCTGAAGCGCTCTGTCTGCCGCTTGCCGCCGTCCTTTGGAAAAACAACTGGACTCGCATCCGAAGCCAGATAACTGGCCAGAAGCAGTAAATCATACATGTAAAAAGTCAGTATAGAAAACCTATACTGACTTTTTTATGTCCATTCGCGCACATTTGACTTTGCGATTTTCGTTTCTCAAACAGGTTTGGCGTCATCATCTGTCACGGATAACCGGATGAACTGCTCCGGCACGAAGCGAAGCAGCTTTTTTACAAATGGACTGCATAAAGGCTGACGGATAAATATCAGACAGCCTGCCCCGATGCCATGTGCCATGGATGCTCAAATACGACAGACAAGGCGGGGCTTAAGATCGGATAAGCAGATCAGTGTACAAACACCGCAGGCTGCGGATTTGTCCATTTATCGTTTTGGATCATATCCGTAACCCTTGGCTAGTCAATCAGGTTCCAGACACCGTGTCTGTCTTCTTCCTGCCAAAGTGATGGAAGTAAAAGCACACAGACAAAATCGTTGCAACACCCCAGCCGACCGGCCATGCAAGCCAGATACCAGTAGATCCCAGCGGCGTAGCTGACAATACAGCTGCCAGTACAACCCTCAGAATCAGGTCGGTAAACGTAGCTGTCATGAATGCACGCATCAGACTTGCACCACGCAGAACACCGTCCGCTGTCAGTTTGGCAGAAACCACAAAGTAGAACGGTGATAATATTCTGAGAAATACAATTCCTGTCCTGAGTGCTTCGTCCGTCGGATCATCCATAAAGAAGCGGATAAACACGTTGCCGAAAAAGAAGTACATTACACAGAATGGAATACAGAGCATCCAGACCATCTTCAGGCCCGCTTTAAAACCGCTTTGTATACGTTCCATTTTCCCGGCACCGATATTCTGTGCCGTGTAATTGGAAATGCCGTTGGCAAGGGTTGTAATAGAGGTAATGACCAGATTATTCAGTTTGACGCCTGCCGCATAACCTGCGATAACACCAGGACCGAACCCGTTAATGACGCCCTGAATAACGAGATTTCCAACGGAAATAAAGCTCTGCTGCAGCGTACTTGGAACTGCAACCTGCAGAATACTGACCAGTATGGAACCGGAAAAAAACACTGCTTTTTCCTGCCCTGCCGGAAGGCCAGACAGACGCCGCAGTACCGTAAACAAAGCCAGTGCACAGCTGATTCCCTGACAAATCAGGGTTGCCCAGGCAACACCGGCGACCCCCATCCGGAATGCCTTTACAAACCAGATGTCCATCAGAATATTTGCTATTGAAGACACTGCCAGAAAACAAAATGGCGTCCGGGAATCTCCGAGTGCGGAAAAAATACCGGTCGACACATTGTAAAAGAACATAAACGGAATCCCCAGCATATAAATGTCCAGATAGAGGGCTGAATCAGCCATCAGAATATCCGGTGTATGCAGTAGAACAAGCAGGCGGCGGCAGCATATAAAACCAGCTGACATAAGCATCACACACACCGCAGCTGTCATCAGAAACGCTGTGGAAACTGCTGTACGGACTTTTTCGTATTTTCTGGCTCCAAACATTCTTGAAACGACCACAGAGCAGCCCATATTGCATCCAAATGCAAATGCAAGAAAGATCAGCGTGATTTCATAGCTGTTTCCAACTGCAGCAAGTGCATTCTCACCAATGAATTTTCCGGCAACCAGACTGTCCGCTATATTGTACAGCTGCTGAAAAATCACACTTCCGAACAGTGGCAGACAAAAACGCCACAACACTGATTCCGGCTTTCCAACTGTCAGATCACGATTCAAAACAATGCTTCGCTTCCTCTCTCATTTTCAGGCAGCAAAACAATCCCCTGGCTGCTTCGCTCTGCTGCCTGTTCGGCGTTCCGTCAGATTAAAAACAGAACCTGCGCATTATACGTGTTCACTGCTGATTTGTAAATCATGAATTCAGGCATGCATTCTGTTTCCGGAGGCGCTGAACGCTTTGCCTTTCTGGGCATTAGCTGACTGAATCTGTATCGTTTAGTATTGAACAAGCCGGCACTGCACGTCAGACCGGCTTTATGGCATCTATGAAAGCCACAGTCGGCACAGCCTGTAAAGCCCCAGACATATGCGCGATATGCACATAAAAAGAAGAGGCATTCCTGCCTCTTCTCAGAATCACTGTTCTGCCTTTATGTAAATATCAAGATCTGACACATCATCAGGGTCATTTGAGGACTCATACACGACCGTACATTCCGGATCTGCATAATACTTCGAAGCAGGCTGGGCATCCGGTCCGACAATGTAAAACGCTATCCCTTTTGCCATTTCAAATGTCTCTGCAGCATCACCACAGTGGATCGTCAGGTTCCGCTTCTTGGCAGATAAGAATGGATCGAATGATGCCATATAATTTTCATCCGTATCATACAGCATTGTCCTTTCATCTATCAGGACGTCATCCGCATACAGGCTGATTCGCTGAACTTCCAGCGTATCCGGATCGAAAACCTGTTTCCAGGTGAGTGTACCACCTTCTATTCCCAGGGTATCCATCAGCGCCAGGACCGTTTCCTGATCGTCTATGCTGGTAACAATTGTCAGGAATCCGTCTTCTGTCGAAGTACTGAGCACAGTCTCATCCTCAAAGCTGATTCCGATTTCTTCAATTCTTTCCTCCCAGAAACCGAAGATATCATCCATACGCAGTTCGGCTTCCAATTTACCATCTTCGAACACAAGCACGATTTTGTTATCCAGTACAGCCTCCTCCATTCCGTCAAAATTCACATAGATGAGGCCATCGGAAATAATACTTTTGATCGTCCAGATATCATCCGGATTGCCGTAATACTCGCGAATGTAGCCGACTGTTTGATGTTTCATGCCCAGCACATCATAGTCATTGGCAGCAACAAGTGCATTTAAATCAGGCGATTCAGCCGCAGCACTCATGCATGCCAGCACAAGGGCCAGCGCAATCAGAATCATTTTTTTCATCATTTTTTCTTCCTTTCGTCGCATAGCAAAACCGTCTGTACCGCCTCCGAATGGTAACGTTCCATCATCACGCCCTTTTTTCAGCCAGATACAGACAGTTTCCGTTTAATCAGGATTATACTTTCTGGAAGTTGTGATGTCAACATCTTTATCCACCGTCTTTTCATCTTTTCCCAGCTTCTCAAGCGCGCTGATCAGCGTCGGCGCCACCGTGGTTTTCCTCGAAAGATTTCTGCTGAACAGGAAAAAACGTCTGCCATCATACCCGCCAAAACACTGATTCAACAGTTCAGCAGCACCATTTCCACAGGCTGCCATCATCGTTCGGATTCCAGAATCATCCTCTTTCTTGTTATTGACGATCAGAAACAACATATCAAGTCCGCAGGATGGATACAGGCTTTCCATTACCACCGCCATCCGTTCTGTCATTTTACAGACCTCAGCCTCACCAAACGCATTGACATCCCCTATGCAGAACCGGATATTGCCTGCCTCATATTCTTTGTAATCCGACTCCAATATTTCCTCGTCAGTCATTCCGTCATAAGACGCAAGTGCCCTTGCCATCTTTCCATACAGTTCATTTATGTCCGGAATGCTAGCAATTCGGATAAGATGGTCATAAGCTTCTCTGTCCGTCTCCGTCACATTTCTGCTCATATTGCGTGTATCTGACAGAATACTCATCAGCATCAGCTGTGCCATATTTACGGGAATATCCACTTTGCAGGACATATACAGCCGATACACCAGAGATGCAGCAGCACCTGACGGTTCGCAAACCGCAACGTACGGACTGCAGACATTAATCTCACCGCCTGGATGATGATCTAAAAGCCCAACAATGCGCGCAGTCTCTATACCGCGTGGCGCCTGTGCGGTCATACTGTGATCCACCAGAATCACCTGACACCCTGATACGTTCCTGATGATTTCCGGCGGCTCAATTCCAAATACCGACAGGGCATATTTTGTTTCATGATTCACCGGCTCCGTCGTTGCAGCGATTGCATGGATGCCAATCGCATTCAACAGATACGCATACGCCATGGCAGAACCAACTGAATCTGAATCCGGATGCATATGTCCAACGACTATCGTCCGTTCATTTCCGTAATCACAGGTACTCAGTTCTTCCATACTCGGGAACCGCGGTGCCTCCGTCCCATGATGATTTGTCATTTACAAAAACCTCAGTCTGTGAACTTCAAATGCCATTTTAATCATAGGCATCCGGCATTTCAAGAGCAGAATATTCCCTGTTCATGATAGGACCGGTCTTACTCGAACATCTTTTTTACAAAGCAGTCAGTGAAAAGGAAAGCACACCAAAGCAGCCGAACCATTCACATCTGCCTGTATCCTGATTCTGGTTTCCACATTCAGCAGCATTGCTGCAGCCAATGGCACACTGCCTGTACAGATGGCCATCCGCCATCTTCAGCAGACCATTTCCGTAAACAGACAATCATCTGCACTGCCGCCTGTTTATGCTTTTGGTCAGCTTCAAATCGCAGCTGCCCCCTGCACTTTGGATTTTCCATACTGAAGCGGGATATCCTCGCAGAAATCCATCCAATTCACACCTGTCTACTGCCTGCATTTTCATCGGTCATGGATTCATCCTGTTTCAGTTTCCTGCTGATATACCTGTCCTCACCATGCTGCGTATGTGCAGACCATATTGTTCATTTCATTTCTGTTCGGAATATGATACAATTTATTAAGAGCTTTTATCATACAAAGGATATGGCCCAGCACTACGTGCTGGTATGTCAAATAATAACAACTGCGATTGATACAATGCCGAAAGCACGACTTTGTCATTAAAGGATATGGCCCAGCACTACGTGCTGGTATGCCAAATAATGACAACTGCGATTGATACAATGCCGAAAGCACGACTTTGTCATTAAAGGATATGGCCCAGCACTACGTGCTGGTATGCCAAATAATGACAACTGCGATTGA
>JAFUHD010000266.1 GCA_017469025.1 Clostridia bacterium
GCGATTGAAAAGCTTGAGGTAGCGCTGGAGCGTGAACCCAAAAATGTGGATGCACTGCTGTACATGGCCCAGGCATACATGAAAGTTGACCGGGAAGATGAAGCTGTAGAGATATATGAATCACTGATCAATGAAATTGCACCCCAGCATCCGAGCGCGTACCGGAGCCTGATCAATATCTATCAGGAACGGGGATATTATTCCGAAGCCCTGTCTCTCATGAAAACAGCATCAGAGAATACGCTGGAGTCCACACAGGAATTTGACATCATGATCCGGGCATATACGCCGACAGCGCCCGCATTCTCCCATCCTGAGGGCAGATATAATGAAGAAATTGACGTCACCATTACCATTCCGAAGGATGAAATTGTATATTATACCACGGATGGAACGGATCCTTCCGAGTCTGGTCTAATCTATACTGAGGGAACAAAGATTCATTTGTCAGAGGGAAAACTGACTGTTAAGGCGATCGGGTTTACCGAGAATGGAATGCCGTCTGAACAGATTGTAGCCAACTATACGGTAATTATTCCGACACCTGCAGCACCAAAGGCAAACTATAAATCAGGTGTATATAAGAATGCGCCCAAGGTTTCCCTGAGACCGGGCGATGAGGACCCGAAAAAGAACAGGGATATCGTTGCGATTTATTACACGCTGGACGGCCGGCAGGCAACGACATCGTCTACGTTGTATAATGATGATGAGCCGATTCAGATTCCTGTCGGCGATTCAACCCTCAGAGCCATTTCGGTAGACAAGAACGGCAAGGTCAGCTATGAGATGAAGGTGACCTACAAGGTCGAAGGCAATCTGAAGCGCATGTTTACCGATGAAAATGACACGTTCAAGAATCTGACGCTTTACAAAACTACATATAATACGTTTGTAAAGGCCTGGGGAACACCGCTGAGCTATGAGGTTTTGCCGGAGGACCGCTGGTATGATGAAGGCATGGAGACGTATGAGGCCGAATATGAATGGGGCTTAGCCTGGTTTACCATCAAGCCGAATACAAAAGATCCGGTGCTGGTGATGCTGGATACAGCCAATACCAAGATGACCGCGCCGAGAACGACAAAGGTCAGTATGTCAGCAGCACAGGTGATGGAAAAATTCAGGGATCTGGGACATCCGGCCCTGGATGAATACGGGAACCGCCTCCTGTACAACTGGAATTCGGCCAATGTCCAGTTTGGAACCTACCGCTATGAGGGAGACGGCCAGTATGCCATTCATTATTATGACCCGGTAGACGAGAAACAGACGATTTTTGTAGAATTGTCCTATTATCTGGATGAAGATGGCGGAAATGTGGAGCGTATCGTCTGGCGGCGTTATCTGGTAACGCGCCGATGAAGGTTGACAAAGCCGGAACGGGTTTCTATAATGGCCTACAATACTGCCTGATGCCCTTTGGAAACAGCTGCTGCACGAAGATTTACGGATGGAATTTTCGGCAGGTATGGAGGGTTCGGGCAATGGCTGAGTGCCTGTGCTGGCTTGTCAGGAAATGATAAAATGGTTACAGGCTGACTGCCAGACCATGTAAAGGAAACTGCCTGTTTTGGCGCTGAAGGATAAAGCAGCTGCCATTGAAGCTTATAAGAGGCATCCGGCGGGAAACGGATGCGGGGATACGGAGGAGGAACGGTATGAGCGACAAACCCAAATATTACATTACAACGCCGATTTATTATCCGAGCGATAATCTGCACATCGGTCACAGTTATTGCTCGACAGCGGCGGATACCATGGCCAGGTTTAAGCGTCTGACAGGTCATGACGTCTATTTTCTGACCGGTACGGATGAGCATGGACAGAAGATTGAGCGCAAGGCAAAAGATGCTGGTGTGACGCCGCAGGCATATGTTGACAAGATTGTGGCCGGCATCAAGGATCTGTGGAAGCTCATGGATATTGACTACAGCGACTTTATCCGTACGACGGACGAGCGCCATATGAAGGGTGTTCAGAAGATTTTCAAGCAGCTCTATGATCAGGATGACATCTATCTTGGACAGTATGAGGGCTGGTACTGTACGCCGTGTGAGGCATTCTGGACAGAACTTCAGCTCAAGGACGGCTGTTGTCCGGACTGCGGACGTCCGGTGGAACGGATGCGTGAGGACGCGTATTTCTTCCGTCTCAGCAAGTATCAGGACTGGCTGATCCAGTATATTGAGGATCATCCGGATTTCATTCAGCCGAACTCCCGTACGGCAGAGATGCTGAACAATTTCCTGCGTCCAGGTCTGCAGGATCTGTGCGTATCCAGAACGTCCATCAAGTGGGGCATTCCGGTCGACTTTATGCCGAACCATACGGTATATGTCTGGATTGATGCGCTTTCCAACTATATTACCGCACTTGGATATGGTACGGATCATGATGAGCTGTATCAGCACTACTGGCCGGCAGATCTGCACCTGGTCGGCAAGGAGATCGTCCGTTTCCATACCATCATCTGGCCGATAATGCTTCATGCGCTTGGCCTGCCGCTGCCCAAGCAGGTCTTTGGCCACGGATGGCTGGTCATTGACGGCGGCAAGATGAGCAAGTCAAAGGGCAATGTCGTGGATCCTATCCGTCTCTGCGAGCGGTACTCCTCAGATGCTGTCCGCTATTTCCTCATGCGTGAGATGCCGTTTGGATCAGACGGTGAATTTACCAATGAAGCACTGGTCAAGCGGATCAATTCCGATCTTGCCAATGATCTTGGAAATCTGGTCAGCCGCAGTGTTGCCATGGTTGAAAAGTACTTTGGCGGTGCGGTACCGGCACCGGATGCCTACACTGATCTGGACAACGAACTGATTCATGAGGCAGAAGGGCTCTGGGAAGCTGTCGAGGCAGACATGAACGCCCTTAATTTCTCCCAGGCCCTGACCAGAATCTGGCATCTGATCGGTTCCTGCAACCGTTACATTGATCAGACCACACCATGGATTCTGGCTAAAAATGAAGCTGACAAACCGCGGCTTGGTACTGTTCTGTATGTCCTGTGTGAATGCGCCCGCATTGTGGCTGTCATGATCAGTCCGGTAATGCCGCGTACGCCGGAACGCATTTTTGAGCAGATCGGCGTAACACAGCCGGAGAGCAAGGCATGGGAGTCAACCAAGAAATTTGGTCTTCTGAAGCCGGAGAGCCGGGTGCATAAAGGAGATGCGCTGTTCCCGCGCATTGATGTTGAGAAGGAACTTGAACTTCTTGAAAAGGAGCGCGAGGCAGCAAAGGCTGCTGCAGCACCGGCGGCAGAAGAGAAGCCGGAGGGTGTGTTCACCCAGCGTGATCTCATTGCCTATGATGACTTTGAGAAGCTTCAGCTGGTTGTGGCAAAGGTACTTGCCTGCGAAAAGGTACCCAAGGCGGACAAGCTCCTGCAGTTCAGACTTAAGGTAGGCAATACGGAGCGTACAGTACTGTCTGGTATTGCCAAGTACTATGCACCAGAAACGCTGATCGGCAAAAAAGTCGTGCTGCTGTCAAATCTTGCACCGCGCAAGATCCGGGGCATTGAGTCCTGCGGCATGCTGCTGTGTGCAGCTACGGCGGATGATACCCAGCTGAAACTGCTGACAGTTGACGGAGATATTCCGGATGGAAGCGCAATCAGCTGATGGAACCGCTGTTTGGATTGTTTGATACACATGCACATCTGAACGATCCCCGGTTTGACGAGGATCGTGAGGAAGTGCTGAAGGATATGGACCGCCTTGGCATGTACAATGTCTGTGTCGGTGCAGACATGGAAAGCAGCCGTACCGGTATTGAGCTTGCAGAGCGTCATCCACGTCTTTATGCGGCGGTTGGCGTGCATCCGCATGATGCAAAGTCGTACCGCGATCCGGAAGATGCCGTTCAGCTCTCCGCATGGCTTGCACAGCCAAAGGTTGTCGCGCTCGGGGAAATCGGACTTGATTATTACTACGATCTGTCTCCACGCGATGTCCAGCAGACCGTGTTCCGGCAGCAGCTTGAGCTTGCTTCTGAACTGGATGTTCCTGTGATTCTTCACATTCGTGATGCACACGGGGATGCCATTCGGATGATGCAGGAAATGGGGAAAAGGCTTCCACACTGTGTTGTACACTGCAGTTCAGCCAGCTGGGAGAGCACGAAACTGTATCTGAAAATGGGCTGTATGATCAGCTATGCCGGTCCGGTCACCTTTAAAAAATCGCTGCATCTGCAGGAAGCGGCACGGCAGGTACCGGATGACCGTCTTCTGATTGAGACAGACAGCCCCTATCTGGCACCGGAACCGGTGCGGGGCACACGTAATGATCCGAGAAATGTAGCCCATATCTGCCGGGCGCTTGCTGGCTTGCGTGAAACGACACCGGAAGCACTGTGTGCCCGGACCAGGGAGAATGCCATGGCTTTCTTCCGGATTAACCCATAAACAGAGAACCGTTTTCCATTGTGAAAACGGTTCTTTCCTCAAGGCGTACTTAATTATCAAATGCGCGTTGCCGGCTTTCTGCAGGAAAGCTTCAGCTGCTGCATCCAGGGAGGGAACGTAATGCAAGAAATCTGTCATCTTGGTACAAGAGAACTGACTACACAGCGCCTGGTTCTGAGACCTTTTAAACCGGAAGATGGTCCGGCTATGTTCAGGAACTGGGCTGGCAGCAGCAGGGTAACGCGGTATCTCACGTGGCCGACCCATGATTCTGAGGCAACTTCGTCTGCACTGACGACACTTTGGGCAAAGGAAGCAGAAGACCCGGGGCGGTATCAGTGGGCAATTGTCCTCAAAGAACTGGGCGAACCAATTGGAAGTATCTCTGTGGTATCACATGACGAATCCATCCGTGCGGCTGAGATTGGTTATTGTATCGGTGAGCACTGGTGGGGCAAATCACTGACGGCAGAGGCTCTGCAGGCAGTGATACTTTATCTGACAGAAAGCGTTGGATTTAACCGGATTACGGCACGGCATGATACGGAAAATCCTGCATCCGGACGCGTAATGCAAAAAGCGGGAATGCTTTTTGAAGGTATTTCCAGGGCAGCAGGACGCAATAACCGGGGCATTGTCGATATGGCATATTATGGTATCCTGGCGGATGATGTAACAGGAAAAAAGGCGGACCCGGCACAGCCGGAGGAGGCACTATGAAAATTACGGAAATGCTCAAAAACAACAGGCAGATGTTGTCGTTTGAGGTATTCCCGCCCAAGACGGAAACCTCTTTTCAAAGCGTGAGCCAGGCGGCTCTTGAAGTCGCAGCGCTAAACCCGGATTTTATCAGCATAACTTATGGTGCCGGAGGCGGTACCAGCCGCTATACGATACAGCTGGCCAGCGAGATCCGTAAAGCTACAGGTGTGGAACCGCTGGCGCATCTGACCTGTGTCTCCTCAACGCATGAGACAGTGGCCAGACAGATTCAGCTGATTCATGATGCGGGCATAGAAAATGTGATGGCACTCAGGGGCGATATTCCTGAGGGCGGCGAAGCAGGCACATATCATCATGCAAGTGAGCTGATCCGGGAACTGAGAGCCTCCGGGTATGATTTCTGTATCGGCGGGGCCTGTTATCCCGAAGTGCATCCGGAAAGCTGTGATCAGAAAGCAGATATTGCCGGACTGAAAATGAAAGCAGATGCCGGATGCGATTTTCTGACCACGCAGATGTTTTTTGACAATCACCTGCTTTTCAATTTCCTGTACAAGATACGGGAAGCTGGCATCACGATTCCCGTTTTTCCCGGAATCATGCCGATAACATCCAGACGTCAGGTTCAGCAGGTTATGCGCCTTTCAAATGCCTCACTGCCGCAGCGCTTTAAGAGCCTTATGGACCGCTATGGCGACTCCGAAGCAGCCATGTGCCAGGCCGGAATCATCTACGCTACTGACCAGATTATAGATCTTTTTGCCAATGGCATTCAGGTTGTGCATGTCTATACGATGAACAAACCGCATGTTGCAGCGGCGATTCAGAAAAATCTTACCGGCATTGTTGGAATGCCGGTGTAAAAGTGTGGAAACATGAGCAGAACATTTGAAGAACTCCAGAATCTTTACAGAGAGATTGTCCGCCGGTTTGAGACCATAGAACCACGGGAATGGAAAGCGGAGGGTGCAATGATTGAGCTGACCAAACAGGCTGGTGAACTGGCCAGACAGGTCATGCTCATGGAGCATTATTACGCTTTTGAAGAGGATGAAGCAGCTGTCAGAACACGGCTTGGAAATGAAATGGCAGACGTCATTGCCCAGCTGATCCGCCTTTCGGATTACTATGGCATAGATATTGAACAGGCATTCGTGGAAGCGCGGCAGGACGAAGACATGTATCTTCGCGAGAGAGGTGTCTGAAAGACAAAAGCGGACAGTTTTTGTCCACTTTGAATGATCAGATGTCTTTAAGTATTAATCCGGAATATAGAGGCGGCGTATGTTTTCATTCATTTTAAACAGTATTCTGCTTGGCGTTGGTCTGGCCATGGATGCCTTTTCCGTATCGCTCGCAAATGGTCTCAATGAACCACAGATGGGCAAAAAACGCATGTGCCTGATTGCGGGCACATTTGCCTTTTTTCAGTTCCTGATGCCTGTGCTTGGATGGGGCTGTGTGCGGTATTTTGTGGAACTGTTTTCGCAGGTCCAGCAGTTCATCCCGTGGATTGGCATGATACTGCTGTGCTTTATCGGCGGTAAAATGATCCTTGAGGCATTTCGGAGTGGAAAAGCGGATGACGAGGAAACAGCCATGGCGGGTGTTTCCCTGAAAGGCCTTATGGTCCAGGGCATTGCAACCTCCATTGATGCATTGTCTGTCGGATTTACGATTTCAGAATATGGTACTTTCATGGCGTTTTCGGCTGCTCTCATTATTGCAGCAGTCACTTTTGTGATATGCATGTATGGTCTGGTCATCGGACGGCAGTTCGGGACCCGGCTGGCGGACAAAGCGTCCATACTGGGCGGGTGTATTCTGATTCTTATTGGACTCGAAATCGCGGTCCGGCCGCTGCTGGGCCTGTAAAAAATCCTGGTACGTCTTATAACAACACCCCGGACGTGTTTCTGTCAGAGAAACACATCCGGGGTGCGAACTTATTTGTTCAGTATGTTGTAAATAGTACGAAGGCAGTCGGTAACCTCATCTCTGTCCACGGGATCATTCTGTGAGATAAATGTGGCCAGGCCGACGGTTTCACTGAAAATGGTCAGGCACAGACGACGGGCAGCTGTTTCGGTACGGCCTTCAGTATAACGCGCGATCAGAAGGTTCATGTATTTCTGATATACTGCACTCTTTGGCAGCTGTGGGTTAAACAAAACAGCTGAAAGAAGATGCGGCCGTTCAAATGCAATATCAATCACTTTCTCGCACAAGAGAAGAAGCGCATCGTCATTGCTGAACAGATCAATGTTCTGCTCACAGAATGCTGTGAGTGCTTTGTCAAGGATAACGGAATGAACTTCTTCGATATTCTTGAACTGACTGAAAACTGGCTGAGTGGATCCATCTATCGCTTTGGCTATAGACCGTGTCGTAACGGCGTCCATTCCGGATTCCAGGTAGATATTGTAAGCAGCATTGATGATGAGGTTTCTGGTAAATCGTTCTTTTGGAGGCATCGTTCCATTCTCCTGCTTATCAAATTTTATGCGTCAGGACACGCATAATAATCTGGGATCATATATAGAATGACCTGAAAACGCTAAAAGCAATTCTATAGCATCCAATTAAAATATTCAATAAGATGAAAGTCTTGGAATAAAATATAAATATGATATATATTAAATTCGGCATTTTTTAAAACATTGATGGAATAAGAAAAAAATATCTCATCCGGTTTATTTCCACACAAAATGAAAAATCCATCCCGGAACAGGATGGATTATAATGTTATTATAACGATGATATGTGATGCATGCGTCTGTAGTATCCGAAAATAAGAAAAATGGCGGCTCCGATCCATGCGAGGATTTCTGCTGCATAGACGCCGGACATGCCGAAGAAGCGGGGCAGGACAAGTGCAGATGTAATGCGCAGAACAAGTTCAATAAATCCGGACAGCATGGGGATGAATGTGTCACCGAGTCCCTGAAGAGAGGAACGGTACAGGAACAGCAGGTACAGAAACGGCAGGCCAGCCCCCATGTAATGCAGAAAACGGATGGCATACGACAGTACCTGTTCAACAATGGCCGGATCATCATTGAGAAAAAGAAGAACAATCTGCGGGCCAAAGATCAGAACAGTACCTGAAATGACAGCACAGGTGCCGAGAATGATAAAGAAGGACTTGCGGAAACCATCCCGCACGCGTGCGATGTTTCTGGCACCGTAATTCTGTGCAATGAATGTGCCAGTAGCGGAACTGATCGATACACCTGCGATTTCAATTGGTCCCTGCAGGCGGCCGGCAGCGTTATATCCGGCTGCAAACAGATACCCAAAGCCATTGACAACGGTCTGCAGGACCAGACCGCCGATGGATATGACGACATTGCCGAGAACAATCGGCGCGCTGATATGCAGCAGTTTCCGCATGGCCGGAAAGTCTGGCGTGAGATCCTCAGATGCAGGGTGGAGAAGCGGCAGACGCAGTACGGCAATCAGGCAGACGATACAGGAAGCTCCCTGTGCAATGATGGTAGCAAGGGCGGCACCGGCAATGCCCCAGCGAAACACAGCAACGAAGAGCAGGTCGAGCAGGGCATTGGTTATGGTAGAGGAGATCATTGCAATAAGGGGTGTACGGCTGTTGCCGACAGAACGTAGAAATCCACTGAGCAGATTGACACCCATGACCATGGGAATGCCACAGAAGATAACCCTCAGATAGAGAATTTCAAGCTCGAAGATTTCAGGGGGTGTCTGCATGAGCGTGACTATGGGACGCAGCGCCAGCTGGGCGCATATTTCCAGCAGAACGATGCCGCTACAGGTAAGCAGAATACTTTGTCCGACAGTATGCCTGAGCGCCCTGGTGTTTCCTGCACCAAAGTCATGTGCAACCTGTATGGAAAATCCCTGTGTCAGTCCGATCATAATGGACAATACCAGCCAGTCCAGCCATCCGGAAATACTGACAGCTGACAGGGCAGTGACGCCATTGATCTGACCGATAATGAATGAATCAACCAGAGAGTAAAACTGCTGGAGAACATTGCCAGCCAGAATGGGAATCAGGAAGAAAAAGATAAGCTTTGCGGGCTCTCCGTGGGTCATATCCCGGGTACGGGTCTGCATAATCTGCCTCCATAGTGAATTGAACGGTGCTGTGGTGCACTGTTTCATCAGAAACGCTTTAGGCTCAAAGGGATAAAGATTACACACATTCTATGCGTACGGCAGGATACCGTCAAGTTTGCTTCGGTGGAAAAAGCGAATGTGATAAATGCAAACAAACCGTGCTGAAAAGCGGAACTTGGATGAAATCATTGTAAAAATTACAAAAATAACATACAGTATATCTAAAACTGACGGCATTTTTGCAATAAAACCAGTTTTGGAATTGCAAATTGAAAGGTTTTTTGGTATGATTCAAGTCAAGAAAAGCATGCTGATCTTTAAAATATGCATTTTGCCTTTCAGAATGAAAACAAGGGGACTGAAAGGAGTACGGCGCACATGAATCGATTCAAGGCGTTGTCACCGCTTCCGTTTGTGGCAGCCCTGATAGTGGGTGCAGTGCTGTATATCGGGGGAGGCATGCATGGCATATCGGATGTCTTTTTTGCGCTGGGGAGCGGACTGCTGATTGTCGGTCTGATCCGGACACTTTCAAACCTCAAAATGTTTGCCTCATTCGGGTGGAGTTTCCGATTTATCAAACGGATCTTTACCGGCAGGGCAGGAAGCGGACGGGCGGAAACTGAGGATTATGCGCAATACCGGGCGCGGATCGGCGGACATGCGGATGCAAAATATCTGCTGGGTATGGCTGCGGTTTCAATTGGAATTGCAGCGCTGACAGCAGCGCTTGTTCACTAAGACAATAGGAGTGAAAGGGAAAAATGAAGAAACTGTTGACGCTGGTCCTGGCGCTGATGCTGGCTGTAAGCTGCCTGGCAGCTACCGCCTCTGCGGAAAAAGTATTCCGTACGTATCTTGCAAGTGATACCGAAACACTGAATGGACAGAATTCGGTACAGAGCAATGTCAATACACCATCCAGCTACTGCCAGTCTACGCTTTACCGCGCTGTACCTGATGATGATGGACTGAATTTCCATTTCATTGGCGAAATTGCAGCAGATCTGCCGCAGCAGATCGATGCGACAACCTGGCAGATCCCGCTCCGCAAGGAAGCATGCTGGGCCAATGGCGATCCCATCAATGCTGACACCATGATCTATTCCTATAAGATGGGACTTGATCCGGTGCTTTCAAACCAGATGGCTGACTTTATCTCTGATCAGGACATTACCATTCTGAATGCCAAGGCCTACAATCAGCAGACTGCTGATGCGCCGGTTTCCTGGGATGATGTCGGCATCAAGAAGATTGATGATTATACGCTTGAGATCATCACTGACGGCGAAGTGACTGCCGACAAGATCTGCTCTCATTTCACGACCCGCGCGGTTGTTCCGGTATATGAGCCGCTCTATGAGGCTGGCATGGCCGAGGACCGCACCAGCACCACGTATGGTTCCACAGCTGATATGTGGATGTGCTCCGGCCCGTACAAGCTTGATTCCTGGGTATTCGGCAGCGTGCAGGTATATGTCCGCAATGAGAATTACTGGCTGCCCGATTTGTTCAAGTTTGACCGCGTCGAAGTTCGTATCATCCCCGAGATGAATGCCCGCGTCGAACTGTGGGAGAAGGGTGAACTGGATTACCTTGCTCCGGATGCCAACGTGATTGAAACCTATATTGATGATCCCCGCACGGTTGAGTACTCTTCCGCCACGGTATATCATATTGACCTCAACTGCCAGAATCCCAACAATCCGGTAACCGCTTCTCTCAATTACCGCAAGGCCATGTATCATGCCATGAACCGCGAAGTGATTGCGCATGATCTGTTTGGCTATCAGCAGCCGAGCGGTGTCTATGTCAATGGACAGGCTGGCATGTTCTCTGAGAACGGCCTGACCTATCGCGAGAGCGAACAGGGCAAAGCCGTTACCGATATGGTTGATTCCTGGGGCCCATACGGATACAGCCCGGAACTGGCACGTGAATATCTGGCAAAAGCTTACGAGGAGTGCGGTGTTCCTGAGGATACCGTGATCACACTTGTTTTTGCATATGATCCGTCTGAGGCAAACTGGAATGCGACAGCACAGTATCTGCAGGAAGAACTGCCTGTGATCTTTGAAGGAAAGGTCAAGGTTGAGTTTGATACATACTCCGGCATTTCCACCACCGTTTACAAGCAGCAGCATGATACCTGGGACTTCTCACCCAATGACTGGACCCGTTCTGCCAGCCGCACTTATCCGTACACCTGCTTCTACTACTACCTGAGCACCTATGGCAGCCATCCGAACAACTACTTTGATGAGGAGTTCGAAGCGCAGTATGCCGTATGTGACAGCGAGGAAGTCAAGGCAGATTACAGCCGCATGCTGGATGAGACCAAGAAGCTTGAAGAAATCTATCTCGCAAAAGTCATCCACATTCCGGTTGTTCAGGAAACGTACTATGAGATGTTCGCTGACAACCTGGTCCTTCCGGTTGAAACCTATCTGCCGGGATTTGGCTGGGGCCTCCAGTTTGCGGATATTGAGGAGTAATCAAGTCTTAACACAACAAAATACAGACGGGTATATGCCGCATTTGCGGCATATGCCTGTGTTTTGCATTATAGCCGCCTCTTGCTGCGGCTGCCGGACCATATTCCTTCTGAAAGGGAGAATTCGATGTTCAAGTATGTTTTGGGACGCATCGGTGCTATGCTGCTGACGCTGTTTCTGGTGATGACGCTTTCGTTCTGGGTAATCCGCCTGATGCCGATGACGATCTTTGAAAATCCAGAGGTTTCACCGGAGGTTCAAAGACGCCTTGAGGACCGCATGCATCTGCATGAGCCGATGATTGTCCAGTATTATTACTTCATGAAAGGCATTGTCACCAAGGGAGACTTCGGTACGTCAGTCAAAATCCGTCCAGGCCTTCAGGTGTTTGACATCATCAAGGAACGGATTCCGCCAACGATGCTGCTCAATTTTTTCTCGCTTCTGATCTCCATTCCGCTTAGAATATTGTCAGGTACGATTGCAGCGCTCAAGCGAAATACATGGATTGACAATGTAATCTCATTCCTGATTGTCATATTCATTTCAGTGCCATCGTTTGTCTTTGCGTCGCTGATGCAGTATGTATTTGCCTATGCATGGCCGATATTCCCAACGCTGTATAATGCACAGGCACCGACAATCTGGGCAGCTTTCCGTTCGATGCTGCTGCCGATCATTGCACTGTCCCTGAACCCGATAGCAACGATCGCGCGCTATCTGCGTGGTGAGCTGATCGAAACCCTGTCATCGGAGTACATGCTGCTTGCAAGAACAAAGGGACTGACCCGGCAGGAAGCAACCTGGCGTCATGCTTTCCGAAATTCACTGGTGCCGATAGCCAATACGATTATTCCTCTGATTACCGGTATCATGGGCGGTTCTCTTGTTATTGAAAAGATATTTGCTGTACCGGGAGAAGGCGGCCTGCTGGTTGATTCCATTCTTGGCGGCGATCATTTTCTGACGGTTGCGCTCCTGATATTCTATTCGATGATTTCTCTGGTAACCATTTTCGTGGTGGACGTGTCCTACGGTATCATTGATCCGAGGATCAGAATTGGAGGTACCAAATGACCGTCTATGAGCCGAATAACCTGCCGCAGGAACTCCTGAACATTCCACAGGGGGAGTTTGAAAGGGCAAATAATGACTGGAGAAGTGATGAGCGGTTTACAACAGAGCCGATAGGCTTTTATAAGGATGCTTTCAGGCGTCTTTGTTCGAACCGGATGTCCATGATATCCATGTGGGCAATTCTGATCATCATCGTTCTTGCCATTGTCGTACCGAATGTGACAGGATATGGTTATACTGAGCAGAATGTCAAGCAGAAGAATCTGCCGTCCAAAGTTCCGCTGCTTGAGCAGATCGGCATCTTTGACGGTACGCGCGTACTGACCAATATCAAGAAAAGCTCCATCGAAGATCCGAAGCGTTATCCAGAGGGATGCATAATCAATGTCATCCGGGAGTATAAAGCCGGAAAGCAGACGGTTGTCGATGTCAAGGTTGACTACTACAAGTATTGTGGTGTGGCAGACGGGGAATACCACTGGATGGGAACGGATTACCTGGGACGTGACATTATGACGCGTCTGTTCAGGGGAACACGTATTTCGCTCATGATTGCAGCACTTTCTGTCATTACCAACCTGATTATTGGTATTATTTATGGATCCATTGCCGGCTATTACGGCGGACGGATTGATATGTTCCTTACGCATCTGGCAGAAGTGCTCGACGGACTGCCGTACATTGTTGTAACAATTCTGTTCATGCTGTGGCTTGGCTCCGGCATGCTGTCCATCGTGCTTGCGCTGACGGTTACCGGATGGATCGGAACGGCACGTCTGACACGTGCCCAGTTTTACCGTTTTAAGCGCAGGGAATACGTCCTGGCAGCCCGAACGCTGGGTGTGCCGGACCGCAAGCTGATTTTCCGGCACATTCTGCCCAATACGGTTGGTCCGCTGATCACGCGTGCCATGATCGCAGTTCCTGGTGCGATTTTCTCGGAGAGCTTCCTGGCATACATCGGTCTTGGCATCAAGCCGCCGCAGCCGTCCATCGGTATTCTGCTGTCTGAAGGTCAGAAGGTTCTGCTTCAGTATCCGAATCAGACCTTCTTCCCGGCACTTCTGATTTCCATTCTGATGATTGCTTTCAATATGTTGTCAAACGGCCTGAGAGACGCCATGGATCCGAGCCGGAGAGGGGAGGAGTAATCGTGAGTGAAATATCTGTAAATACTCCTCAGACGCCTCAGGCGGAAAAGGTACTGGAAGTACGCGATCTCACGATCAATTTCAGGGCATACGGCGGTCTGGTTCAGGCAGTTCGTGGTGTTAACTTTGATCTTCACCGCGGCGAAACACTGGCAATCGTCGGTGAATCCGGTTCTGGCAAGTCTGTTTCAATCAAGACGATTATGGGAATTCTGCCGAACAATGCCATAATTGAATCCGGCGAAATCCTCTATGATGGGATGGACCTTACCAAAGTAGACGAGGCCAAAATGCATGAAATCCGCGGCCACCGTATTGGCCTTGTTTTTCAGGATCCTCTGTCTGCGCTGAATCCCATTATGAAGGTCGGCAAACAGATCATGGAGGTATTGACCCGCCGTGGAATGAGCAGGCAGGATGCCTATCAGCGTGCGCTTGAACTCATGCGTGATGTTGGTATTCCTGAGGCGGAAAAGCGGATTGAACAGTATCCGTTCCAGTTTTCGGGCGGTATGCGCCAGCGCATTGTTATAGCCATTGCTCTGGCCGGTGATCCGGAAATTCTGATTTGTGATGAACCGACAACTGCGCTGGACGTTACGGTTCAGGCAAAAATCCTTGAACTGATCAATCAGATCAAGGAAGAGCGGAATCTGTCCGTGCTCTTTATAACGCATGACCTGGGTGTTGTCGCTCAGATGGCGGACCGCATTGCTGTCATGTATGCCGGCAGGATTGTTGAAATGGGGACGGCTGAGGAGATATTCTTTGATCCCCGTCATCCCTATACATGGGCGCTTCTCAGTTCCATGCCGGACCTTGAGACCTATGAACGGCTTGAGGCCATTCCAGGGACGCCGCCAAATATGATTCATCCGCCGAAAGGCGATGCATTTGCTGCACGGAACCGCTATGCACTCAAGATTGATTTCAAAAGGGAACCTCCGATGTTCCGCATTACGGAAACCCATATGGCTGCAACATGGCTTCTGCACCCTTCTGCACCGAAGGTGGATATGCCGGAGGGGCTTGCGGCCCGAATTGCGAGAATGAAGGAGGCGGCGAAGAATGTCGGATGACAGAAATATTCTGGAGGTAGAACATCTCTGCCAGTATTTCACGACCGGACACCGCGGAAACCGCCTGACCGTCAAGGCCGTGGATGATGTCAGTTTTTCTGTCCGTCATGCTGAAACCTTTGGTCTGGTAGGCGAAAGCGGCTGCGGCAAGACAACAACAGGCCGCGCAATTATACGTCTGTATGATCCCACCAGCGGAACGGTCCATTTTGACGGACGCATCATTTCCGGGAAGATGACACGGGAACTTTCCAGTTACCTTTCCCAGAATATGGCCATGATCTTTCAGGATCCCATTGAATCGCTGAATCCGCGTATGACCATAGAGGAGATCATCGGTGAAGGACTGTTGCTGCGCGGTATGGACCGTCAGCGTGTCCATGAGGCGGTTGTTGGAATGCTTCACAAGGTTGGTCTGACTGAGGAGCATGCTACCCGTTACCCGCATGAATTTTCAGGAGGACAGCGCCAGCGTATCGGTATCGCACGTGCGATGATTCTGAAACCGCGTCTGATCATTGCAGATGAACCGGTTTCTGCACTGGATGTATCCATTCAGGCACAGGTTATCAATCTTCTGAATGACCTCAAAGAGGAGATGGGTCTGACCATTCTCTTCATCGCGCATAATCTTTCAGTGGTCAAGTATTTTTCAGACAGAATCGGCGTCATGTACTTCGGTAAGATGGTTGAAATTGCAACCTCAAAGCAACTCTATGAACATCCGCTGCATCCGTATACCCGTGCACTGCTTTCTGCTATTCCGCAGCCCAATCCGCTGACAGAGCGGCATCGCAAACGAATAGACTATGTACCGGAGCGGGATCATGACTATTCCCATGAGAAACCGGAAATGCGCATGATCGAACCGGAACACTATGTTTACTGTTCTGAATCCGAGTTTAAACGGTATCAGAAGGAACTTTGTCTTTAAGTTAATCAAGCCAAATAAAGCTGTCTCTCAGAGACAGCTTTTCTTGGCTTGATCGAGCACCAGCGATTGGTGCCCAGAAAAAGAACCTGATGGGATGATAAAAAACGTCTTCAGGCAAGAAACGGGATGCTTTTCAGATGATATTGTTCGGTCTTTAAGCCTCTGCAGGAACAGTTTTTTCGTTCGTAAAAGAAGAGAAGACCATGTGCATGTGTAAAAAAACAGCTTCCCAACAGGTACTGCTGGGAAGCTATTATTATTGTACGGTTATTCCTGACTGGAAGCGTCAGTCACTGGGGTTGTCTGTGCAGAGAGAATGGCATTGTAAGTATCTTCGGTAATCACGCCATTTTCAAGAAGTGCATCGAGAAGATCTGCAGGCATATTGCCGTCATTCATTTCCAGTCTGTTCTGACCATTGGGCATAGCAGGGGGCACCTGACCGTTCATTTCCGGTTTGACCGGAAATACTGGTGCTTCCTGTCCGTCAGCGCTTTCGTCAGTCTGTTCAGATGTTTCAGCCTCTGTACTTTCGGGTTTCTCAGGAGGCGTCATTTCAGTCGGCTTGTTGTTTTCAAGATATTCAATGATGCTGTCATAAGTTTCCTGAGTGATGACATTATCGGAAAGCAGCTGTTCAAAATTATGCTGAGGTTCATTCTTTCCATCAGGCGCAAAGGGCTGTTTTATTTCCGGCATGCCGTTCTGATTCATATCTGGAGCATTCTGCTGACCGTTCTGATTCATGTCCGGAGCGTTCTGACGGTTCATATCCGGAGCATTCTGCTGATCGTTCTGATTCATGTCAGGACCGTTCTGGCGGTTCATGTCAGGAGCATTCTGCTGACTGTTCTGATTCATGTCAGGAGCGTTCTGGCGGTTCATATCCGGAGCATTCTGCCGGCCGCTCTGATTCATGTCGGGCGTGCTCTTGCGATTGTTCATACCCGGGGCATTCTGCTGGCCGCTCTGGTTCATGTCGGGCGTGCTCTTGCGATTGTTCATACCCGGGGCATTCTGCTGGCCGCTCTGGTTCATGTTCGGAGCGCCCTGCTGGCGGTTCATTGCCTGGCCGCCTTGCGGGCCGCCGTTTCTGGGACCTTCAGCGAGGGCAAAGCTGGCAAAAAGAACAATAGAGAGTGTCAAAACAATAGAGATCATCTTTTTCATGGGTTATAGTTCCTTTCTTGTATCAGGTTTTAAATGTGCTGTTCATTCATGAATGTGAGAGAAGGTACCTCTGCAGTTTCGGCTTTTTTCCTTCTCTGCTGTCCTATACGGAACCAGTTTCCGGAAAAATGGGGTCAGAAAAAATATTTTTTTAATTTTTTTCATGCTGTCCAGGATAGTCAAAACGAATGAAAAAGAGATTGCATATTGCTTGACAATTGTATAACGGAAAGAGTAGGATTAAGAAGGTAATACGGTTGGAATTATCAGATTCAGAATGAGTTCTATGATATGACAACGGTACTTACTGTGCAATAAAGAAAGAGTTTCCTTCAGAACAGGACTGGAGATAGCATTGAAGAAAGGAAAACAGTATGGAAAAGAAATGGTGGCAGAGCAGTGTTGTTTATCAGATTTATCCAAGAAGTTTTCAGGACAGCAATGGTGATGGAATAGGAGATATTCCGGGTATAACATCGAGGCTTGAGTATCTGGCAGATCTTGGCGTGGACGTGATCTGGCTTTCTCCAATTTATGCATCGCCCAATGATGACAACGGATACGATATCAGCGATTATCAGGCCATCATGCCCGAGTTCGGTACAATGGATGATTTTGACCGGATGCTTGAAAAAGCGCACAGTCTCGGACTGAAAATCGTTATGGATCTGGTTGTCAACCATACATCAGATGAACACAGGTGGTTCAGGGAGGCACAGAAGTCAAAGAACAATCCTTATCGTGACTATTACATCTGGCGTGATCCAAAGCCTGGTATGACACCTGGAACGCCAGGCGCAGAGCCCAATAACTGGGGATCCTGCTTTGGCGGCAGTGCCTGGAAGTATGATGAGACAACCGGTCAGTATTTCCTGCATCTTTTCTCAAAGAAACAGCCGGATCTTAACTGGGACAATCCCAAAGTCAGAGACGAAGTCTTTAATATGATGACATGGTGGCTGGATAAGGGTGTGGACGGATTCCGTATGGATGTCATCAGTCTGATCTCGAAACCGGAGGGGCTCCCGGATGGCGTGGCCAACAATACGGGATTTGCTGGATTTGACCAGTGCTCAACCGGTCCGCGCCTGCATGAGTATCTGCAGGAGATGAACCGGCGTGTGCTTTCGAAGTATGATATCATTACCGTCGGCGAGTGCCCGGGTGTACCAATGGAAGAAGCGCGCCAGTATGCAAATCTAGAGGGAACTGAACTCAATATGATCTTCCAGTTCGAGCACATGGCTTCTGATCTGGATCCGGCAGCAGGCCGTTATGGCGAATCGAAACTGAATCTGCCGCTGCTCAAAGCGATTCTGAACAAATGGGAAACAGGACTGCAGGGGAAGGCATGGAATTCGCTTTACTGGGACAATCATGACCAGCCGAGGGCAGTATCCCGCTTTGGCAATGACAGTGATGAATGGCGTGAGATCAGTGCGAAAATGCTGGCAACCTGCCTGCACCTGATGCAGGGGACGCCCTATGTCTTTGAGGGCGAAGAAATCGGCATGACGAACTGTCCGTGGAACAGTCTGGATGAGATCAACGATATCGAGTCCCGTAATAACATTGCACAGAACCTGAAAAAAGGAATCATTCGCGAGGATCAGGTTCTTGGAATTCTGCGCCGTCAGAGCCGGGATAATGCACGTACACCCATGCAGTGGGATGCAGGTGAGAATGCCGGATTTACAACAGGAACACCCTGGCTTCGGATCAATCCGAATTATACCAGGGTTAATGTGGCAGATCAGGTCGGGCGGGAAGATTCCATCCGTGCGTATTACAAACAGCTGATTGCGCTCAGAAAGCACAGTGACCTGATTGTTTACGGTGATTTTGAACTGCTTGAGCCCGAAAGTGAATCTGTTTTTGCTTATGTGAGAACATTAAGCAGTGAACGGATGCTGGTTGCCTGCAACTTTACAGATCAGATGGTCAGTTTTGAAATTCCTGAAGAATTCAGAGACGGAAAGCGTCTTATCGGCAACTATGAAGCTTCTGGAGATGGAAAAGTGCTGCGTCCGTATGAAGCATATGCCGTCATTGTTCCATAAATCTGTCAGGATCTGTCTGAAGCGATTAAGAATCCGGAGGGCCCGGCACACAACGGCCGTGACCGGGCCAGTCCTTTGTATAATGATTTTACTGGAGCTTTTTGCATGAAAATCTACTGTGTTTTTACAGATGAAACGGATATCCTCTTTACGGATTCACAGGAGGATGCGGTCAGGGCGCAGAAAGCGCATGAAGGTTCCATTCTGAACTGCATTGAAGCGGGAGAACTGGATCCGGGAGAATCATTGGAGGACGCTTACCTTAGGGCGGCAAAATCGCTTCTCGAAGGGATTAAGAATGATTCAAAGGCTTTTCTGGGATTTATCTGAGATTTGAAGGGGAAATGGAATGAGCGAAAAAACAACCAGTGTACAGATTGTCCTGCCGCAGCATTGCAATGGATACCGGAAGCCGCGTCTGTTTGGCGGGCAGCTTATGGCATGGATCGATATTGTTGGTGCTGTGGCTGCAAGGCGGTATACGCACGCTGCCGTAACGACAGCATGCGTTGAGAATTTAAGCTTTTTAAGTCCTGCTTATCTGAATGATACAGTGGTGCAGGAAGCCGTTGTTACATGGACAGGGCGTACTTCTCTTGAGGTTCGTGTAGACAGCTATGTGGAGTCCCTGGGCGGGGAACGGAAAGCGATCAATCGGACCTATGTTGTATATGTTGCGATTGATGAAAATGACCGGCCGACACAGGTGCCGCCATTTATCCCGGAAACAGATGAGGAGCGGGCGGAATACGAGGCAGCTGTTGAGCGCCGGAAACTGAGGACTGCTGGCAGATAAAGCATGCTGCAGTTGCTATATGCAGGAGAATAACATGTCGACAATTTTTGATTATCTGGCCTGGCGCGGGGATATGCCGCTTGCTGTAGATCCTTTTAACGAAGTGGATAATCTGGTGCTTGCACAGCTGGCATATA
>JAFUHD010000267.1 GCA_017469025.1 Clostridia bacterium
TAATGTTTCCAAGATGATTTTTCTTCGGTAGTAAATGCCTTTTCAGAAACATATTCATTGCTATCATCGATAAAAGTTGGTATACTGACTGCAGCCATCTTTTCCACCTTCTTTTTTGTTTTGCAGCTTTAATTATGAAGGGAAAAGATGGTTTTTCAATATACTTTTTAATATTTGCAAACTGACGCATCAGCTTTCTCCCCCTCATGATTGAGGGGGTGCGGGGGGTGTTGATTAGTTTTGCGTTTTGTTCCAGCAGTCAAATACTGCTGTCTGGCAAAGAAACTGTACGTATTTTACGATCTGAACAGCTCAGAAAAAGCATGATTCAGAGTTTCGCATGATCATAGAAGGTGCAGATTACAACGGGTTGCGAAATCGTTTGTCATTTTCATTTGTAATGGGGACCCATTCAAAGAGAAACAACAGGAACGGACAGACGATGGCATTTTGACGCAGGAAAGGCGGCTCAAACAGGTTCTGCTGCTGGATATGGATCCCCTCCAATCCCCAGCCTGCCAGCGGCGGCATCATTGACAGTCCTGAAGACTGGTATTATTATTTGGCAGAAATGGAGAATAATCTGGGAACAATCCGGTGATTTGCTGTGGTAATATAAGAAATGGCTGGAGGGCTCATCGGAAACAGATGATGATAACTATCCGGAGCCGAAAGATGTTTCTCTGCCAGTCAATGCATGGCGCAGAGCAGCAGGAACGGAAAGCACTGATTTACAGGGGGGGTCTGATGAGACGGGAAATGGTTTTTAGATTGGCAGCTGCCTTTTTCCTTTGTTTCCTTGTTCTGATTACGCTTGTTCCGAAGCAGATTCTTGCGGAAACCGCGGGAGAGATAGACCTGTCAAAAGCAGGTCTGCGTATCGGTGTAGCAAATGGAACGATTCAGGAGACGATTGTCCGACAGTTATATCCGGATGCAGAATTGTTCTATTTTGAAAAAGTGGACGGCTGCGCTGCGCTTTCACAGGGCAAGATTGACTGCTATCTTTACGACAGAAATCAGCTTGAAATCACAGTAGCCAAAGGCCAGAATGGGGTCAGGCTGCTTGACCAGCAGGTCGGTGAGGCTGTAGACATAGCGCTGGGTATCTCAGAGGTTTCCACTATTCCGGAATTGCCAAAGAAGGTCAATGAATTCATAGACCTGATTCATGCTGACGGGACACTGGATGATATGTTTGACCGCTGGGTTGTACGCGGGGATACAGTTATGCCGGAGATTGGACGTCCGCAGTCGCCGCAATTTCATCTGAAAGTTGCAACAACCGGCATAGTGGAACCCTACAGCTATTACCACGGGGTGGATCTGACCGGATTTGATATCGAACTGATGAATCGCTTTGCGGAATGGCTGAATGCGGACGTTACGTTTGAGATCTATGATTACGGTTCCATCGTGGCAGCTGCACACACCGGAAAGGTTGATCTCATATCCGCAAACCTTCAGGTTACGCCTGAACGGGCTGAAGCGCTGCTGTTTTCAAAAACACTGTACCAGGAACAGACCGCCATTGCCGTACGGGCGTCATCTGCAAGTGTGGCAGCGAATGCACCGGTCACGGTTCACTGGCAGGATTATAACGGCAAACGTCTTGGCGTTCTGGTCGGTCCGCTGATGGAGGATACGGCGGCAGCGTGTTTTCCGGACAGCGAATATCTGATCTTAAACAGCAATCCGGATTGTGTTGCAGCGCTGCTTACCGGGAAAATTGACGCATTTCTCGGAGATGAACCTGTCATGAAGTCTCTGCATGCCGAGCAGCCGGAGATTGATTACATTCATGACAACATTACACTGAATAATTACAGCTTCGCTTTTCGGAAAAATGATCCGGAAAGTGCTGCACTGTGTGAGGAACTAAACGAGTTTCTGGCACGCTGCTGGGCAGATGGCACGATGCAGGAACTGGATGATATCTGGTTTGGCATAGATGAAAGCCGCAAGGTTGTGGATATGTCCAGCCTCACCGGTGAGAAAGGGACGATACGTGTCGTCACGACTTCCACCGACATGCCATTCTCGTATATAAAGGACGGAAAAAATGTAGGTTATGATATTGACCTGGTGGTACGCTTCTGCCGGGACAGGGGATATGCGCTTGAACTTGGTGATGTGGATTTTGCGGGCCGAATTCCTGCGATTCAGTCCGGCAAATATGATTTCACCACAGACATGAATGTGACGCCGGAACGGGAGGAGCAGGTGCTCTTTTCTGATCCGACCAGCCATGGCGGGATCGTACTTGCAGTCCGTGCCTCTGATCTGGCTGCACCGGTCTCCGCTGCAGAGGGAAATGCCGGCGCGGGAGCAGATGTCCGGAAAGGGAGCACAGCGGGACAGGGAGGTACTTTGTTATCTCTTCAGGACAGCTTCAACAAGACATTCATCCGCGAAAGACGGTGGATGCTGTTCCTGCATGGAATCAGCACAACAATGCTGATTACGCTGTTATCTGCGCTGTCTGGGACTGCGCTGGGCTTTGTGATCTTCATGCTCTGCCGCAATGGGAACAGGGCGGCAAATGGGGTTACGAATTTCTGCGTCTGGCTTGTACAGGGAATGCCGATGGTGGTTCTGCTCATGGTCCTTTACTACATCATCTTTGGAAGAGTGGATGTAAGCGGTATCGCAGTGGCGGTGATCGGCTTTACACTGACCTTTGGGGCATCTGTGTTTGGACTGATTAAAATGGGTGTTAACACAATTGATCAGGGACAGTATGAGGCTGCATATGCGCTGGGCTATTCCAACCGCCGAACATTCTTCCGCATCATCCTGCCCCAGGCGATTCCGCTAGTCCTTCCTGCCTATCAGGGAGAGCTTGTCGCCCTGATCAAGGCTACAGCCATTGTGGGATATATTGCTGTCCAGGACCTGACCAAGATGGGTGATATCGTGCGGAGCCGTACATATGAGGCTTTCTTCCCGCTGATCGCGGTCACAGTCATTTATTTTGTGCTGGAAGGGATAATGAATGCTCTGGTAGGGTGGATCCGGGGCAGAATAGATCCCAAGAAACGCTCAAAGGCACACATTCTGAGAGGAATCAGGACAGATGTTTAAGCCATGGCGTCTTATTCTGCGCGGGATGTGATTCTGATGCCGGAATGGTGTGATAATCCATTCAGATATGAAATGGAGATGATCCGGCACTTTGTGCCGGTTTGTCAGATAATGACATTTGCGATTGATATGGTGCTGAAAGAATAATGAAGTTATCAAAGGAGAACAACATGAAAAGAACTGGAAAGCTGTATGTATTTTCAATGATGCTTGGCGCGATTCTGGTCCTCAGCCTGCTCGCGGTGTCAGGCATGGCGGATGCGGAAGGAATTAAAAACTGGGCAGCTGATTCTCCGGCTATGCAGTCCATTGTGGCATTTGTCACGGATTCTGTGGACGAAAACTCAGTGGGTTTCATCCCAGTTGAAGACAGAATCGCTGTATTTGATATGGATGGAACGCTGTACGGGGAACGCTTTCCGACGTATTTTAACGACTGGCTGTATATTCAGCGCGCACTGTATGATGACAGCTATGAAGCACCGGAGGAACTGAAGAACTTCGCGCAGGCATGGGAGGACAAGGTGCTTCGCGGCATCCCGATCGAGGATTTTGATGCCAGAGAGCGTGAACTGGGACCGAAGCTCTATGAAGGGCTGACAAGTGATGAATATGCTGAGGTTGTACGTAAATTCAAGAGAATGGATGTCCGCGGATTTGAAGGCATGACTTACGGTGAAGCGTATTTCCAGCCAATGGTTTCCCTGGTTGAATACCTGTGCGATCATGATTATTCTGTCTATATTGTCAGTGCCACATATCGCTATGCGGTGCGGGTGATGACAGAAGGTGTGCTGGATGCGTACATTCCCTATGACAGAGTCATTGGCACGGATCTTCTTTACGTTGCCTCCGGAGATGAGAACAGAAACAGCATGTTCTATGAACTGACGCCGGAGGACCAGCTGGTGATTGCCGGAGAACTGTTCATCAAGAATCAGAAGACAAACAAAGCGACTGTTATCCAGCAGGAGATCGGAAGAATGCCGGTTCTGGCCTTTGGGAACTCTACGGGCGACTTCTCCATGGCAACTTATACGCTGCAGAACAAAAAATACGGCGGCAGAGCCTACATGCTGCTTTGCGATGATACGGAACGGGACTATGGTGATCCGGATGTTGCAGCGGCCTTCAAGGAAAAGTGCGATGCAAATGGTTTTTTCACCGTGTCTGAAAAAGACGAGTTTGAAATTCTGTATCCTGAGAATGTGCAGAAGGTCGAACCGGATGTCGAGGCTGAAGAGCTGAGACCGGCAGCGGCTCTGACACAGCTGTCAGCAGATGGAAAAGCTGCCTGATTTAGCAGACATAATATGGCAGGCCCTTCATTTCTGAGATTTGTGAGCCGGCTGTGCTTCCCTGTGCAGCAATTCCGGAGAGACTGCAACCGGAATACTCTGAATGTACGATATACTGCTTCCAGCATTCCGGGTGGAATAAAGAACGCTGGAAGCTGTAAAGAGTGACACGTTCAGTTCCTGGTTGTAAAGTATTCCCGGCGCTGTCAAAATCCGGATGAAATGAAGGCAGTGCCGGTCACGACAGAAGAACTGAGGACTTTTGCAGTGCGGACAACTTCGTATTTGATGATCCGCAAAATCCGGCGCTGCAGGACGATGGAAAGCACGATGGTCAGCAGCAGTGTCAAAAAAAAGAGAGGAATATCTAAATCAGGGCTGCAAAAGGCGTTAATCAGAGAGACAGTGATCCTGAGATCATTTCCAGCGTCAGCGCTTGAAGAGATTGCGTGTCTGTAAATTCGGAACGAAACATGAAAATCCCTCCGATCCCCATCCGGTATATTGGATGGATCGGAGGGAGTCTTTTATTCCACTGTAATCATCTGATCAAAGCCTGTTGTTTCAAATATCTCCTTAACAGCTTCGGAGGTATTGATTACCGAAACAGAACCATCGCCCAGTTTCTTCAAAGCCATCAGCAGCACCCTCAGTCCGGCAGATGAGATGTATTCCAGCTTTTCGGCATCCACCTTAATGCCGGCAGTGCCATCATAGTTATTTTCAAAAACCTCCAAAAGCGCTGGAGCACTAATGGTATCGATGCGTCCTTTGACCTGGCAATGAAGGATGCCGGCTTTTCTGGTATATTCAATGTTCAGATTCTCTACCTGTTTTGCACCAGCGATCATCTGGGATCCCTTGAAGCCCTCATCCACTTTCATGACCCACAGACGTGATTCTTTCAGCTTCATCTTAATGGCGTTTCTCCAGGCTTCAGGAATGTCCCGAAGTGTTACCAAGGCTACATCCTCATCATAGAACGGCACCTTTTCCACCCGGAAGCCATGCGCTTCAATGAATGCCTGTTTTCTTTCGGCATCCCAAAGGGCTACACCGTCGCCATATACGTTAGAGCTGCTCATGGCCGCCTGTTTCGCTGACCGATACATTGCAGCAGCATTAGGACTGCTCATGCACGCTGTGGCAAACGCCTCGTAGTCAACACTCATATCCGATGTTACCCAGGCGCCTCCATTACGAAACAGGATTTCCCGGACGCCTCCGAGGAACTGCTCAAACTCATCCGCTGACAGATACTGGGTCAGACCCTCGCAGGAAATCAGCAATGGCCCGTGCAACAGGTTTGCGGCCGCAGCTAACGAAGCAGCATTTGTGGCATCCGCACCTATGTAAGTGGGATGCTTTTGGGAAAGACCGATCTTCTCAGCCAGTTTCTCCAGCGTCTCCGCGACAACGGGAACATCCACACCGACGTAATCAATATCAGCATTTGCACAATATATGGCACGAGGTGTGTATCCACAGGCTATATCCAAGAGGTTTGTATAGCCTTCTTTTCGAAGATAATGGGACAAGGCTTCATAGCGTGCTTCAATTGCTGCAGAGCTGCCTGTCTTAAGTGCGTTCAGCTCTGCTTCGGGCATAGAGAGTTTTCCGCCGTTGTCTTTCCGCATGTTCTGGCTCAGTTCATCCTGGGTACCCAGAGCACCGATCATTCGTCTCGCGTCTTCATTTTCGGCACCGGCAAGCATAAAAAGCGTAGTTTTGGCTGTGACATAGGTGGGATTTACCATAGCTCTATAATCCATGATTCTTGTTCCTCCGCAGAATTTGCAGTCATGATGTGAAGGCACTGAGGTTAACCTTCATTGATACTGTTAGAAAAACACTGGGTGAAGGTTCCCTCATATAGCCGTTATCTTATAGAGACTACTGGTGCATCTTGTAAGTAACTGTGAATAAAATTCGATAATGTAAGCTACATCTGCATATATAGATCCGCTAGGGGCTGTCGCCAATCCTGAGCTACAAAACACCGTTTTGAAGCAATCGCTTCCTTATTATATATAGCATCACGCCACGTTCTCCGATGCATTCA
>JAFUHD010000268.1 GCA_017469025.1 Clostridia bacterium
CATCTCCTTTAATGACATAGTCGTGCTTTCGGCATCGTATCATAAGCAGTTGTCATGATTTGACAAACCAGCATGAAATGCTGGGCCATCTCCTTTAATAACATATTCGTAGTTTCGGCACTGTATCAATAGTAGATGCCATTGTTTGACAGACCAGCATACAGTGCTGGGTCCTCTCCTCTTCATTTCCGATATCAGGTCATTTACCTGCCTGATTGTTATTCTGATTATAGTCAACGTTTCTCCCGAAAACAAGACACAGCAGCCATGTTTAAACTGGAAACATGCTGCATCTTTGGATTGAATTACCGGTGGTTTTCATGTATGATGCAGGCAACGGCATAAATAAGGCTCACCGGCAGACTGGAGGCAGATATGGTTTCTATCGGAATAGATCTTGGCGGCACCAATATTGCAGCAGGTGTGGTAAATGATGATGGGCAGATTGAAGCACGCCTTTGCGTTGCGACCCGTCCCGAACGCTCCTATTCAGAAATCTTGTCTTCCATGGCAGACTGTGTGCACCAGCTAATGGATAACCACAGGATTTCCTGTGATCAGATACGCGGGGTAGGAATTGGTATTCCGGGAATCGTCATTGAACCGCTTGGTCTGGTGGCACAGTGTACCAATCTCAGGTGGTTTAACCGGCCGATACGGACAGATATGAAGTCCTTTATTCCATTTCCGGTCCGGATCAGCAATGATGCAAACCTTGCCGCACTGGCAGAAAGCTGCAGCGGTGCTGCTGCCGGCTGCAGAAGCTGCGCCCTGCTGACACTTGGTACCGGTGTCGGCGGAGGAATCGTCATAAATGGCAGGCCCTGGTCCGGCGCACTTGGACAGGCTGGAGAATTCGGTCACACTGTCCTGGTTGCAGACGGCATTCCATGTGCATGCGGACGAAGCGGATGCGTGGAACAGTACTGTTCCGCCACGGCGCTGGCGTCGAAGGCACGTCATCTTTGCACCGCCTTTCCCGAATCAGCCATACTGGCAGCCGCAAACGGAAACCCAGACAGCATAAGTGCTGAAATGGTCATCAATGCTGCCCGCAATGGCGATCCACAGGCCATGCGCCTGTTCCGTCAGTATGCACACTATCTCGCTCTGACCATTGACAACATCATCAACACAGTCAATCCGGAAGTCGTTCTGATCGGAGGCGGCGTTTCGCAGGCCGGCAGTTTCCTGCTGGATGCTGTCCGCGCTGAAATTCCAAGCCATACCTGCGGCTTTTCCCGTCCGCTTCCCAGAGTTGAACTTGCAAAGCTCAGAAATGATGCCGGCATTATCGGTGCTGCCATGCTTTTCCGGGAAGATCTGTAATTCACCTCCTTTTTGACAGCATATATAAAGAGGCGGCTTTGCCGCCTCTTGTTTTTTTATGAGAATGGACGTACCAGCTGACCGTCTGCAGATCCGGGTGCACCACCTGAAAGAAGCAGTGCTTTCATGCTGCGCTGCAAGGTGGTTGATTCGTCAAGTTCATTCAGATCCAGCGTCTTCTGCTGAATGGCCGTCTTATGGAACACCCAGAGAATTGCAGCCTTGCTGTCCGGATGTGTTCCGTACAGTTCAAATCCGCTCTGGAAATGGAAGATTTTGGCTGTTTCCGGAAGCAGTTCATGCAGCTTCGGAGAGAGAAGCCAGGTTTCACAGAACATTGGCGCATCCGCATACTCCGGAAAATATGACGCAAAGAATTCACGTGCCAGCCGGACAGATTCGTTCAGTGGATCCGGCATGAGATTGGCATCCGAAGGGATGTGCAGGAAAATTCTGGGATTGCCTTCCTTATCCGGCAGCATCTCATACTCAAGCTCACCAAGACGGAACAGTTTGGCCTGCACCTGTCTCGGCGTCCAGAATCCGCGGTCGTATCCATCATATCCGTAGCACTGCCTGTGTTCCTGAACAAAACGGGTAAAGCACTTCATGGTATCCAGCCAGACATTTTCCGGGAACATCGTCCAGACGCCGTCACGGCGGTTACGGACGGCCTCCATCAGCTGATGAACCATTTCTCCGGCACCGTCGTCCTCTGTCACAATGTGACCATGATAAAGGCTTGCCATGATCCGGTCACCGGCACGTTCTGCAAACGCCTTTGGAATACCGATCTCCTCCATAAAGCGTTCGGTATGTTCAAGGAGCATCAGCCGGTTTTCAAAATGAATGTACGGCATAATGGAAGGTGTACGCGTGAGACGCTCCCAATCGGCAAGATTTTCCTTTTTCTGTTCCGGTGTCAGTTCCCACAGGCTCTCCGGTGCGCCGGTAAGTCCGAGTGCTTCAATTTCCTTCTGTTTGGCCGCAATAAGGCCGCGGAATGCAGGCCAATCCATGGACTCCGGTTCAGATGCCTTGAGCGCAACCGCGGCCATTCTCGGGAACAGCTGGAATGATGCACGCTTAAGATCGGTCACATATTCCGTCCACAGCGGACATTCGAGGCCGAGAACACCGGATTCATATCCTTCTGCATAAGCCGGAATACGTGGATACTGCCAGATATCATGCACATCAATACGACCAAAGGGATAATCCAGATAATAACCGGCGGTATCAGAGATAATGATCTTCCCACCGGATGCCAGATGTGCACGTGTCGCTTCGGATGCACCCATCCACTGCTGCACAATGAAATGATCTGGCAGCGGTCCACCCGCCAGTACATCGCACCAGACCATCGTCTTGCGTCCTTTGGATGCCAGATATTCTCCGACCTCGAGCACCATCCAGCGCTGGAGCTCTTCTTCTGTCTGAATGCCGAGTTTCTCCATCCGCGCCTGGCAGTCAGGACACCTGCGCCAGTGCAGCTTGATTGCTTCATCGCCACCGATATGAATGACCGGATAAGGGAAAAGCGTCATGACTTCATCCAGGATATCCTCAAAGAACCGGATGGATTCATCCTTTCCGCCGCAAATCAGATCCGGATAAATGCCGACCGAGACCTCAACCTGATAGTTGTACGGATTATCCTTAATCCGGGAATCCGTCCGTCCATGTACGACACGCCGGCAGCCAAACTGGGGATACGCCGCCAGCATCGCACTGGCATGACCGGGCATTTCAATTTCCGGAATGATCTCTATACCGTGTTCCTTCGCATACGCAACAATTTCCCGGATTTCCTTCTGTGTGTAGAAACCATCATTGTTTTCCGTATCCGAAAAGACGCCAAAGTACGATTGTCCGCGATGCGAACCAATTCCGGTCAGTCTGGGATACTTTTTGATCTCAATCCTCCATCCCTGGTCATCCGTCAGATGCCAGTGCATCCGGTTCATACCACATATCTGGGCAGCGTCAATCAGTTTTTTGATATCACGCATCGGCATATAATGCCGGCTGACATCCAGCATAAAACCACGGTACTCAAACCCGTTTGCCACGTTCCGCTCCTCCTCTCACTCATAAACACGCTATTCATAAACAGGCATATTTCGCTCTTCCTGTTTAAAACGCTTTAAGGACAGAACCTTTTTCACACCAGATTATTCCTCATCCCAGTCAGGATACTGTTCCACTGATCCCTTCGAACGAATCAGCTTAAACTTTTCCTTTCCATCAGATGGTTCAACCTTCTGAACGTTAATCATAAACATCCAGTCGTCACCAAAGTCATAATGCAGAATGAACTTCTGTCCCTTCAACAGATGAAACCAGCTGAGTTTCGCAGCAGATACCGAACGGAAGCCATCACATGAATATGCAGCTGTCCTGCTGTAAGGTACATTGTCCATATAAAATGCGTACATGTGATCTGCATCAAAATCGAAGCAGGCCAGAATTCTGTAACACAGGTCTTCAAGTGTTTGTGTATCACTGATCTCAAACACCCGATAAGCCTCTCTGCCCCACCCCTTTGGAAACACTTTGAGTGTCAGCTTTTCAGACATTTATACCTTCCTTTCCGGTTCTGCTTAAACAAAATCAACAAGTTTCTCTATCTGGATTTTACATCATTTCACACATTCTTGCAACCAAAAGAAAAAGCCATGGGTACCGCTTTCTACACGGAACCCATGGCTTTGCAAATCGTTTATCTTGCTTTGATGTACGGCTTGCCGTTTGCAGACGGAACATGAGATTTGCCCACAAAGAGGACCAGAATAAGTACTGTGACCACATATGGGATCATGGACAGGAGCTGCATATTGACACCGGAAGAGCTGCCCAGAACAACTTTTAATCCCGAGCAGAATCCAAACAGAAGACAGCCGATCAGGGCGCCCTGCGGCCGGAACTTGCCAAAGATAACAGCGGCAATCGCGATAAAGCCCTGGCCTACGATGGAAATTGGTCTGAACTGAGTGGAAATTGCCATGGTTACGCACGCGCCGCCGAGGCCGGAGAGAAAACCTGAAATGCACACGCAGAGAAAACGCATGCTGATAACATTGATGCCCAGCGTCTCACAGGCCTGGGGATGTTCACCGCAGGCACGCAGCCGCAGGCCAAAGCGGGTCTTGTAGAAGATGAACCAGACCAGCAGGGTCAGAATGAAAACAAGATAGGTCGATGCATATGTTGCAAAGACGTTATCCATGAAGCGGCCAAAGACGGTGGTCGTATCAAACAGATTCATAAAGAGCTTTGGAATCTTCTGGGACGGAGAAAGCGGAACCGTGTCCGTTGAACTGAACACAACCTTGGAAATCATGATCACGATACCAGGTCCCAGCATGTTAATCGCCGTACCGGCAATTGTCTGATCTGCTCCCAGCTTAACGGTTGCCGTCGCATGGAGCATGCCGAAAAAGGCACCCGCAAGACCGCCGCAGATAAAACCGATCAGCGGATTCCCGGTAAAGTAGGCAACTGCCGTACCGGTAAAAGCACCTGCCGTCATCATACCCTCAATACCGATGTTGACAACACCGGAAACTTCCGAGAAGCAGGAGCCCAGCGCTGCATAGAGGAGTGGAGTTGTGTAGGCAAGGGTAGCGTACAATACGATGCCCAGACTGTTAATGAAATTGGTCATGCTTTCTTCCCCTCCTTTTTGGACTGCAGCCGTCTTCTCAAGCCCTTAAACTGGAAGATGGAAGAGATGGCGATAAAGAATACGACTGTACCGACGATGACATTGATCAGCTGTGTCGGAGCACCGACCAGGTTCAGTTTGCTGCCGCCATATATCAGTGCACCATAGAACAGACCCGCAGCGAAAACGCCAAATGGATTGGAGACGCCAATCAGCGCGACAACAATACCGGCAAATCCGAAACCTTCCTGAGAGGTAAAGACCGAAATACGATTGCCCATACCCATGAGCTGCAGAGCGCCGGCAAGACCGGAGAGAATACCGGAAATAGCAAGTGCTGTCAGAATTGAGCGGTTTACATTGATGCCGCCATACTCAGCTGCAAAACGGTTTGCACCAACTGATTTGAGCTCATAGCCAAGGGTTGTCTTGTCAATCACAAGCCAGACAATAATCATGATGGCAATTGCGACCAGAATGCCCCAGTTTGCTGTTGGACAGAGTCCCACGCTCTTAATAAAATCCTTTGGCAGCAACATGCTTGCATTTGCTGAAATATTTTTTGTTGCCTCAGCAGATCCGTCGCTGTGAATCGCCGGAATACCCGCAACAAAGTTGGAAAGATAGAAGGCAATCCAGTTGAACATGATCATGCTCAGGACTTCATTAATGCCCCATTTGATCTTAAGAACCGCCACCACTATGCCCCAGAGTGCACCGAAGAACATCGCAGCCAGGAAACAGAACGGAATCAGGATTGGTTTCGGCAGATCCGGAAACAGAATACCGACAACAGCAGCAGCCATGGAGCCAACCACAAACTGTCCCTCTGCGCCAATATTAAAGACGCCTGTTCTAAAGGAAAATGCCACGGAAAGTCCTGCAACAATGTAAGGCACCGCATAAACCACGACATAGGAAAATCCCTTAAGGCTCGTAACACTGTTCAAAAGACGTCCATAGGCTGTGCCAACCGACAATCCCATGACTGCAAGGAACACGGCACCGACCAGGAATCCGAGAACAATTGAAAACAGGATCGGGACAAACCGGTTGTCCAGAATGCTTTTTCTTTTATTCATGCTTTCTTACCTCCTGCCATCAGAAGACCGAGCTCATTCTCGTTTGCCTCTCCGCCAGGAATCGTACTTACAATACGGCCATCGAAAATGACATCAATAACATCGGAAAGGCTCATGATTTCATCCAGCTCAAAAGAAACCAGCAGCACCGCCTTGCCCTTGTTACGCTGTTCAACGATATACTTATGCACGTATTCGATAGCGCCAACGTCAAGTCCGCGGGTCGGGTTCACGGCGATCAGCAGATCCTTGTCATTCTGGACTTCCCGGGCAATAATAACCTTCTGCTGGTTTCCACCTGAAAGCGTACCAGCTGGTCTCTTCTCATCATCACTGGGACGAATATCGAAATTTTTCATGGATGCTTTCGCATGTTTCTGAATCGAAGGCCGGTACAGAATGTGGTTCAGTGAAAATGGCTCCTTGTGATAATTCTGCAGAATCAGGTTGTCCTCAATTGAGAAGTCCAGCACCAGACCATGCTTCTGCCGGTCAGCAGGAATACTGGATACACCATGCGTAAATCCAAAGTACGGTGACTTGTTAAAGACACTGACGCCTTTAACAGTAACTTCACCCTCTGTTCCCTGCCTGAGGCCGGTCAGTATCTCCACCAGCTCCGTCTGGCCATTGCCGTCTATACCGGCAATACCCACAATTTCACCTGCATGAACTTCAAGATTGAGTCCCTTCAGAATCTCTACGCCGCGATAGTCTTTGCCATGCAGATTCTCCACATGCAGAATGACGGGACCGGGTTCAAGCGGAGGCTTATCCACCGTAAAGGTGACCTTACGGCCTACCATCATGCTGGCCAGATCATTTTCATCCACGGTGTCCACATCCACCGTATCAATATACTTGCCAGCTCGGATGATGGTACAGAAATCCGCAGATTCCTTGATCTCCTTCAGCTTGTGCGTGATAAGAATGATGCTCTTTCCATCCGCAGTCAGATTGTGCATGATCTCAATCAGCTCAACGATTTCCTGAGGCGTCAGGGAAGACGTCGGTTCATCGAGAATCAGGATATCGGCGCCACGGTAAAGTGCCTTCAGAATCTCGACACGCTGCTGCATTCCGACGGATATGTCTTCAATCTTTGCATCCGGATCAATTGAAAGGCCATAGCGTTCAGATATTTCAACCACATTTTTGCGAGCCGTAGCCATGTCAAGAACAACACCCTTCCGGGGTTCCATGCCCAGAACAATATTCTCTGTGACAGTGAACGGCTGAACCAGCATAAAATGCTGATGCACCATGCCAATACCGGCATCAATGGCATCCTTCGGATTGTTCATCACAATCTTTTTCCCACCGACAAGAATATCACCGGAGGTCGGCTTGAGCAGGCCGTACAGCTGATTCATCAGCGTTGATTTGCCTGCACCATTTTCACCGAGGATTGCATGAATCTCGCCCTTGTGGACGGTGAGATTGATTCCATCATTCGCCACAAAATCGCCAAAGCGCTTAACGATATTGCGCATCTCAATGACGGGTTTATTCATGTCCACATGTTCTTTTGACAAGAAATCTCCCCCTTTGTATTTTCACCCGGCAGAGTGAAAAAGCATTTCTATGAAACATCTTTAGTACATTCTAATTGATTTGCCCAAAGCGGTCAATATTTCTGATTCCCTGTGCAGTAAAATCTCTTCAAAAAATTGCATGTAACTGCTTCAAATTTCAATCCAAACAAAAAACAGCCCGAAGGCTGTTTCATGGTATGATAATATCCGCAACTCTTTCCACCAGTCCGACAAGACTGACCATTGCATCCAGCGTGCCAAACTGCACGCTGTCAGCCGTAAGGAAATCAGAATCTGTATCATCATGCACACATACCGAAAGCACCTGTTTTTCTGCCATTTCCGGTCTCAGCATACCAAGCGTATTCTGAGCCTGGTTCCGGATGCGGTCAGAATTTTTTGCTTCTCCCAGCAAAGCTTCCAGTTTTGCATTTTCCTCATTAAAAAACTGTTCTTTGCTCCTGTACACATCAATTGCCCGGAGATCCGAATAAATCTGTCCGGCTTTATGAATACAGACTCCACCCAGTCCAAGTGACAGAATCAGCAAACAAATACATAATACGGCAGTGCCTCTTTCCCGGCGTACCGCACGTGAAAGCCTTTTCATCAGACTGTTTCTTTTTATACCTGCTGACTGAAAGGCATTATTCCACAGCAGCGGTTCCGGAGAAACTCCGCTGTGTTTTGCATCCATATTGTCATCACGGCTGTCAATATACAGATCCGCTGTATCATCAAATACAGCACCTGCAGACGTATAGCCGTTGCATGACCTACGCTTTGGCTGCATCCCGAGTCCCCCCTTTGTGCCAGAGATTTCAGCAAGCGTATTCTGAAAAATATACCGCCGGACACATTTCCCCGGTCTGAACAGGCATATTGCATGTCCAGTCCTCTGAAAAGCTTATCCGGTACTTTTTCTCATCATCCGGTTAATATTCCGAATTCCAAAAATACTCCGGCCAAATGTTCAGAATTCCGTTAACAGAACCCTTCCCCCACTATTTGCATTTAGCCCGATCTTTATCTAAAAGGATAGCACCACTTTGCGTCTGTTTCAAGTCTTTTCGTGTATTTTCTCTCCATAATTCTAAATATTTCAGCCGAATATTTCATTTTTCCTGAACTATGCAGCCATTCTTTTCTCGAGTGTGTTTTTCCTCATATTCTGTTTCCATTTGGGTTTCTTTCTCAAATATCAAATTTGACAGCCAACGATAAATTCAGTAAAATGAAAGTGGTGATTTAGCCGTCCTTAAGACTGCCGGGTCACCGTGATCAATTATGTTCCAATCACAGATTTTCTGTTTATCAAATAATGACAATTGCAACGATTACAGGGCTCAAAGCCAAACCATGTCATTTAAGGAGGAATGAACATTGTCAGCTGCACTGGATATCATTAAAGATCCGACTCTGACGTATCGACAGGAAGTGCTGGCTCTTGCCCGTCTTGGAGAGAGCACAGATACAACGCTGCGTTACTCAGATGCCTATTATGCTGCCAAGCAGAAAGGCGCGCTATGTGACCTGAATGAAGGCGTCATGCCTTACCGTCCCCGATATATCTGTCCTGATTATGAACTGCTCTTCAAAAAGGGCTGTTCCTTTCTGGAACTCGAACCACCAAAGGATCTCCTTGAAGCTGTCAATGTGCTTGAGATTTTTTATTGTCATGTGCCCTCAATTACCGCTTATCCGGTTTATCTTGGGGACATTGACAAACTGCTTGAGCCATTCGTACTGAAGGAAGACCGGGCATTTGCAAAAAAAGTGCTTCGCCTTTTCCTGCAAAACATCGACAAGATTCAGACAGACTCCTTTGTGCATGCCGATATCGGCCCAGAGGATACCGTTACCGGACGTATTCTCCTTGAACTGACAGAGGAAATGCAGCTCGCCGTTCCGAATCTGACGCTGCGTTATGATCCTGAACGCACCAGCGATGACTTTGCCCTTGCATGCGTCAAATGCATGCTGAAGACCGCAAAACCATCCTTTGCAAACCACCGCATGTTTGTGAAGGAATGGGGTGAACGATACGCCATCGCATCCTGTTACAATGGCCTTTCCATCGCAGGCGGCGGATTTACCCTGCCGCGCATGCGCCTTTATGAATGCGCACTGGATGCCAAGAGTCCGGACGATTTCATTGAAAACGAGCTGCCAAAGTACATAGACCTGCAGCTTGAATACATGGACAAACGCGTCAAATTCATCGTGGAGGAGTCCAGTTTCTTTAAGACAAACTTCCTGGTAACAGAAGGCTTTGTGAAGCAGGAGAACTTCACCGGTATGTTTGGCGTAGTCGGCCTTGCAGAATGCTGCAATTACCTGCTTGGCATAGAGGACAAGAAGAAGGGCTTTGGCCTGAATCCCGATGCGACCGCGCTCGGAATCCGGATTATGGATGCCATTGAAAAGCGGGTTGCAGATCATGTTGCACCTTACTGCGATGCCTATAATCACCGTTACCGCCTGCATGCCCAGGTTGGTATCGACAGCGATGGCATGGATGACTCTCCGGGAACCCGGATTCCCATCGGTGTCGAGCCGACCATGCTCGAACAGCTCGAAGTCAATGAGAAATTCCATCCCTATTTCCCGACCGGCACCGGCGATATCTTCAAGTTTGAGGAAACCTATCTTAAGACACCGGATGCGATTCTGCCGATCATCAAAGGGTCCCTTGCCAACGGCCTGCGTTATTTCTCCGGCTATCTTGAGAATAATGACGTTGTCCGCGTAACCGGTTATCTCGTCAAAAAGAGCGAAATTGAAAAGCTTCGTCAGAACAAGCAGTCGCTCAATCAGGTTACCGTCTTCGGAAAGGGTGCACAGGATGGCGGCCATGCACTGGACCGCCGTGTGCAGCATCATGAAGAAAGCACCTGTCAATAAAATCATACCGTTTTCCAATGTGGATGGTCCGGGAAACCGGACCTCCATTTTCTTTCAGGGATGTCCATTTAACTGCTTGTTCTGTCACAACCCTGAAACCATCCATCTGTGCAGAAACTGCGGTACATGCATCGCAGGCTGTCCGGTACAAGCGCTGTCACTGCAGGATGAAAATGTTACCTGGAACAGCGCAGCCTGCGTCCAGTGTGATCAGTGCATCAAAGTCTGCCCGTATGATGCCTCACCCCGTGTTCGGTATATGACGGTTGAGGAGGTCATGACAGAAATCCGGCGGACACGTCCGTATATTGGCGGCATCACCACATCCGGCGGAGAATGTACCCAGTATCCTGACTTTCTCACAGATCTGTTCCATGAAACACGTGCACTTGGATTGACTGCCCTCATGGATTCCAATGGCTCACTCGATTTTTCAAAATATCCTGATCTGCTCGACGCCAGTGACGGCGTCATGCTGGACGTAAAAGCAGTCAGTGCCGCATGGAGCGATACGCTCATCCGCTATCCCAGGGAAACCGTCCTCAGGAATCTTGACTATCTTCTGGAAATAGGAAAACTGTATGAAGTCCGTACGCTTATTTTTCCTGACCGCGATCAGGACAATGAGGAAACGGTTCGTTACGTGGCTGAACAGATTAAAGACCGCTGCTTCTATAAAATCATCCGCTACCGTCCATTCGGCGTACGGGAACGCTTTCAGAACATACTTGGCACAGATACTACCGATGCCGACTATGCGGAGCACTACGCTGCTCTTGCACGTTCTCTTGGTGCGCTGAAAGCATATGTCATCTGAAAAAAAACTGCTTTCTTTGATCACACCGTTGTGCTTTCGGCACCGCATCAATCACCATTGTCATTATTTGACAAACAGGCACAAAGTGCTGGGCCATCTCCTTTGGCCGGATGGAAGTTCACAAGACAGTTCAAACTGATTGGGGCATCCGGCTGGCAGGGCTGACTGACATGAAAACCGGGATGGTACATACTATGTACCATCCCGGCTTTTGCTTTCCTTCAAACGTTAATCCTGGATCTGATTATCCAGCGCCTCAAGTACCTGCTTCATCGTTTCCTTTTCCATGAACAGATTATATATCTTCTTGGTATTATCCATGATCTCCAACACCTTTTCCTTGGAAAAATATCCGGAATTTCCTGACATGGTAAATCCATTCGGTGTTTTATCAATCATCATATCAACAATATCATGTGAATGTGCAGCATCTTTTGAATCAGAGCCATAGATATATCCGAGCACAGAGAAAGAATTGGGCTTACCGTCCAGCACAATATCTGTATTTCCCAAAAGACTTCCCCTATAATTGAAAATAATGCCCGAGTCAATATCAGGATATCTTTTAATCAGTTCAGTAAATGGGACTACATCATAGTAAACCGTTTCAAAATACCTGTACTGAAGATGATGCAGAAAATCCAAAACCTGATGCTCCGGATTAATATCTACAAGCATAAGCACCGGCCTGGCCTCTGTTCCCTGCATGTTATTCACTCTGTCATCATAGCGTCCACTGTGAAAAATCCGATAAACCAGCTTATCCTTTTTTAATGCCTTGCTTAATGCAACAATAAATGCAGCCTGAAGCACAGTTCCAAACGTCAGACCATTTTCCTTAAGGAATGCTTTGGCGTTTGCTCCGGATATCTGACCAATATTTTCATTGAAGAAATACGTGGAATAATCATCCTTCATATCCTTTCTTAAATCCGAAGGATACTCTCTAAAGATATGGTCATAATAATCCAGTGCCTCGTCATAGAACCCCGTCTCTGATATTATCTTTTGATAATTACCAGAATCAAAAATCGTGGATTGCTCCTCTATTGGTTCACCACCGTCATAGCAGATTGAAATATCCTTAAGGAAATTGCTTGTTGACATTCCATCGTAAACAAGATGCGGCATTCTCAGGTATAGATATGACTTGCCATTAAATTTAATGATAGTCACATCTATCATGTTATCATCCGCTAAATTTCTCTTTTTACTCCCTGCTTTAAGCAAAAAATCTTTCAATCCATCTTTTGTCAGTTCCATTACAGGGATTTCCGGAATTTCAGCTTTTCTTTTTATAAATACTGCCCGTTCTCTGCAAAATCCTATGTTGAGGCCTTCATAATGACTTATTGTTTTAATGAGGGCCTGTCTCAGTCTTTCGATGTCCACATCGTCATTTAATTCCCACAGCGCCTTTAGATCCATTATATCTATCGTGTCGCCTGTTGCCTCACAGCGAAAGAAATTGTAAAGCATGGAAGGCGTCATGGGATATTCTTCTGCTGTAGCTTCTCCGACAGTAAATGCCGGTTTTCTACCACCCTTTTCATTCAGCACTTCGCTTATATGCTTCGGGGTAAGACCCATCATCACGATCTGTGGTGTCAAACCATTAATCCCACACTCGTCAGCCAGCTTTTGTGCAAGGAAACTGTTCCCGCCCTTGCTGATGAAATTATCATTAACTTCATATTTTTCCTGATTAAGAATCTTCCCCATTGTTTCGCATAGTTTATTCTCTACGAAACTCATATCCTGTAACACTTCCTGTTCTGTTATTCTCATGAAACATGAAACTGACTGTTATACAGTTCTGAATAGAACCCATTTTGAGCCATCAGCTCTTCATGTCTGCCGCTTTCTATAATGTCTCCATCCTTAAGAACCAGAATTAAATCTGCATTTACAATGGTCGAAAGGCGGTGTGCAATCACGAAGCTTGTACGGTTAACCATCAGTCTGTCCATTGCCTCCTGAATAAGCTTTTCAGTCCTTGTATCTATGGTTACAGAACCAAAAGCACAACCATATCATTAAAGAACCTGGAGCAGGTATAAACACGGTTCGAAACATCATTTCTCACTGTACGCTGACCTCAGATATCTGATCATGTAAGTCTTCTCTCTATGTTCTCACATGTCTGACAATTTCGATAGAAACAAAAAATCCGAAGGCCGTCCATATCGGAACGAAGTTCGGATTTTTTTCAATTGTATATCGTTTATGAACTGATGGAACAGAAAATGGCATGACCCGCAAGTCATGCCATTCCTGCAAAACACGATAAGACTGTTTTATGACCTGCCCCGTTTCGGAGACAGATATAGAAACTGCGAAGATTAGTCGTCCAGGGTGAATGCTTCGCAAGCATCAGCAGTGGTCGGAACAACAAAGTCGCCAGCAATGATGGCAGCCTTGGCAGCCTCAACCTTTTCAAGGACGTCAGCCGGGATGTGATCGCCGGTGGTCGCAAATCCGACAGCACCGTCGGCCAGCGTGTAGTGATGTACGCCGCCAGCAAAAGAACCAGCCTTAACAGCCTTGGCGATATCAACGCAGCCAGCGCCGGTATCCTTCAGAGCAGAGGTCAGAACCTTTTCATTGTTGAGAACAGCAGCCTGATCGGAGTCAACGCCGATACCCCAGATGCCTTCCTCCTGGCATGCGCTCAGAACGCCAGCGCCAGTGCCGCCAGCCGCATGATAGATAACGTCGGCACCCTTGGTGATCATATCCTTCGCAGCGGTGTTGCCGCCAGCGATGTCAACAAAGCTGTTTGCATTGTACTGGAGAATGGTAGCATCCGGGCAAGCTTCAAGAACACCAGTGCAGAAGCCGATGCCGAACAGATTCATGGTATCGGAAACCATGCCCTGTACATAGCCGACGGTCTTGCTCTGGGTCATGGAACCAGCAATGAGTCCTACGAGGTAGGAGCACTGCTCCTGAGCAAAGGTCAGGCATGCAACGTTCGGAAGATCGATACTTGCATCGTCAACGATAGCAAAGTTGCGGTCCGGGTTGTCTTCAGCGGCCTGCTTGGTGGCATCAGCCAGCATGTAGCCAACGCAGATGACCAGATCATACTCTTCATCAAGGAAGGTATTGATGTTGGTCTGATAGTCAGCATCGGTCTTGCTCTCAAGATACTGAACTTCAAAGTCAGGATCTTCCTTGGCAAGGTTCTGCAGACCGGCCCATGCGAACTGGTTGAAAGACTGGTCATTGATGCCGCCAACGTCGGTAACCATACCGATTTTAACGGTATCAGCAGCAGCGCTGGACAGAGTCAGCGCGAGTGCGAGGCAGAGAAGAAGCGCAACAGAAAGAAACTTTTTCATATTTACCTTTTCCTCCATATAGTCTTACAGGATACATACAGACTGCACCATCTGCAGCTTCATACCCTATATGTCAATCATAACACGACTCAATTGCAGAATCAAGCAAAAGTAGACATTTTTTGAACTGCCTGACACACATCCTGCATGGCCTTCCTCCACAGTTCCCGCAAGGAAGCCCGCGCTTTCATGTATTCTGCCTGTCAGTTTCTAAGCTTTTCCATTCCAATTTGGGATTTCTTCATCTTTCCATTGAAAACACGGGCATTGAACCATATAATACATGCATCAACCCAGGCATACGAATGAACGATAGGCCGGCACTTTCTGCTGGTATGTCAAATTATTGATACGTTGCCAAAGCAAAACAATATCATCGAAGGAGTGTTTATCATGCAGACAGTTGAACGTTTTTTGAAATACATTGCCGTTCATACAACAAGTGATCCCAACAGCGAAACCAGTCCCAGTTCTCCAATACAGTTTAAACTGGCAAACCTTTTGGCAGAAGAGCTCAAAGAGCTGGGACTGTCTGACGTCTACGTCGACGATGCATGTTATGTATATGCCAATATTCCCGCAACACCCGGTATGGAAGAAATCCCGCCGCTTGGTTTCATCGCGCATATGGATACCTCACCGGATGCATGCGGCGAGAATGTAAGGCCTCAAATCATCCGTGATTATCCGGGCGGAGATATTGTTCTGACCGGCACTGGCGATCTGCTCAGCCCCAAGGCTTTTCCGACGCTTGATAAACTGATTGGGATGACACTGATCACAACGGACGGCACCACACTGCTCGGCGCTGATGATAAAGCCGGTGTAGCCGAAATCATTACTGCCTGTGAACATGTCCTTGCCGGAAATAAACCGCATGGCAAGATCTGTATTGCATTTACACCGGATGAGGAAATCGGCGCAGGTGTGGACCACTTTGATCTTGAACGCTTTGGTGCCAAATACGCTTATACCGTTGACGGCGGTGAAGAAGGGGAACTGGCTTTTGAAACCTTCAACGCTGCCAGCGCAGTGGTTGAAATCACCGGTCTCAGTGTGCATCCTGGTTCTGCAAAGGACACCATGGTAAATGCTGCGCTTCTTGCAATGGAATTCAACAGTCTCCTCCCGGCCGGCGATATTCCGCGTCTCACCGAGGGGTATGAAGGCTTTTTCCATTTGAATGACATGACAGGCAGCATTGAACACGCATCACTCTCCTATATCATCCGTGACCATGATCATGCCACATTTGAAGCACGGAAAGCTATGATGTTTCATGCTGCGAAAGTACTGAATGAAAAATACGGTCAGGAATTCGTAAAAGTTACGATTAAGGACAGCTATTACAACATGCGGGAGAAAATTGAGCCGTATATGTTCCTGATTGACAATGCCAAAAAGGCCATTGAAGCTGCCGGGATGACGCCTTTTATCTATGCGGTACGCGGTGGAACAGACGGATGCCGTCTGTCCTATATGGGTCTTCCGACGCCAAATCTGTGCACTGGCGGCTTTGCATTCCATGGTCGTTTTGAACACATTGCAGTAGAAAGCATGGACCGTTGCACACAGATGGTTGAACACCTCATGTGTGACATCCGCTGATCTTAAGACTGCCGAAAGGCAGTCTTTTTTTATGTCTTCCAAAAACACAAAAAGCAGAAAGCGGAAACCGCTTTCTGCTTTATAAAATCAATAGGTTTCGTGGATCTCGATGTTCTTGTAACGGGGCATGCCGGTACCGGCAGGAATCAGCTTGCCGATAATGACATTCTCCTTGAGGCCGACCAGCGGATCTTCCTTGCCCTTGATCGCAGCCTCAGTCAGGACACGCGTAGTCTCCTGGAATGAAGCGGCTGACAGGAAGGAGTCGGTGGCAAGGGCAGCCTTGGTGATGCCCAGCAGAATACGCTTGGCAACAGCTGGACGTCCACCATCCTCGATGGTCTTCTCATTCTCACGTTCGAACAGGAAGATATCAACCATTGAGCCGGGGAGCAGATCCGTATCGCCTGCATCCTCAACCCGTACCTTGCGCAGCATCTGATGGACGATAACCTCAATGTGCTTATCGCCGATGCCAACGCCCTGGAGACGGTAAACCATCAGAACTTCCTTAAGCAGATGTTCCTGAACAGCCTTGACACCGAGGATACGGAGCAGATCATGCGGATTGATCTGACCATCGGTCAGTTCATCACCAGCAGTGACCCGGTCGCCCTCTTTCACCTTGAGGCGGCTGCCATAGGTGATCGGATAGGCCTTGATCGTCCCGTCATCGCTCTTAATGAGGATCTCGTGCTTCTTCTTTGCCTCACTGATGGCAATCTCGCCGGAAATTTCCGCCAGAATTGCCTCACGCTTCGGCTTACGGGCTTCAAAGAGCTCCTCAACACGCGGAAGACCCTGTGTAATATCTTTTTCGGAAGCCACGCCGCCGGTATGGAATGTACGCATGGTCAGCTGCGTACCCGGCTCACCAATAGCCTGGGCAGCAACAATACCGACAGCCTCACCGATATTAACGTATCCGCCATGAGCCAGATCCTGGCCATAGCACTTGACACAGATACCGGTTTCATTGCGGCAGGTCAGAACCGAACGGATCTGTACCTGCTTGATGCCGCAGTCAACAATCTCCTTGCCCTTTTCATAGGAAATCATCTCATTCTGCGGAACAAGCAGCTCACCCGTCATCGGGTTGACAATGTCTTCAGCAGCCACACGGCCGACCACACGGTCAAGCAGGTTCTCAATCGGATCATGCTCAGAACCGATCGCGCTGACTGTAATACCGCGGATTTTCTCATGGCGGCTTGCAAAACAGTCAACCTCACGGATGATAACCTCCTGAGAGACATCAACCAGGCGGCGGGTCAGGTAACCAGAGTCTGCGGTACGCAGAGCGGTATCAGACAGTGCTTTACGGGAACCGTGAGAAGACTGGAAGAATTCAAGAACAGACAGACCCTCGCGGAAGTTTGCCTTAACCGGCATTTCCAGAGGACGTCCGGTAGGAGATGCCATCATGCCGCGCATACCGGCCAGCTGGGAAACCTGGGAAATAGAACCACGGGCACCGGAGTCAGTCATCATACGGACCGGGTTGAACTCGTCCATATGGTTCATAATCTTGCCCTTGATCTCATCCGTTGTACGGCTCCAGATGCCAACAACACGGTTGTAGCGCTCCTCATCGGTCAGAAGACCGCGCTTGAACAGACGTTCAATATTACGGACTTCCTTCTCGGCGCTGGCCAGGATCGGTGCTTTCTCAGGCGGCACAATGATATCCGACACGGAAACCGTTACAGCGCCCAGGGTTGAGTACTTGTAACCCATCGCCTTGATATTGTCAAGCACACGGGCAGTCTCAGAAACACCATGCGCACGGAAACACATGTCAACGATCTGGCCAAGTTCCTTTTTGCCGACCTTCTTGTCAATCTCCAGCTTGAACATGTCATCCAGCGTTTCACGCGGCTGGAAGCCCATATCCTGCGGCAGATTGCTGTTCAGAATGAGACGGCCAAGGCTGGTCTCGATCGTGCGGCGGTAGGTTTCACCCTGCCACTCGCGGGTAATACGCACATTGATCTTTGCCTGCAGATCCAGCTGTGCCGTCAGATACGCCATCATGGCCTCATCTTCATTGGCAAAGCAGCGTCCCTCGCCCTTGGCGCCCGGACGGATGCAGGAAAGATAGTAGCAGCCGATGACCATATCCTGGGACGGAGAGATAACCGGCTTGCCATCCTGCGGCTTCAGGATGTTGTTGGCGCACAGCATGAGGAAGCGTGCCTCTGCCTGAGCCTCCATGGAAAGCGGAACGTGAACAGCCATCTGGTCACCGTCGAAGTCCGCGTTGAATGCAGTACAGGCCAGCGGATGCAGCTTGATGGCCTTGCCTTCAACCAGAACCGGCTCGAAAGCCTGGATGCCCAGACGGTGCAGCGTCGGCGCACGGTTCAGCAGAACCAGGTGCTCCTTGATGACACCCTCAAGGATATCAAAAACGCGCGTCTCGCCGCGGTCCACCATACGCTTGGCACTCTTGACATTATGAACAATATTGGTGTTAACCAGACGCTCCATGACAAAGGGCTTGAACAGCTCAAGGGCCATGCCTTTCGGCAGACCACACTGATGCAGCTTGAGTTCCGGACCAACAACGATAACCGAACGGCCGGAATAGTCAACGCGCTTGCCAAGGAGGTTCTGACGGAAACGGCCCTGCTTGCCGCGCAGGAAGTCTGAAAGAGACTTAAGTGCGCGATTGCCGGGACCGGTTACAGGACGGCCGCGGCGGCCATTATCAATCAGGGCATCTACCGCTTCCTGCAGCATGCGCTTCTCATTGCGGACAATGATGTCAGGCGCACCGAGCTCCAGAAGGCGTTTGAGACGATTATTACGGTTTATTACACGACGATAAAGGTCATTCAGGTCACTGGTCGCAAAGCGGCCGCCGTCAAGCTGTACCATCGGGCGCAGATCAGGCGGCATCACCGGTACAACATCCAGAATCATCCATTCCGGCTTGTTTCCGCTCAGACGGAAAGCTTCAACCACCTCAAGGCGCTTGATGGCTTTTGCACGTTTCTGGCCTTCAGTCTCGCGATAGCGTTCCTTTTCGGTCAGCTGTGCGATCTCCTCACGCAGCTGCTGGCTGAGTTCCTCAAGATTGACACGCATCAGCAGTTCCTTGATGGCCTCTGCGCCCATGCCGACTCTCAGCGGCGTCTTGCCGGATTCTATATCCTGCAGGTATGTTGGGTTGCTCAGCTGCATGCGGTATTCTGTTTCCGTAATAACCGCATTGGGATGCAGTCCCGAACAGCCGGGATCCAAAACAATGTAGGAAGCAAAATACAGTACCTTTTCGAGGGAACGGGGAGAGATTTCAAGCAGCGTCGCCATACGGCTCGGAATGCCCTTGAAATACCATATATGGCTGACCGGGGCAGCCAGCTCGATATGTCCCATGCGCTCACGGCGGACCTTGGAACGGGTAACATCGACGCCGCACTTGTCACAGGTGATGCCCTTGTAACGGATGCGCTTATACTTGCCGCAGTTGCATTCCCAGTCCTTTGTCGGTCCGAAGATACGCTCACAGTAAAGGCCGTCGCGCTCCGGCTTCAGCGTACGATAATTGATCGTTTCAGGCTTTGTAACCTCACCATGTGACCAGGCTCTGATCTGGTCCGGAGAAGCCATGGAAATCTTAATGGAGGAAAGATTGGTTAATTCGGACAAAGGGGTGCACTCCCTTTCTTATCGGTCATGCTGCCGGGATTCCCCGGCAGCTGAATATGTAGAAAGTTACTCATCATCAAAATCGTCATCAATCGAGATATCATCAAGATTTTCCAGATCGAAGTTGAAATCATCATCAAGATCATCAAAGCCGTCAGCCTCGAGATCCGCATCAGCGGATTCCTGCTTGGCAGACTTGCCGCTGTCCTTGGCACGGTCGCTCTGCGGAGCAGCCGTCTCAGGAACGACGGTCTCATGATACGGATCATCCTCATCGTCGAGTTCTTTGATTTCAATCTCATTGCGATTCTTGTCAAGAACCGTGACATTCAGACTCAGAGATTCAAGTTCCTTGATCAGAACCTTGAACGACTCAGGTACGCCAGGTGCAGGAATATTCTTGCCCTTGACTATTGCCTCATAGGCCTTGACACGTCCGACGATATCGTCAGACTTGACTGTCAGGATCTCCTGCAGCGTATTGGCAGCACCGTACGCCTCAAGTGCCCAGGCCTCCATCTCGCCAAAGCGCTGGCCGCCAAACTGTGCTTTGCCACCCAGCGGCTGCTGTGTAACAAGGCTGTACGGACCGGTGGAACGTGCGTGCATCTTATCATCGACCAGGTGGTGCAGTTTCAGATAATACATGTAACCTACGGTTACACGGTTTCCAAACTGATCGCCTGTACGTCCGTCATACAGAATGGTCTTTCCGTCTTCAGGCAGTCCTGCCTTTTCGAGTGCATGCTCAATGGACTCAAATGTTGCACCGTCAAAGTCAGGTGTTGCCACATGCCAGCCAAGTGCCTTGGCAGCCATGCCGAGGTGGACCTCAAGCACCTGTCCGAGGTTCATACGGGACGGAACGCCAAGCGGATTGAGCACGATCTGAAGCGGTGTGCCGTCCGGCAGGAACGGCATATCTTCTTTCCGGAGAACACGGGAAACAACACCCTTGTTTCCATGACGGCCTGCCATCTTGTCGCCAACCGAAATTTTACGTTTCTGGGCAATATAGACGCGGACCATCCGGTTGACACCTGGACTGAGTTCGGAATGGTCTTTGCGGTCAAAGACCTTGACATCTACAATAATGCCTTCCTCGCCGTGCGGCACCTTGAGGGACGTATCACGGACCTCACGTGCCTTCTCGCCGAAGATAGCACGAAGCAGACGCTCTTCTGCCGTCAGCTCAGTTTCGCCCTTGGGCGTTACCTTGCCAACCAGGATATCGCCCGGATGTACCTCGGCACCGATTCTGATGATACCGTCGGCATCCAGATCCTTGAGTGCTTCATCACCCACATTCGGAAGGTCGCGGGTAATCTCCTCAGGGCCCAGCTTTGTATCACGGGACTCGCACTCATATTTTTCCAGATGAATGGAAGTGAAAACGTCATTCATAACCAGCTCTTCGCTGAGCAGAACGGCGTCTTCGTAGTTGTATCCTTCCCAGGTCATAAAGCCGATCAGCACGTTACGGCCAAGTGAAATCTCACCACGGTCCGTAGACGGTCCATCCGCAATGACATCGCCCTTGTGGACAATCTCACCGGCAGAAACGATCGGATGCTGATTGATGCATGTACTCTGGTTGGAACGTGCAAACTTCGTCAGATGATAGACATGCGGCTCATGCAGTTCATCTTCGATGACGATCTGATCCGCAGAAACCTTCTTGACAAATCCATCCTCACGGGCCAGCAGACAGACACCGGAGTCACGGGCCGCCTTGCCTTCAATACCGGTTGCAACAAACGCCGCCTCCGGACGAAGCAGCGGCACTGCCTGACGCTGCATGTTGGATCCCATCAGGGCGCGGTTTGCATCATCGTGATCGAGGAACGGAATCATGGCCGTTGCAACAGAGATCACCTGACGCGGCGATACGTCAATATAGTCAATCCGGCTCGGCTCAACGCTCTGGACATCAGCGCGTACACGGGCGGTCACACGATCATTGACAAAGGTGCCATCCGGATTGAGCGGCTCTCTTGCCTGGGCAATATAGCAGCCATCTTCCTCATCCGCGGCCAGATATACGATCTGATCAAGTACACGCGGCTTCTCACCGCTGTGATCAATCATGCGGTACGGCGCTTCAATAAATCCGTACTCGTTGATTCTTGCATAAGTTGCCAGGGAACCGATCAAACCGATGTTCGGACCTTCAGGCGTCTCAATCGGGCAGATCCTCGAATAGTGAGAATAATGAACATCTCGAACTTCGAATGACGCACGGTCACGGTTCAGACCGCCCGGACCAAGCGCAGAAAGACGACGCTTGTGTGTCAGTTCAGCCAGCGGGTTCGGCTGATCCATGAACTGGGAGAGCTGGGAGGAACCGAAAAATTCCTTGATTGCAGCAGAAACCGGACGGATATTGATAAGATCCTGAGGCTTTACCTCCGTCTGATTCTGTACACTCATGCGCTCCCTGACCACACGCTCAAGGCGTGCCAGACCAATGCGGATCTGGTTCTGAAGCAGCTCACCCACAGAACGCAGGCGGCGGTTGCCCAGATGGTCAATATCATCCGTCTTGCCAATGCCATACGGCAGGCTGATCAGATAACTGATAGATGCCACAATATCATCAATCAGAATGTGCTTCGGAGAAAGCGCATTCAGATTCGCGCGCAGCAGGATGATCTCATCCTCGCGGCTCAGGTTTTCCTGTTCCACCTGCTCAAGCAGCTGTTTCAGGGTCGGCAGATGAACCATCTCATTGATACCGACTTCCCTGACCATATCCGGATCAAGCCAGACATTGGCATCGACAAAGTTATTGCCGATAACACGGACCTGGCGATCCTCAAGCTGCAGCATGATATCATTAATACCGGCGTCCTGGATACGCTTTGCAAGCGGATCTTCCTTTGCTGCAGGAATACGCTCACCGGCATGGACGATGATCTCGCCCGTGTTGGGATCAATCAGATCGTCCACAACCACATGACCTTTGATTCGCGCTGCAATTGCCAGTTTCTTATTATATTTATACCGGCCGACACGCATCATGTCATAGCGCTTCGAATCGAAGAAGGTCGCCTTGATCAGTTTGTCAGCTGAATCAACAGTTCCAACTTCGCCCGGACGCAGCCGGCGATAGATATCCATAAGTCCGCTGGTAACGCTCTTCTCTTCTGTAGTTACCCTTGTACGGCGCGTCCCATCGTCACCGCCGTCGCGTCCCATGGTCGCTTCAAGTTTCTCATCATAACCGAGAAGGTCATAGATTTCCTGATCAGTACCATATCCAAGTGCACGGAGAAGACTGGTCACAGGAAGCTTTCTTGCCCGGTCGACGCGGACCCACATAACATCGTTCGAATCAATCTCATACTCAAGCCAGGCACCACGGCTCGGGATGACCTGTGTATCAAACAGATGTTTGCCAGCCTTGTCAATGCTCTCACGGTAGTAAACACCAGGAGAACGGACCAGCTGTGAAACAATGACGCGCTCACCGCCATTGATAATGAAGGTTCCGTGCTCGGTCATAAGCGGGAAATCTCCCATAAAGACCTCGGATTCCTTCACTTCGCCGGTTTCCTTGTTTGTCAGGCGGACCGTAACCTTCAATGCCGTCGCATATGTCATGTCGCGCTCGCGGCATTCGGCGATGGTATACTTCGGGGTTGGATCCAGGGAATAATCCGTAAAAGCAAGTTCCAGGTTTCCATTAAAGTCAACGATCGGAGAGACGTCATTCAGGACTTCTCTCAAATCCTCATTCAGGAATTTCTGATAGGAGTTTTTCTGTACTTCGATCAAATCAGGCATATCCACAACTTCTTCAATTCTCGCAAAGCTTTTGCGGATCCGCCCTTTTCCCATTTTCACGTCGTGTACACCGACGTACTTCATGATTTCAGCCTCGTCGCGTTCGTCGCGAACATTCACCATGAATGCCATCACCCCTAACTTCTCGTTTCAATAGGCCGGTTTCGCACATAACCGGCCAGGCTTCCTCAGACGGCCTGTTCATCTGTGAAAGCCAGCCATCCGATAACTTTATGCAAAACTCTATTTTTCTTCCTGCACCCCATTGTCAAAATCCATAAACCGGTGTAGAATACGGTCAGAACAGGGATGAACGGGTAGATATAGCCTATTTTGCATATTAATGCAATATAGTATTCTACTCTTTTTTAAAACCCTTGTCAAGAAATTTGCCTTGAAACTTTTCAGTCTCGTTTTTGTGCGTTTTTCCGATTTTATCTGCTCATGATGGCCGCTTTCATCTTCACCTGTACACCGTTTTCCATCCATGGAATACACAGGCGCAGCACATCGTTCCGGTCATTCAGGATTTCGTCTGGCGGCAGCGTTTCAAGCTGTTTTTTTTTGCAGCGCATTCTGCCTGCACTGTACAAATTATATAAAATATCATTTTGGATTCTCGTCATTTTCCTATGCAGATCTGTGTTTCGGTTCCTTCACCCGGAAAGCATTTCTCTCCATGATGCTGAAGCAGTCTCTGTGAACTTGTAAAATTACACGATACATCAGGTTAAACCGTTCACCACTTAAAAAGATAACCCGTCGCACAGCACCGGTTTATCATAAAAAAGGGCAAACAAAGCCGAAAACCAAATCTGCTGTCCTTACAGAGGAGTTGCCAATGGGATATTTCTATCTGATCATGGTTGCCCTGTTTTTCAGTTTCGGCGGCACCTGTGTCAAAACGATCAAGCCGTTCTTTGCTCCGTCAATGATCACCTTCATGCGTTTTTTTGTTGGTGTCCTCTGGCTTTTACTGCTTAAAGCCATTCGCCGGAAACCCCTCCGCGCCGATTTTGCTGCATCGCTTAAAACGCATTGGAAATGGCTGATCTTTGGTGCTGTCGCAAAGCTCCTGGCTTATACCGCTGAAAACATCGCCCTCACGGTCGGTGTTTCTTATGGAAACATCCTGACACAACCGGTTCAAATGGTTCTTCTGACCATCCTCGGCGTCACACTCCTGCACGAAAAGATGACAGCGCTCAAATGGACCGGTGTAATCTGTTGTGTCGCCGGCATTCTGCTGATCTCCTGGAACGGTCTCTCCATCGAGGCACTGCTCAGCGGGAACATCACACTGACCATTCTTTACATCATCACAGGTATTTGCGCCGGACTTTTCGTCTTTGCACAGAAAAAGGTTGCAGATGCCTTTGATACGCTGGACAGCAACCTTTTCATGTTTTCCGTTGCTGCAATCCTCGGATTCTTCATTCCGCTTGCAGAAGGCAATCTTCTTCCGACCGGCACGCCAAACCTCGCATGTATTATTGCCATTGCCTGGTTCGGTTTTGTCACCGGCATTGGATTCTATCTGAATGCAAAAGCCATTCCGCTGGTCCCGTTCCAGATGGTTGCCCTTCTGCAGAGCACGATGGTCTTCTTTGCACTTGCATGGGGAATCATTTTCTTCCATGAACCCGTCAGCATTTGGATAATCAGCGGCACGCTGCTGTTTGTCGCAGGTATCGTTATCATGCAGCACCGCAAAGCACCATCCGCCCACTGACTAAAGCGTTTCCGCAGTCAAGGACAAATTTGTCAGTCATTAGCACAGTAAACGGCCGGGAAACCGGCCGTTTTTTATATCCGGTTATGAGTACCAACGTACTATCTTTTCCAATCCCATACTGGCATCTACAGGCAGTCCCACTATATGTATCTCTGCCCGTTCCGGATGGATAAGGGAGCAATACGCGAAGCTTCCCCTTTGGAAAATTCTCCTGAGTGCCTGGTACCCGGTTTATTCCATCGTGACTAACCATAATATCTACATCATAGAACACCGGATTGCTCCTTGATGCAATATTGCCATTGACGTACAGTTTGGCAATACTGATTTCTAAGGCTTTCACGGTTTCAAACTGAGCTTTCAGGCTTTCCGAAACTTCCGTAAAATCATTGGTATCTATTCTCGAATTGGTCTCTGTATTAGTCCAGACAGCCTTAATCGTAATATCTGAAGTAACTTTTATTGCCTCATCAGCTGCATACTGATTCTCCCCGATCTGCCAATAAGCAAAAACGCAGCCCTGGGGTTCTGTGAAAGCATTCCCCGGCAGTTCATCTGAGAACCTTTTTCAAGCAACAAAAAATGGAGCCCGAAAGCTCCCCACAAACACATCTTCCAGTACCGCCTCTGCATTAACCTTGATGCGAAGATACCGCCGACAAGAACCATAGTAAAAGTCCTCCGCACCGCCACCCCGCTGGTGAGAAGGGGATTGGAGGGCAATTTATGCTAAGTAGGTTAAGCTTTCTTATCGGCTACCCTTAGAACCGAACCGGCAAAAGAGACATCTGTTCAGGCCGCAAAAATCGAATAGTTGTATGCACAGAAAATCTGCCTCAAAGCCTTGATTTTAAGGCTTTGAAAGGCAGATTCTTGTTATAATGTCGAAACTACTGTTGATGCCTCAGATCAGATTTTCATATCAACCCATTTGCCCTGACGGAAACGGTGCCTCATGAGCAGGAATCTTGACAGCTGATCAGAAAGAACACCCAGCCAGACACCACTGAGGCCAAGATGGAAAACAGCCACCAGGAGAATCGTCATAAGGGTACGGATACCGGTCACACTGATCAGTGCAGCTGTCAGCGTGTAACGAACATCTCCTGCCGCCCTCAGACAGCCGGTAAAAATGACCTGGGAAATCTGAAGAAGAACAATCACCATAGTGTAACGCGAAATGAGTTCACCCATCTCAAGAATGTGCTCCTCCTGGAAATAGAGGCCATAGAACCAGCGTCCGCCGAAGAAAAGTGCCACAGCAAGCAGCAGAGAAATAATAAAACCGATCCGCTGACACAGAGAACCGTACGACTTTGCCATATCCTTGCGCCCCGCGCCAAGAGCTTCACCGGCAAGCGCAATGGCAGCAACCTGCATTCCATCCGCAAAGGAGAAACCCAGTCCCAGAATATTCATGCCAATATTGTGTGCCGCAAAAGCATCTGTGCCTAGACGGGCCGCTATCAGTGCTGTCGCCAGGAATCCGACACGCATGGCGATATTTTCAAGCGATGTATTGTATGCAAGATGCCAAATTGAACGGACGCTTTCCCGGTTGGGCCGTATCCGCCGTTCACGCATCAGCTTCACCCTGACATAGCTGGATGGACGGAACAGCGAAAAAACCGCCATGGCAGCGGCAACAACTGTCCCCAGCACAGTAGCAATGGCTGCGCCCATGATCCCCCAGGCAGGAAATCCGAAATGACCCTCTATCAGAAGATAGTTAAACATGATGTTGACAAGACTCGACACCACATTGGTCCTCATGGCAAGCTTGGTGTTTCCACTGCCCCGCTGGGCTGCATTGATAACCATTGTCAGTACATTGAAAAACATACCGCCCATAATGATCCGGAAATAAAGTACAGCCGCCTCATGTGTATCTTCATTGCTGCCGGCCAGGCGCATCATAACCGGTGCTGCTGCTACAAAAAGGATAGTAACTGCAACACAGGCAAGGACCGTCAGGAGAATAGCCGTCAGGCAGATCTCATTTGCCTTATCCTGGCGCTGCTCACCTTTTCTGCGGGCAACCAGAGCGGATACAGCGACATTGATGCCCATGAACAGTGTCAGACCGATAAACTTCGGCTGTGCCGTCAGTCCAACGGCTGCTACAGCGTAACTGCCCATGGCAGAAACCATCATGGTATCTATCATACCTGCCAGCGTCACAAAGAAATTTTCCATCATGGCCGGCCATGCTACGCCAAGTGCCTTGCGTACCATTGCCTTATGGTCCATTCCATTCACTGCAGCTTCCATTTTGATTGTCCTCCTGAGATCTCATACTGCACCGTGGCAGATGGTCTTTAACAGTTGTCAGCGTATATCCCGGTATCCGCCCGGTTTTCCAACAGCTCCGGGATGCCAGATGTGACGGCTGAGCACTTCAACGACCATAAAACCCAGCACAATTGCGAAACACGTGGTAAACAGGGCAATCCCCTGATCGAACGCCTGTTCCCGCTGTCTCATAACAATGGCAGCCATCATGTAGTACAGATTGGCGCCAGGGATCAGAGGGAAAATGGATATGCTGGAAAATACAGTTGCCGGTGCCTTCAGCACTCTCGCAATAATTTGTGCATAAAATCCGCAAATAATTGAACAGCAGATTGCAGAAGAAAAGGACACGCCTGCCCAGCGTGACGCCAGCAGATATGCTGTCCATGTAATCCATGCTCCGATCGCACAATAAATGACATGCTCATACCTGACATGAAACCAGACCGCAAAACCGGCAGTTGCTGCCGTACAGGAAACAAGCTGGATCAGCGGATTTGGATTCAGCACATGAACCTCCGCGCTTCCCCAGCCCGGCAGCATCCGGATTGGCAGCGCAATGCCGAGGGCAATGCCGATTGCACCTGTCAGGGATGAGGTAACATTAATCGTCCCGGACAGGGTATCAAGATGTACAAGATCCCGGATTCCGTTCGTCGTTCCCGCACCGCTGATCAGCAGCATCACAACGCCGACCGTAATATAGCTCTGATGATGCCCTATTCCAAAGTGAACTGCCGTAATAATAAACAGCTCTGCCAGGAACGCCGTCACAAAATTCAGAATCAGCGGATTGCTCTCGCGTCTTCCAAGCAGGCGGCACAGAAAAGTAATCAGCACTGCAGTCAAACAGGCCGTCAGCGCATCCATAACATCACAGTTGAAGAATACACCGAATCCGACTGCTGCCAGAATACCGGCCACATAGTTAATCCACACCGGTTCCCGTTTTTCCCGCGATACGATCTGGAACTGCTGTCTGAGCGTTTCTGCATCCGGACGTATCGCACAAACCTCACGTGACAGATTGTTAAGCCGGTCCAGCAGACCAAAGTTGACATTGATCTGACGAATGTGACGGATCTGCGTCAAATGGACGCCTGCCTCCGTAACCACGCCGGCCTGTATATTGCTTGGTATGACCCAGATATTGCACGTATGAAAACCGTAACTCTCACAAATCCTGTACAGACTGTCTTCAACCCGGTGCGTTTCCGCACCGGAACGCATCATGGCAACGCCGATATCCAGAATCAGTGACAGAATCGTTTCACTTTCACTGCATTCCATTCTCTTTCATCTCCGGTTCGCAGTTTTTAAGGCATCCTCTTTATATGCGATTCCTGCATCAGGGTGATCATTGACCCGCCTGTTCCTGGATTTCTGCCTGAACGCCCAATGCATAGACCGTCTGTCCATCCGGATCCTCTCCAAGTACGCGGATTATATAGATGAACGGCTCCTCCCGTGCAGCAATCATGGAACCGCTGCTGCCCAGATAGAATGTAGCCGGAAGTGCACCAATGGTAAATCCGGTAATCTTCTGCGGCTTCCAGTCCGAACCAAGGAAACCTTCCATATACCCCTGCGGCCATGCCGTTACTGCCTGGACCTGCCGTCCATCGCTCATAAGATAGTTGTCCACGATCTGTACACACATCTTGTCGTGGACCATTCCTTCGCTCCGTTGGCCGGAAACATACTGGGCGCCGTTCAGTATAATTCTTGGCACATCCCCCGTTATGTCCGTACCATCCGGCGGCATCAGATCCTGAAGGACCAGATTCATGGTGCTCTCAGGATCAGTGCCATCTTCAGGATTTCCCTGATATACCATAAAACCATAAAAGAACGCTGCCACACCGACAGCCAGAATCAGGGCCGTCAGGTGTGCAAACAGCGTTCCAATAGACCATTTATGCTGCCGGTTCATACCGTCTCCGATTCATCAGATGCCGCATCGGCTGCACTCTGTTTCTCTGCCAGTTCACTTTCAAGTGCATCAACAAACTGACGCGCCACACGGGGCGAACGTCCGCCATGACTGAGCGTCCAGGCTCTGGCACGGGGCATTATCTCGCCCCAGTCCACTTCCATGCCCCTGCTTTCAATCAGGCGCTGGCAGATGCTGAAATACTGGTCCTGCGTCGGTTCCTGGAAGGTAAGTCTCAGATCAAAACGGTCAGCCAGAGAGAACTTTTCCTCAAGCGTATCTCTGGCATTGACATCGTCCTCACGCTCCGAGAACGACTGTCTGACAATATTGCGGCGGTTGCTGGTTGCATATACCACAACATTCTGAGGCCGTACCTCAAGTCCGCCCTCCAGCACTGTTTTAAGTGCTGTATATTCAGGGCAGGAATCATTGAACGCCAGATCATCCACAAACACAATAAACTTGCAGGGCTGTGTGCGAAGCTGTACAAAAATCTCAGGAAGATCCGTGAGACACTGTGGACGGACTTCCACAATGCGCAGCCCTTCCTGCCAGAAGTCATTGAGCAGTGCCTTGACAGAAGCGGATTTACCGGTACCTTTATCTCCATACAGCAGAATATTGCCTGCATTGAGTCCCTGGAGCAGACGACGGGTATTTTCCACCAGTGTTTCATGCTGGCTCTCATAAAGGATCAGATCAGACATCTGAATGGGATCCGGCTGGGCAACACCCCTAAGTCCGTGAATTCCCTGTTCCCATGTAGCCGCAGCATATCTGGCAAACACGCCGGTCCCCTGCCTGCGGAAAAAGCGGATGACATCCTTTGCACCGTCGCGGCTGAGCATATCCCTATGCAGACGGGTATCCATACAGGTCCCGCGGTATTCCGGTTCCCAGACCGGCAGACGTACAGCCGTCCCGCCGGGCATGCCTGCTCTTTCGCAGAAAAGGAGAAACAGCGCCGGCTCAATTGCAGTCAGCTTTCCAAGCACCTCAAGATCATGGCCGAGCCCGCTCATCATGCTGTACGGCAGTTCATCGGTTTTGGAACAGATCCTTGCAACCGCACTGTCCTCATACAGAATGGTCTCCAGTACTTCATGAGCAAATCCGCTGTGCCCGGATGCAATCGTATCAAGCCAGGCATTATAAACCCGGCAGTATGTCTCCGTCAGCTGTTCCTCATCAATCCGGTCGTCAACACAGGCTACACATAAGTCGATCAGCGCACTGACTGCCGGGGTATCCATACAGAAACGCAGTACTGTCATACAGTTGAGGTCCAGAAGCAATGTCCTGATGTCCTGAATGTCCATGTTTCCTGTCTCCTATTCCGATGTATTCCGTCGGGAGAAACCGGCGCAAAAGCCGCGCCGGCATTCGCATTACGTGGATTCGCTACATACGCTCCGGGGCTTCCACACCAATCAGATAGAGGCCTGTCGCTATGACTTCTTTGACTGCCCTGGTAAGCATGAGGCGTGCCGCTGTACCTGCCGGATCTGCATCATCAATAACCCGGTGCTCAAAATAATACTTGTTGTATGCCTGAGCAAGCTGGGTCGTATGCCGGGTAATGAGTGAAGGCTCATTGCTCTCCATCGCCTTGCGGACCGTCTCCGGGAACCGGCTGAGATTCATAAGTACATCCTGCGCCTCATCATCCGTAACCGCCGCAAAATCCGGCTCTGCCGCAGCAAAGCCTTCGGCTTTCCGCAGAACAGAGCAGCAACGGGCATGTGTATACTGTACGTACGGTCCCGTCTCGCCGTCAAAGTTCAGTGCACGCTCCCAGCGGAAATCAATATCCTTCATCCGGTCGTTGTGCAGATCAAAGTAGACTACTGCACCAATACCGACCTGACGTGCCACCTCATCCTTATTGGGCAGGTTCGGGCTCTTCTCCTCGATGATCTCCCGTGCCTTCTCAACCGCCTTGTTGAGGAGTTCATCAAGATATACCACATATCCCTCACGGGTAGAAAGTGCCCTTCCCTCATAGCTGACCATGCCAAATGCAACATGTTCCATGCCTTTGTTCCAGTCGCAGCCCATCAAATCCAGCACCTTAAACAACTGCTTGAAATGCAGGTTCTGCTGATAGGCAACCACATACAGGCACTTGTCAAAATTATACGTATTGTGACGGTAGAAAGCTGCTGCCAGGTCACGCGTGATATAGAGCGTAGCGCCATCCGAACGCATGATCAGGGCCGGAGGCATACCATAGGCCTCAAGGTCCACGACCTGTGCCCCCTGTGACTCAACCAGAAGTCCATCCGCACGAAGCTGTTCAATGACCGGTTCCATTTTGTCCGAGTAAAAGCTCTCTCCGGCATAGGAATCAAAGCTGACACCCAGCAGTTCATAGACACGCTGTGCATCCCGCAGCGTCACTTCCTTGAACCAGGTGAAAATCTCCATTGCCTCCGGATCGCCGTCTTCAATGCGTTTGAACCAGGCGCGTCCCTCATCCTCCAGGGACGGATCTGTCTCTGCCTCCTTGTGAAAGCGCACATACAAATCCACCATGCCCTGTACACCGGCTTTTTCAACCGTCTCGCGGTCTCCCCATTTTTTATAGGCGCAGATCATTTTGCCAAACTGGGTTCCCCAGTCTCCCAGATGGTTGATGCCGACGGTCGTATATCCATTAAAATCATAAATACGCTTCAGACTGTTTCCGATCATCGTTGTTGACAGATGACCTATATGGAAACGCTTTGCAATATTAATGGAAGAGTAATCAATACAGACTGTCTTGTCCCTGCCTGTATCGCTGCTGCCCCAGCGTCCCTGGGCATCAATGACAGCATTCAGTATATTTTTGGCCAGGTTGTTCCGATTCAGAAACAGATTGAGATATCCACCTACGGCCTCTGTTTTCTCGCACAGATCAAGTTTCTTCACTGATTCGCAAAGCTGTGCTGCAATCATGGGCGGCGCCTTGCGGAACACTTTAGAGAGCTTGAAACAGGGCAGCGCGTAGTCACCCAGATTCTTGTCGGGCGGAATTTCCAGCATGCCCGCCACTTCTTCCTGCGTCAGGGAGCAGTCCGGAAAACACGTTTTAATACAGCTGATCAGTCCCTCAGCTGTCAGTTGCTTCATGTCCATTTAAGAGTTTCCCCTTTCACGGTGGTCCGGATCGAGCGCCGCCAGAAAATGCGGCAAATAGCGGACCTACTATACTTTCTATGATAGAATCGCAGGCTATTTTAACAGATGTACTTCAAAATGACAATTCCTGCCCGGTTGAAATCTTTGTCAACCTTGTAAGTTAATAAAGTTGACAATTCTGGCAAATCATGTTATGCTTCATACGTAAACTTTAACGTACGCAAAAGTTAACCATTCTCTGCCGGAAAACAAACTGCACCGATGAATCAGTCCATGCCCGGCACGATGCACAAAAGCAGGCAACCATGGCCGGCGTAAACCGAAAGCCTGGATGTTGCCCTTGAAGGAGATCATGATGTCAAATTCCCGAAGCAGTGCCAGAGACATTGCTGTAATGGCACTTTTTGCCGCACTGACAGCCGTATGTTCCCAGATTCAGATTCCATTGCCCTATGTACCCATTAATCTTGCCCTGTTTTCCGTACATCTGTGTGGTGCTCTGCTAGGCAGCCGGCGTGCAGCTCTCGCACAGACAGTTTATCTGCTGCTAGGCCTGATTGGTCTCCCGGTGTTTGCAGGATTTACAGGCGGACCCGGTATTCTGTTTGGCAAAACAGGCGGTTACCTGATCGGCTATGTACTGGCCGCCCTGATTGACGGACATATTGCATCCAGCCCGGATGCATCCTTTATCAGCAAGGCCGTCCATATGCTGATCGGCACATTTGTATGTTATCTGTTCGGAACCATCTGGTTTATGGTACTGACAAAGATGTCCCTGATGCTCAGTCTGACCTACTGTGTCATTCCGTTCATCCCCGGCGATCTGATCAAAATCGTGCTTGCATGTCTGCTGAGCACCCGGCTTGCCCCGCAGCTCAGAAAACTCGGACTTGCATAATTAACCTCGTTCCATCGTACCCTGTTCCGCCTTCTGACAAAGGGTACACAAAGGGCAGCCCATCTGGGCACTTCACTAAGGGATTTGATTCCTGAAAAGAATAACGGCATAATCAGGCATTGTTCTGGTTATGCCGTTTTCTCTTTGGTGTCGGGGATCTCGACAGCCCCGATGAAATTCCAGTGGATCACAATGGTCTGCTTTTTCGTTTTCGTGCCGGGCACCTTCTCCGGTTTCATGACCTCGATTTTCTCCACGAAAGAGCGGATGATTTCTACGGTCAGTTCCGTGATATCCGTGTACTTCCGTACTATATTGAGGAAGGAATCCACGTTCAGCTGCTGCTCCTTGGCGGTGGATATGAAGGCATCCAGTTCCGCTTTTCGGGATTCAAGCTGCTTCTGCTCCTCCTCGTAGGTCTGTGACATCCGTGCAAACCGCTCATCACTGATCTTCCCATCCACATTGTCCTCGTAGAGGCGTTGCA
>JAFUHD010000036.1 GCA_017469025.1 Clostridia bacterium
ATTATCGAGAGCATCGAGACTTATCTATGAGTTCGAAAAACAAAGTGAGCGAAGTAGAGTCGTAAAAACCTTCCGATGTCAATTATTTTACCCACAAAAATTAAGTACACCCAACATTTTTTAGAATTTCGTGCACGAATCAGCCTATACAAATCATCATTTCGGTTGACTGTTCTGGACTGATACGATACATTATTTAAACAGGTGGGAATAAGATGTCATTTATCCCATCTATTGACATCCTATGTTCATGACGCCATTCATTTGATAAAGGGATTTTATCTGATGAACATCGCTGCTTACGCAGAACGACGCCGAGACTGTCTGTCTGCTAACACATACTTGAAAAAATGGGCCTGAAAAAAAACTGAAATACTTGGATTCCGTCATCTGGTATCCAGCAAACAGAAAGGATAAGATATGAAACGTCACACTCAACTTTTTCACTTTTTTGCCATTCAGCTGGTCCTGTTTTTGCTTTTGACTCTGTCCGTTCCCGTATCGGCATCTGAGGATTACACCGGACAGGGCAGTGTCGGCAGTGAGTGGCTGTGCTCCATCATTGATGGTGTACTCACAGATTCTACCCCTGCAGATGAAAAGCAGGATTTCTTTACTGCAGTAAACCGGGATTTTCTGGCAGCGCAGACCATCAAGCCAGGCATGTCAGAAGCAGGCGTTACCGATGATGCTGCTGAGATTGTTTCTCAGAAAACACTGAATCTGCTTGCAGACACCTCTATTGAGAGTCATGAGGCACATCTGGCGCAAACGCTTTACCGTCTGGCTCTTGACTGGGATACCAGAAATGCAGACGGTGTCACACCCTTTCTGGATGAAGCCCAAAGCATTCTCTCTATCAGCAGCATGGATGATCTGAATGCATTTATGCTTTCAGACAAATCCGCTTTCACAACGATTCCCACAATGATTTATGTAGAAAACTCTCTGATTCATCCCGGCACTTACCAGGCGGCAATCTATTCAACACCTTTGTTCCTAAAAGATTCAGCGGAATACCAGTCACTTACTGAAACAGGCCGGAAGCTGCTCGAGAATGTACGCGGCAGTGTCCTTTATACTCTCAGCCGCTTAGGCATAAACGAGCAGGATGCGCAGCAGATATTGGAAGATTGCCTCGCCTTTGAGCGGGAAGTCGCAGCGGATATTTACACATCTGATACCACTTATGAAGACGGCTTTACAGCCCGTACACTGAACGAAGTGACGATGGAACAGATTCCGGCCCTTCAGGGCAGCTTCCCGCTGGATCAGTTATTAAAAGCCAGACATCTGGACAGCTCAGCTGGTCTGCGTCTGCATGACCCGGCCTGGCTCCAAAAATTGGGACAGATCTGGGACAGTGCACACCTCTCCCAGATCCGCAGTTATCTGCTCTGCCACTATGCCAACACTATTTTGGAATTCCTTGACAGCGCTGCTTATGAACAGTATGTCGATCTGCAAAATCAGTATTACGGGAGTACCGGAAGCATGCCGGATGAAAAATACGCTATGTACATGGTCAGCAATACTATGCCATACGTCCTGGATTATGCCTACATCGATCAGTACGGCAGCCTGGAGACCAGAGACAAGGTCCGCAAACTGACTGATGATTTCATTCAGGAATACCGCGAAATGCTTCTGAATGAGACATGGCTTGAAGAAGAAACCCGCAAAAATGCCGTTGATAAACTCGATCATATGCACAAAGTGATCTGTTTTTCTGATTCAAGGATAGATTACAGTACACTTGATATCCGAAGCAAATCCGACGGAGGAAGTCTTAAAGAAGCCTTACAGAAAATATCCGATTTTGATAATGAACTGAACCGGAAACGGCTAAATACACCGTTAGACCCGGACCTTATGCCGGAAAACACTCGTTCAGTCAATGCCTATTATGATCCTTCAGCCAACGCCATCGTCATCCTTATGGGGATGCTCGAGGGAGCCTGCAGCCCAGATCAGCCATATGAAGCGATGCTTGGCAGTCTTGGTGCATCTGTTATCGGTCATGAACTGACTCATGCTTTTGACAGTGAAGGTTCCCAGTACGACCGTGACGGAAATTTCAGTGACTGGTGGAATGAAGCAGATAAAGCTGCTTTCAGCATGCGTACCAACCGTGTCGCCGAATATCTGAATCAGATTGTCCCGTATCCCGGTGCTGAAAAGGTCAGCGGGCAGATGAACAAGATCGAAATGACAGCCGATCTTGGCGGAATGGCCTGTGCACTGCGCATTGCAGGCAAAAAAGCCGGTTTTGACTACGATACCTTCTTCCGTGCCTTTGCACACTGCTGGGCAGACAAATATGCGAAAGACGTTGTAGATCTCTACATTCACACAGATGAACACCCGCTCCAGTATCTGCGTACAAATATCACCGTGCAGCAGAGTGATGAGTTTATGCAGACCTACCATGTGACACCCGGAGACGGTATGTACCTCGCACCGGAAGACCGGATCAACGTCTGGTAAGCCCTTACAGGGCAATTCCCCCGATAACAGGAATTTCCATCAGCCAAACCAAACTTCCCCTGAAAATGTCTCAAAGCCTTTTCACGGAAAAACGCTGCAGCACAGCAAACCGCTGTACCGAAAGAAAGGAAAACGCAATATGATGATCCGCATAACCGAAGAAAACTTTACATTCGTCCATACAAAAGCTGCGTTCCATCCGGACGGAACAGCGCAGGTCTGCAAAACCGACAAAATGCAGCCGGATGAAAATACCTATCTGAAGCTCAATGATTTCTGTTTTCATAATGGCGTCATTGAAGTGGATGTATGCGGCAGACTGCTCCCTGATGCGCCGGCATACGCCAGAGGCTTTATCGGCATCGTTTTCCGGGCCAATGAAAATGACAGTGAATTCGAATCCTTCTATATCCGCCCTACAAACGGCAGGGACTGCGATGATCCGGTCCGGAAAGCACACGGCTGCCAGTACTTTTCCTATCCCGGATATACCTTCTCGTATTTCCGCGAGTTTGGCATAACACAATACGAAAGCGCAATTGGCACCATTGCGCTGAATGAATGGAGCCGCATCCGTGCAGAAATAAAGGATGACACTGGTGTTTTCTATGTTGATAGCAGAAAAGTGCTTGAAGTCAATGGCTTCAAGCATGGCCCGGACAGTCGGGGCAGCATTGGTCTTTATGTAGACATCGGCACAGACGGACTGTTCAGAAACCTGACCGTAGAATGCACCGATTAAGGCATGTTTTACGTTCTTATACCCACTGGTATAATTCACACCAAGACACATTCAGCCGAAAACAGTAACTGATTGCAAATGAATACTCTATGTGCTACACTCAATTTGTGAATAAATGTGGCATCGTCTAACCAAATCTGCTGTTCATGTCTTTTCCATGCTGTTTTCACATCATGCAGGTGCTGCCTTCCTTAATACATGGTCGTGCTTTCGGCTCCGTATCCTTCACAGTTGTCATTATTTGACAAACCAACACGAAGTGCTGGGCCATACTTTTATTAACATGGTCGTGCTTTCGGTTCCGTATCCTTCGCAATTGTCATTATTTGACAAACCAACACGAAGTGCTGGGCCATACTTTATTGGTATTGCAGCCTCTGCTTAATACAGAGGAAATAAACATGAAAAAGTCTCAGAAATATGTGCCACCTGCACGCCTGTGGTCGTACATACCCATGTCAGATGAATTCATCAGGCTCTGTTCTCCAAAAGACGGTGTCTATCTGGCCGACTGACGGCACGCAAAGATATTTCTGCAGATACAGGAAATGAAACAGGGCTTGAGTTCAGCAAAGGGAGGAAAGACAAAATGAAAAAAGTTCTGTTGTCGCTCTTAATCGTGCTTTCTGTTGTTTTTCTTTCATTTTCAGGATTCGCCGAGACTGTAGATGAAAATGAAACGGAACCTATTCTCGGTCCAGGCGGAACAAACCCGAATGCCGAATCAGATACGCCAATCCTTGGCCCTGGCGGCACTAATCCGGAATATGATCCGGATACCCCAATCCTCGGTCCGGGCGGTATCTATCGTGGACCGGGTATTGATGACCCGGCAATCCACGTTTACATGTACGTTAACACCAGCGGCGGAATTCTGCATGTCCGCGAATGGCCGGATTCGAATGCATCTATTATTGGAGAACTGGACTTTGGAGAACAGGTCCTGGTCACAGGATATGCTGAAAACCACAGCTGGGCCAAAATCCTTTTTGGCAGTGAAACGGCTTATGTCATGTCTCGCTACCTCAGTGAGACACCTCCTGAAAGGCCTGATCCACAGCCAACACCTTACTACCCTCCGTATGTACCGGATCCTGAGCCATATGTACCTTATTACGAGACAACCATCACGGAACTGAACAATCAGTTCACTTCAATGGTCCTTGCCAACACCCAGTATATTGTTGTCACAGCACATCCTTCTGCTTCCAGCGGCGCTGTAATGCTTTACTGGGCACCGGATATCGCCTCTGCTGTGCAGAGATACTGCTATGACGGAGAATCCTTTACAGTACTTGCTTACAACAATGAATGGCTGCAGGTCCGGGATGAAAAGAGCGGGTTCACCGGCTATATGCTTCGCGAATTTGCTTATTGACGCCGCCGTTTTCTGCCACATTTGAACTGCTTATCATTGTTGCCTGCAGATTTATCACAGGTTTAAAACAGAAATTGACCCGGCAGGCTGTTTTTCGAAAGAAAGACAGCCTGCCGGGTTTTGTATGGCAGTTATGATTCAAAGCGGGTATAACCTAAAACCAGACAGGCCGGATTTTGTACCGGCTTCCTCTGCTGGTATTGTGACAGCTCATTTTCCAGTCTGGGGAACCGCTGCATGGGCTTCCCTGTCCCCCTCAAGCGGCTCGTATGCATTGTTTTCAAAGCTGATATCCGGAAATTCCATTTTCTCCCGGTTTTCTCTGGCCTGCATGTTTATTCCAGGATCGTCAAAGGGAATGGAGGGCAGCCACCCATCTATCTTATAATCCGGCTTTCTGATTCCTTTGTCCTGTGTCGGCGGATGACCAAAGTGTTTCTGATAAGCCCGGTAGAACGTGGAATACTCCTCATATCCTACTGCGGAGGCAACCTCTGCTGCAGGAATACCATTCAGCAGCAGTTTCTGGGCATATTCAAGCCTGTGTACCTTTACATATTCCATTACACTGGTTTTAAAGTACCGCTGAAACAGATTGTTCAGCTGGGAACGGGAAATATAGAACTTTTCTGACAAACGGTCAAGCGAAATTCTGTCGCTGGGATGCCGGCGGAAATAATCCAATATCGGGGCCAGTTCTGCAGGATCTGTCTCAGCGGGTTTGGGCAGTACAGGAGAAGCGGGCAGCGTCGCGTAAATATAAACGAAAAGATTTTCGAACAAGGACGATGCCAGGAAATACTGCATCTCCGGATCACTGTGACGTTCCGGAATCGCCAGAATTGTATCAAGTACAGACCTGATATTGAACTGATCACAGTGTTCGAGAAAAAAAGGCAGCGGACTGTTTCGTTTTCTCACCGTTCTCAGTGTGGGAAGCAGCCTCTGCATCGTTGCCTGTCTTTCCTTAGCAAACATCTCCGGAACGAAATGAAATGTATACCTTTCATATGTTTCATCTGTCAGAATCTGAATGCCGTGAAGCGCTTCCGGTGCGATCAGAATCATCGTATGCGGCGTGAGTGCATATTCTGTCCCGTCATAAATGAAATGCATATTCCCGGATACAAAGTAATACAGTTCGTAGCACTCATGCTGATGTATCAGCATACCGGCTGTAGCAGCATTGCTTTTATGATGACTGAAATTGTAAACATTTGAAACCAGGCTCAATGCCATTGTGAACACACTCCTCTAACGACATAGTCGTACTTTCGGCACCGTATCAATAGCAGATACCATTATTTGACATACCAGCACATAAGTGCTGGGCCATCTCCCAGAGACAATCACTGCTTACAGCCCTGCAGCCATTGCAGTG
>JAFUHD010000037.1 GCA_017469025.1 Clostridia bacterium
AATGACATAGTTGTGCTTTCGGCACCGTAGCAATTGCAGTTGTCATGATTTGACAAACCAGCATGAAATGCTGGGCCATCTCCTTTAATGACATAGTTGTGCTTTCGGCACCGTAGCAATTGCAGTTGTCATGATTTGACAAACCAGCATGAAATGCTGGGCCATCTCCTTTAATGACATAGTCGTGCTTTCGGCATCGGATCATAAGCAGTTGTCATAATTTGGCAAACCAGCACGAAGTGCTGGGCCATCTCCTTTGAATCACTCATCGAAGTTCCTGTTCTGTTTAAAAAACAGTTGCCCTATTATAATGATAAATCCCTTTTCGTACAAGTGCAAAAACAAGTTTGTTGCATACTGAAAGCTGAGCACGCCCATTCCTGTTCAAAATGTCGCAAAACCGGCAATCCGGCAGGCAAATTGTACTTTTTCAGCCCTTAAAACAGTCAAAATTTATGCAGTCCGGCTGTTTCCATATGGTGTCCTGCGTGCCTTTAAGGCACAGGAACAACTGCCATCATCCAGGTGCCATGCCCGCCAAGATCTAAACGCCTCACGTTTATGTCCCCTATATTTATCTGCCGCACCACATCTGCCTTTTTACGGTCACATAAGCTTTGAAAAGCAGCCCTGTCCGTCTTTGCCGGACTTGAACAGCAGAATTTGAAATGCTATACTTACTGCACAGTATTTTGAGAGAAGGTCTTCCCTGCATGCAAAAACGAAAGATTATCTTTTCTTTTAATGCGCCGCTAATGATCGGTTTTTCACTGGTATCCCTGGCTGCGCTGCTTTTGTCAAATCTTACCGGCGGAACTTCCAACAGACTGGTATTTTCCGTCTACCGTTCTGCAATATCACCTCTTTTCATTCTGCGTCTTTTCTGTCATGTACTCGGGCATTCATCCTTTACACATTATGTCACCAACATTGCTCTGATTCTGTCCCTCGGTCCGATTGTTGAAGAACGCTGGGGCAGCATCCGCGTCCTCATCATGTTTGCCATTACTGCCGTCATTTCCGCGCTGTTTCATCTGGTTTTCGGCGCATCCAATACAATGCTCCTCGGAGCCAGCGGTATCGTTTATATGCTCATTTTCCTCGCCTCTACAGCCGGTACCAGCCGGGGCGAAATTCCCATTACCCTGATCGCGGTTTGTGCGCTCTATATAACCCAGGAGGTCACAGCAGGCCTCTTCTCCGCAGACAACATTTCCCATATGACACTCATCGTCGGCGGTCTCTGCGGTGCTGTTATGGGTCTTTTTCTTCATAAGTCTTAAATAGCCGAATCGCAAAAGCACCTGTTGACAGAAGCGGACGTCCATAAGGACGTCCGCTTTTTTTGTATCAGAATGATATGTATTTCGTAGCAACCCTGTCGCGAAAAACCGCATCATGTTCCACAAACAGCATAGTCGCCTGGTTTTCAACCAGCAGTGTCTCAAGCTGCATTCTCGTGATCACATCCAGATAATTGAGTGGTTCATCCCAGATATACAGGTGTGCACTGGATGACAGACTTCCAGCCAGCAATACCTTTTTCTTCTGCCCCTCACTGAATGTCTCCATATGCTTTTCCAGTTGTGTCCGTTCAAATCCCATTTTCCGGAGAATCGTCTTAAAAAGAGTCTCATCCAGACCATTGGTCTGCGCATATGCACGAAGTGTGCCCTTCAGTGACGATGTGTCCTGGGAAACATGGGAAATCTGCAGTCCGCTGCCCACTGACAGCTGTCCGGAATAGCTGACCGGTTCACCACAGATCAGACGAAGCAGTGTCGATTTTCCACATCCATTGGGACCAACAACTGCAATCCGGTCCCCCTGGTGCACTTCAAAGGCGATGCAGCCTGCTACTTTCCGTGTACCATAATAAAGGGAAAGATCATTCGCGCGTATCAAAGTCTGCTTTGGATACCGGTTCATAAAGATTTTGAGACTTCCGGTCTCTTCAATTTCGGTCAGCAGACCTTCCTTCTCTTCCACCGCCCTGTTGATCTTTTGCATCTGCTGTGTGGACCTGCGCATCAGTTTGGCTGCTTTGTGCCCAACATATCCGCGGTCCGCCGGCAGTCCGCACGGCTGGCGTCCATACTTCCGTTTTTCTCCCTGATCCGACCATTTTGAAAGTGCTTCGGCACTCGACTCAAGACGCTGGATATCTTTTTTCAACCTTTCGTTTTTCTCCTGATTGGCTCTGTCCTTTTCATCTTTCCGTCTTGCCCATTCAGAAAAAGTCCCATGCTGAATCTCTATTGCCCCGCTGGCCAGAATGGACAGCGTGTGATCCGTGCACAGATCCAGCAGTGTCCTGTCATGAGACACCAGAATAAACCCTTTTTTCTGGCGCAGATATTCACCAATGCTCCTTCGTCCATCGGCATCCAGATGATTGGTCGGTTCATCGATCAGCAGAAACTGATTTTCTCCCAGAAACAGCGCTGCAAGCTGGACTTTGGTCTGTTCACCCGGTGAAAGGGTTTCAAACAGCCGGTACAGCGGTTCAGCATCCATTCCCAGAAGAGAAAGTTCACGGATAAGCATCCAGTCCTCAAATTCAGGACACAGATCATGTACGACATCCAGTGTCATGCGACGTCTGTCAGAAACCGGAAACGGAAAATAGCGGAACGTCTGTGCTGCGGTTATTTCGCCCGAATGTGGGTATTCACCCATCAGCAGTTTAAGAAAGGTCGTCTTTCCACGGCCATTACGGCCTGTAAATCCCAGACACCAGTCTGAATCCATCTGGAAAGAGACGTCTTCAAACACATAGTCCGGGCTTCCTTCATAGCCAAATGTCAGATGGCTCACTTTGATTAATGACAAGTCCATATCCTCCTTTTGTCCTCAGATACGAGGCCAAAAGCAGAAATGTCTGTATTGACACGCTCAGCTTCGGCCTCAACGTGTATTCTTCTTCATGTTCCCACCTCCTTAACAAGCCTGCCGGTATACGCCCGGTCAGATCACCTTCCCTGCGTTCGCTTAAGAACGCAGGCTCATCTTCTCATGTTTCAGCCAATTACCTGCCTTGCAATATCTGCAGATGCCTTGGCATCTTTAGCATAATAATCCGCTCCAATCCTTCTGGCAAAATCCTCAGTCAGGACCGCGCCGCCAACAACCGTCGGCACATTGATTCCACGCTCATGAAGCATCCGGATCGTCCGTTCCATCGCAGGCACCGTTGTTGTCATCAGAGCGGACAGGCCGACCAGCCTGGCACCGGACTGAACCGTCCGTTCACAGATCGTTTCCGGTTTGACGTCTTTCCCCAGATCAATCACGGCATAACCGTAATTTTCAAGCACTGTCTTTACAATATTTTTTCCGATATCATGAATATCGCCTTCAACCGTTGCAAGAATTATCGGACCTTTCTTTTCCGTATTTTCGCCCTGTCCGGCGATATGTGCCCGGATTTCATCAAACGCAGCACCGGCTGCCGATGCCGCATTGATCAGCTGCGGGAGAAAAATCTGTTTGGCCTCATACCGCTGCCCAACCTTGTCGAGGGCAGGCATCAGCACTGTTTCCGCCAGTACAAGCGGCGCTGTATCCTGAAGCGCCTGACGGGTCATCTGAACCGCTGTATCCGCCTGTCCTCTCAGAATAGCCTCCTCAATCGTACCCGTTCCGCCTGCCGCCTTTTCCTGTACTGGTGCAGGGGCACCGGCATGGCGTTCCACATATGCAGCACATCCCGCATCATATCCAAGAAGTATGCGGGCAGCGTCTATGGTACCCATGATACCGGTCTGATTTGGATTTACAATCGGCAGCGTCAGGCCGCTGGCAAGCGCCTGGGCAAGAAATGTTTCCGTAACCAGCTGACGTTCCGGCAGACCAAAGGAGATGTTGGAAACGCCGAGAACCGTCTGCACCTGCCATTCATCATGCAGCTGCCTCAGCGCTGTAAGCGTCATAGCAGCCTGTTTCTGCTGGGCACTGACCGTCATGGTCAGACAGTCAATTGCAACATCCTCACGGCGGATACCTGCATCCACGGCAGCGTCCAGTATACGCTTTGCATACACAAGACGTTCCTCGACAGTTTCAGGTATCCTGCGTCCGTCCAGTGTCAGTCCGACGACTGCGGCACCATATTTTTTTGCCAGAGGCAGTACCCGTTTAAGGCTTTCCTCTGAAGCATTCACGCTGTTAATCAGGCACTTGCCCGGTGCTGCCCGAAGTCCGGCCTCAAGCGCTTCCGGATTTGAAGAATCAATCTGCAGCGGCAGCATGGAAATGCCGGATACAGCCATTACGACCGCACGCATCATTGCCGGTTCATCTATGCCCGGCACACCTACATTGATATCCAGTATCTGTGCACCGGCTTCCTCCTGCGTCACAGCACGCTTTTCTGCCTCACTGGTATCTCCGTCCAGGAGCGTCTTTGCAAACGCGCTTTTGCCCGTCGGGTTAATGCGTTCTCCTATGGGATGAATATCTCCATCAAACTCTACGATGCGCCCGGGAGAACAGATTCCGCGGACAGCTCCGGTTTCCCATGACACGCTCTTTCCCTTTGCGATCCCACAGAGTGCTTCTATAAAAGCCGGTGTCGTGCCGCAGCAGCCGCCCACATACGCAGCTCCCAGTGTCGCAAAACCTGCCATCTGCGCTGCAAATCCGGCTGCATCCAGCCTGTAAAGACCTGTTTCCGGATCCGGAAGACCTGCATTTGGTTTCAGGATCAGCGGCAGGTCCGTATACCGGCGCATCCGTTTTAATACCTGCAGGGCTTCAACCGGTCCAAGGCTGCAGTTAATGCCGAGTGCCTCAACGCCCAGTCCGCTGAGCGTCATTGCTGCTGCACCCGCATCACATCCCAAAAAAGTCCGGCCGTCCGCCTCAAATGTCATCGTAGCAAATACGGGTAAGGCAGTGCATTCCTTTGCCGCAAGAATACCGATCCGGATCTCTGCCAGATCGGAAAACGTCTCAAACAATACTCCATCCGCGCCAGCAGCCTCTCCCGCAGTAAGCATTTCTTTAAACAGCGCATATGCTTCGTCAAATGACAATGTTCCGATTGGGGCAAGCAGTTCGCCAACAGGCCCGATATCCAGGAGCACTTTTGTCCCAGTACCGGTACATGCACGGCGTGCCGCGCCTACCGATGCCGTCACAACCTCTTTTACTGAGTATCCCTGTCCCGCCAGCTTATGCGCATTGGCACAAAAGGTATTTGTCAGAACCATCTCAGAACCGGCTGCAATATATGCCCTGTGAATCTCCTCAATCAGTTCAGGATGCGTAATGCTGAGAATCTCCGGCCGTTCGCCTGCCTTGAGGCCGGCGGACTGGAGCATCGTTCCCATTGCACCGTCCATTATCGTCACGTTTTGTTTTCTCATCTGTGGTTCCTCCCCTCAGCCAGCGCGCAAGTTCCGCGTGCTGAACAGACCTCACATGGTGCGGGCCTGTGTTTCTGTATCTTATCACTGATGCCGATCAGCGCTGTTACTGATTTTTGTGGAAGCATGATATTCGATGCAGATACCGTTAGTCCAATCTTTTTGCCTGTTTCTAGAATGTTACATATCTTTCGTCCGTCTTCAAGCGGCATGTCACCATATCCGGGACTGAACCGGTCCGTCAGATATCCATTCTCTTCCCTGACATGTTTACGAAGCCCGTTTTCCCACGCATTGCACACCGCCTCAATCATGGCAGACGCAGCCGCATCCAGGATAAACCCCTGGCTGCCTCCCTGCAGCATGGACCGGCGTATCAGGCGGTCTGCTGCCTCGCCAAGCGTCGCAGCCATCAGTATAACCGAATGGCACTCTGCAAGCAGTTCACAGATATCGCTGCCGCCAGGTACATATTCTGTCCCATCCGGGCAGCCGTTTCTGAGCGAAAACCGTCTGGCAATTAAATGAGGTCTGACGTTTTCAGTCAGCTGCTGCTCTGCTCTATCCATCTGTCCCAGAAGGGCATCATCCAGTGCTGCGCCATGCCAGCCCATATAATGCAATGCTTCCCGCCGCTCAATTCGCGGTACGGGCACCACGTAACCCGTCTCCAGTGCTGCTCCCTCCCTTAATGACATTGTCCTGCTTTCGGCAGCATACCAATCGCAAATGTCATTATTTGTCAAACCAGCACGAAGTGCTGGGCAGTCTCACTTAATGGCACAGTCGGTAAGCTTTGCAGTTTTTATTTATGGGCCGCTTTCCTTTGCTATTTTCTAAGCTGCCCATTCTCTGGCAGAATAACACTCTGAATCCAGTTAACTCATTTTGAATTTTCCTGCTGCGGTTTCTGTCCATTAGCGGAAGTTTACATGAACCTTGTTAACTTTTCAAGACGTCTTTTTCTTGCCTCTCGACAATTTTCATAAAAATGCCTATAATGAACTGGTTTGACGCAAGCTAGTCAAATACGGGCAAATTGAAAGACCAAAACTGTTGCACAAAAATGATCCCGCTCTATCAATTTAACACTTCGAGGTAAATTATGCGTACACAAGGACATACACCCCTTACTGCCCCACAACGTTACCTCCTGATGACTGTCGGTATTATCATTATGGCCGTCGGCGTCTACTTCTTCAAATTTCCAAACAACTTTTCAACCGGCGGTGTCAGCGGTCTCTCCATTATTCTTGGGCGGCTCTTTCCGGATACCATTTTCTCGCCCAGCATGTTTGTTCTGATCATCAATACGCTGCTCCTCATAGTAGGCTATCTGTTTATCGGACATGATTTTGCCTTCAGTACTGTGTACTGTTCCATGCTGCTCTCTCTTCTGCTGGCCGGCATGGAACGACTCTGGCCGATCTCAGAACCATTGACCGACCAGCCGATGCTGGAGCTCTGCTTTGCCGTTTTGCTGCCCGCCATTGGTTCCGCCATTCTCTTTAACCTGGATGCCTCCAGCGGCGGAACAGATGTTATCGCAATGATCGTCATGAAATACAGCAGCCTCAATATCGGTTCTGCGCTCATGGTA
>JAFUHD010000038.1 GCA_017469025.1 Clostridia bacterium
ATCGATCCGGATTATGTCCCTGAAGTTCAGGAAACAAAGACCGTATTCGGCATTACATTTGAACAGGGTCGGAACAATTTCGAAATCAACCGCGCCCTGCTGTCTGACATCGTAACCCGGAACAAAAATCTTCCGGAATCTGCTGTACGGGATCTCATCATTTCTCTGATCACACTCAAGTATACACAGTCAAACTCTGTTTGCTTTGCTGCAGATGGACAGGCAATCGGTGTTGGTGCCGGTCAGCAAAGCCGTATTCACTGCACGCGTCTCGCAGGGACGAAAGCAGATACCTGGTTCCTGCGTCAGCACGAGAAGGTACTTAACCTGCCGTTCCGTGAGGATATTGGCCGGCCGGACCGTGACAATGTTATTGACGGATACATTAATCAGAATGAAGAAGATGTCTGCGCAGACGGCAACTGGCAGCGCTATTTTACCCGCCAGCCTGACAGATTCACAGAGGATGAAAAGCGTGCATTTCTGAATACCCGTACTAACGTTGCGCTTGGTTCGGATGCCTTTTTCCCATTTAGTGACAATATCGAGCGTGCCCATAAGAGCGGTGTCAAATACATTGCCGAGCCTGGCGGTTCCATTCGGGATGATGCAGTCATTGAATGCTGCGACAAGTATGACATGACCATGTGTTTCACCCACATGCGGCTGTTCCACCACTGAGCATTCTTTTTGAAAGGACTCATATATGAAACTAATGGTGATCGGTGGCGGTGGTCGGGAGCATGCCATCATCAAGAAACTAAAAGAAAACCCAAAGGTCGAAGTCATTTATGCACTGCCAGGGAACGGCGGTATCGCCCGGGATGCAGTATGTGTCAACATCAGTGCAAAAGATATAGATGGAATCGTCCGTTTTGCCGGTGAAAACCGGATCGATTATGCAGTAGTAGCCCCCGATGATCCGCTTGCCATGGGATGTGTGGATTCACTCATGGCAGCGGGAATACCCTGCTTCGGTCCGGATCAGAAAGCAGCTGCTATTGAAAGCAGTAAAGTATTTGCCAAGAACCTCATGAAAAAATACGGTATTCCGACAGCTTCCTACGAAATATTTGATGATCCATCAGAAGCCCTGAAATACCTGGAAACTGCACCTATTCCAACGGTTGTTAAAGCAGATGGTCTGGCGCTTGGCAAAGGTGTTACCGTCGCCATGACCCGCGAGGAAGCATTTACAGCAGTCCGGGAGATTATGCAGGAGAAGAAATTTGGCAGCAGCGGAAACCGCATCGTAATCGAAGAATATCTTGAGGGCCCCGAAGTCTCAGTTCTCAGTTTCACCGATGGCAATGTGATCAAGCCCATGATCTCCAGCATGGACCACAAGCGCGCTTATGACAAGGACAAGGGACCAAACACCGGCGGAATGGGTACAATTGCCCCCAATCCGTATTATACCGATGCTGTTGCAGAGCAGTGTATGCAGCAGATATTCCTTCCAACAATCCGGGCAATGAAAGCAGAAGGGCGTCCCTTCCGAGGCTGTCTTTATTTCGGACTTATGATCACGAAAGACGGGCCAAAGGTTATTGAATACAACTGCCGCTTTGGCGACCCTGAAACTCAGGTGGTTCTGCCGCTGCTTGAAAGTGATCTTCTGACCATTATGCAGTCAGTGACAAACGAAACGCTCGAGCAATGTGAAGTGCGTTTTTCCGGTCAGCATGCATGTTGTGTTGTTCTGGCTTCAAAAGGCTATCCTGGCAGTTATGAAAAAGGCTTTGAACTCGGGATTCCTGAAGCGATTTCAGACAACGTGTTTGTTGCAGGAGCAGCACAGAAGGACGGAAAACTGGTTACAGCAGGCGGACGTGTAGCCGGTGTTACAGCTGTTGCAGAAACGCTTGAGGATGCCATAAAAGAAGCATATTCACTGGCAGATCAGGTAACTTTTGACAACAGAATGTGCCGCAGCGACATTGGGCAGCGTGCCCTTAGCGCACTTTTATAATCAATCAGCCGCAGCAACAGCTGCGGTTTCATGATAAACAGAGGAGAGCAGAAATGGTTTACAGAATCTTCGTGGAGAAAAAACCTGGGCTGAATCATGAGGCAGCTTCGCTTCTGAATGATGCCCGCAATCTGCTGGGAATTGAACATCTGGAAAATGTCCGCATTCTGAACCGTTATGATGTGGATGGTATTTCAGAATCGCTGTTTGAATACTCGGTCAATACCGTATTTTCAGAACCGCAGCTGGATACCACGCTGTCTGAAGCTGATACAGACGGTGCAGTCGTCTTTGCAGTTGAATACCTTCCAGGCCAATTTGACCAGCGTGCTGACTCCGCCGCGCAGTGCATCCAGATTATCAGTCAGGGAAAGCGTCCTCTGATTCGCAGCGCCAAACTATATGCACTTTATGGCAGCCTTACGGACAGCGAAATTGCAGAAATCAAAAAATATGTCATCAATCCGGTTGAAGCACGTGAAGCTTCCCTTCAAAAGCCGGTGACACTGGAAAACGCTTATGATATTCCAACAACTGTAGAAACGCTGAATGGATTTACAGATTACACAAGGGATGAACTCGAACAATTGGTCGTCAGATATGGTCTTGCAATGGATACCGACGACATCGCATTCTGTCAGGACTACTTCCGTCAGGAAAAGCGTGATCCAACCATTACGGAAATCAGAATGCTGGATACCTATTGGAGCGATCATTGCCGCCATACAACATTTCTGACTGAAATTGACAATGTCACATTTCAGGATCCGGTTATGCAGACTGCGTGGGCAGATTATCTTGCCGTGAGAATGAAACTTGGCCGCACAAAGCCAATCTGCCTCATGGATCTGGCAACCATTGCCATGCGTGCACTCAAATCGGAGGGAAAACTGCCGAAGCTCGATGAGAGCGAAGAAATCAACGCATGTACTGTTAAAATTGAAGTTGAAGCTGATGGAAAGAAAGAGCCCTGGCTGCTTCTGTTTAAGAATGAAACTCACAACCATCCGACAGAAATCGAGCCATTTGGCGGTGCCGCAACCTGTATTGGAGGCGCAATCCGCGACCCCCTGAGCGGGCGTGCTTATGTCTATGGTGCTATGCGTGTCACTGGTGCAGCAGACCCGACATTACCGGTCAGTAAAACCATTCCCGGGAAACTGCCCCAGCGCAAGCTGGTAACAACAGCTGCTGCAGGTTATTCCTCTTATGGCAACCAGATTGGTCTTGCAACAGGCAT
>JAFUHD010000269.1 GCA_017469025.1 Clostridia bacterium
AGAGTCTCTGTTCAAAAAATACGCCATTGAATAATCTTGGTTCAATTTTCAGGCGGTCTTATCTGTCTGAATACGTGAAACTGGAGGCTGAAACGATTATGGGCGGTGTCATACTGGAATTCAGTGCGGATAAGTACTACGAAGCTGGCAGAGCTGAAGGTAGAGCGATAGGTACAGCGATAGGCTGAGCAAAAGGCCAGCAATACATGGCCGACCTCATTATTATCCTGACATCCGCTGGTAAAATTGATGATCTTATTCGGGCTGCCCGCGATGAAGATTTCAGGGAGTCTCTGTTCAAAAAATACGCCATTAAATGAGTTAACATTCTTTAAAAAAAGAATTGTGCCCCCTTCCACAATGCAAGGGGGCATAGAAAACATACAGATGTATATTTCTCCAACTGTCATGTCCCAACAGGATGAAAAAGAATCGTGTTGGCAAAGCTTGTCCGCACATTTACAGGCATAAATGCAAAATTACAATTTGGAGACACGGCGATTTACTTTTCTTTCTTCATGAGTGCTGCGCCGGCATTCCAGGCTTTTCCAGCCTGTTCTCCGGTTACATAATAACCATGTTGGAACTGATCAAAAATCAGTGCATTCAGTTTTAAAGGATCTACCTTTCCGTTCTCCGAAAGGACCTTTTCCTCAGCAGCCGTATTGACAATACGGCCCACAATCGCATAAAAGCTCTCTGTCTGTGCAACTTCTGCCAGTTCACACTCCATAACCACCGGGAATTCATCAATTACCGGTGCATTCACAAATTCGCTTCGCACAGCATGATATCCGGTCCGCTCAAACTTGTCATTCATTTTGTTTCCAGTAGCAATTCCAAAGAAATCTGCTGCTTCCATGTGTTCACGGTCTGCAATAGATACTGTAAACGCCTTTGTCTTCAAAAGATTCTGTGTGGTCTTGTGATCTTCGTCAATAAACAGCGCAATTCTGTCACTGTTGCAAATCATCCCCCACGCTGCATTCATGACATTTACTTTGCCATTTTCGTCATATGCAGCAACCATCAGCACCGGCATCGGATAAACTGCCTGTACTACACCAAGGTTCTTCTTCATAAATTCTACTCCTCCCAATTGCAATTTGGATATGTTTAAAGTATCATTTTGACATTCAAAATACAAGTACCAACATTTTGGTAATGTACTTACCCAGAGGAAAGTAATGGAGCACAAACGTATCGATGACGCTGTATTCAGCGATACAGGTTACAGCTATACCTTATCCCTGATTTCCGGGAAATACAAACCTGTTATTCTGTACTGTCTGATGGAATTTGAACCTGTACGTTTCAATGAAATGCAGCGGTATCTTGGAAAAGTCGCTGACAAAACGCTAAGCCAGAATCTCAAGGAACTCGAACGCGACGGATTGATTTATCGAAAGATGTATCCTGAGATTCCCCCAAAGGTCGAGTACTCGCTTACAGAGCGTGGACGGTCCCTCGTCACTGTACTGGACGGTCTGTGTACCTGGGGAATTGAAAACCGGCGCTGAAGCTGTTCACTGTTCCCTATTCCTGCAGCATGTCCCCAGCTGCAGGAATGATTCCATTCCTTTAACAAAAAGTGCCGGTATGTTTCGTTCCACAGATCAACGAAACATACCGGCACTTTTCATGCTATCTTTTGTCAGAAGGTGCCTTTTCATTCAAGATACCATGCTGATTCCCCTGTACCATCATCGGCCTTCAGATCTGCTTCAGTACCAGTACACCATAGCCAGGAATCTCAACTTTACCGCTTATGACCTTCCCGGAAATGAGATCCAGCATTGCCGTTTTGATTTCAATTTCGGCCTGCATTTTCAGATAATTAAGGACAAACAGATATGTCCCAGAGTCATTTTGACGGACCGCCAGCTCACAGCTTTCCGGCATTATAATGACATCACGGTACGGTGCTGCAACCCCTAGTTTTTCGAGGAATACCCTGGCTGCCTGTTCTGAGAAGGCCGTGCCATAATAATAAACTTTCCCTTTTCCGACAGTATTGGATACGAGTGCACCCATTCCTGCATAGTAGTCTGCGGTGTATGTTCCTTCAAGAACACCACTCCCAACCGGCTCAACTATGTCAGTGAACACTACCGCCTCAAGCTGTGTCCCATTCCAGTCAATGGTTACCAACCCCGCATCCGGTGCAATAAATGAATATTCAGGTATGTCTGCCTGGGTGAGTTCAGACAGAAGCCCTGGAAGATTTTCCAGGACACATTTCCCATTCATATCCTTATAAGCGCTCCGGCACCCGATAACCAACGTCCCGCCACTCTGTACATAAGCAGTCAGAAGGTCAGCGCGCTCCTTTGTCATGATAGCCGGATGCGGATAGAAAATCACCTGATAAGCAGAAAGCGTATCCAGATCCGTGTGATCCAGATACACATAATCGAGCGGTGTATGGGTTTTCTGCGCAGCATTGAACAATGCATCCTCGCTGGCCCAGTCCACACGATTATGCCACTTGTCAACGCGGGCATCGAACACATTGTCATAATCCTTTAGAAGCGCCGCTTTGGCTGCATATCGTCCGCCCGCAATTTCCTTCATCTTCTGAAGCTTTGCATGAATGTCACGTATTTCCCGAATACGCCGGTTCTCACGGCCGGAGTAATCCAAAATGCCATGCCAGTATATTTCAGTTCCAATCGTGCTGGTCCGCCAGCGGAAATAACTGATAAAGTCTGCACCGTGCGCAATGGACTGCATCGTCCAAAGTGCTATCTGACCAGGCCGGGGTGAAGGCGCTTCCATTCGTGTATTCCATCCATTTGCACCGGACTGTTGTTCCATGATGCCATAAATCGGTGAAACAGAGCGGACCTCAGTCAGATTCCGGCTCCAGCGGCGGTCTTTAAGATCTCCCGGCCGGTCACGATATGCATCAAGACAGTACGCAAAATTCGGATAAGAATCATACGTATAAAAATCAAGGCTCTCCGCAGTCATCTGATGATTGTCCAGGTTGCTGAACATACCATTTGTTGTAATGAAATCATCTGGTTTCATGTATTCTCTCAGAATATCACTCTGCATCTTCGCAAAGCGGCGGGCACTTTCAGAAATAAAACGGATATAGTCCAGTACTTCATGCGGATTTGTCGAATCCGAGATTGTTTTCCTGGGAACATGGATTTCGTTCCATGACGTGTATGTCTGGTTCCAGAATACTGTCCCCCATGCCTCATTCAGCGCATCCAGTGTTCCGTATTTATCCCTCAGGAAAAGTCGGAATGCTTCTGTATCCGCTTCTGAATAGAACCATTCCCGTTCACAGTTGAGTTCATTATCAATCTGCCAGCCAATGATACATTTTCTCCCCGCATAATGCGCTGCCAGTTTTCGGACAATCCTCGCACTCAGCGTCTGATATACCAATGAATTGTAATTATAATGACGACGTGCACCATGGCGATACAGACTGCCTTCAATGTCTGCATTGAGTACTTCAGGATATTTTTCCGTCAGCCAGGCAGGCGGTGTCGCTGTTGGCGTGCCAAAGATCACCTTCATGCCATACTGATCGCACAGATCCAGAAATCTGTCGAAAAAGTCATATGTAAACTGACCCTCAACAGGTTCTGTTTTGTTCCAGGCAAACTCAGCAATCCGGATCACTTCGATTCCGGTTTCAATCATGCGCTTAATATCCGTCTCCCACATCGTCTCAGGCCAATGCTCAGGATAATAGCATGTACCAAGTACAAGACATTTTCCATCCAGAATCGCAGACATTGAAATTCTCCTTATTGTTTTATTTGAAATGCGTATTGACTTTATGCTGTCACAACACAGTCTCACAAATTTCCAATACAGAAACATTCCATCAGAAGCATCAGAACCCCATAACTTACTTAATTCTGTCTGCCCTGCATGTTTCCGGTATATCAACAGCATTCTTTACCTATTGAAACTAGGGGGCCGAGCATACATTTGAACGCCCATGCGGCTATTTCACAATACCACTCTGCATAAGCTCAGTCTTCAGCTTGTCCACACGCTCCGTTAGCTTAAACGATATTTCACTGTTTTTCAAGAGCATGTAACGATTCTCGGAATCAAATGCCCAGTTTGGTTAAGAACGATCTTTCATTCCTTTCGCTTTTTCGGCGACAGCCAGATATACACGCTGATCATTTTTCTTGCCAGTTCACTGTGATTCTGCCGAATTCCTCAACGTTCCACTAAAAAAGTGTGTAATCCTTCTCACAAATGTGATATACTCTTCTCATGCATTCAAAAGCAGGGGTCTTATCTTCTGCATGTTATTACTGTCATTTTACTGCGGAACATTAACTTTACCATGTATTGCTGTTCCATCTTTAGACGGCTGTATCCTGTTCATGTCCAAATCCAGTATTCCTTATAGGAATCAGATAAACGGAGGCTTCCATGAATAATGTTGTTCATACCCCATACACCCTTCACGGTCCCCTGTATGTTTCCGGTTCCGAACTGCTGGACGGCAATCATCTGCCCTTTCAGCTGCGTGGTGTTTCAACGCACGGCATAGCATGGTATTCTCAGTATATCAATGCAGAAACCTTCCGTTATCTGCGTGACAACTGGCATATCAACTGCATCCGTCTTGCAATGTACACATCCGGCGATCAGGGCTATCAGACGGGTGGTAATCCGGCCGTACTCAAAAAGCTGATCAAGAAGGGCATTGACATCGCCTCCTCGCTTGGCATGTACGTAATCGTTGACTGGCATGTTCTGGAAGATCAGGATCCCATGCTTTATGTAGATGGCGCCACATCCTTCTTCAACGAGATTTCATCGAAATATGGTACTTATGGCAACATTCTGTATGAAATCTGCAATGAACCGAATGGTTCTGGGACCTGAGACAGGGTTCGCGGCTATGCCAACCAGATCATTCCGGTTATTCAGCGCAATGCCCCTTATTCCGTTATTATTGTAGGAACTCCGACATGGAGTCAGGACATTCATCTGGCACTTTCTGCCCCTGTCTATTCACAGAATATCCTTTATGCTCTCCACTTTTACGCCGCCACTCATGGACAGGAGCTGAGAAACCGGCTGTCCGCTGCCGTAGATGCCGGGCTTCCCATCTTCATCTCAGAATTTGGTATTTCCCATGCCGACGGAAACGGCAGTGTTGATATTGAAGAAGGAAATGCATGGCGCAGCCTGATAGAACGTTATGGACTCAGTTTTATCTGTTGGAATCTCTCCAACAAGCAGGAATCCAGCAGCCTGATCAATTCTCTCTGCACAAAGCTGTCGGGCTGGTCAGACAATGAGCTTACCCCCCAGGGCCGCTGGTTCAGAAGCTGGGTTCAAAGCAAGGACCAATAGCGTTTTCACCTCCTTTCTGACAGATTTTTAAAAGCATCCAATACGGATGCTTTTTTTGTCTCTTTCCACAGTATAAATGCCGGTCTGAGGCAGTTATCAGTAACCAGCGACACCTCTCCGGGAAGATTGATACTGCCAAGCGCCCAATTGCGGTGTTCTCCGCAATTGGGCGCTTTAATATAAGACATGCTTCCGTTGTTCAAAAACGGCCCTGCCGGCATTCCTCTGCAGCGACATTCAGGTACCTGCGTCAGGTCTCAGCTGTGCTCCAATCCAGTAGCAGGTTGGCAATGGTTCATAACGGTCTTCAGAAAGTGTCTCCGTCTCGCTTTCAACACCGGCAGCATCCAGAAACACACGAACGCTGGTGACAGCAGCGCCATCCATGGCATTGTTTCTCAAAACATGCTCATCCTGATATTGCGCATGCGAACCAGTTTTATCGAGCAGATAGACAGGTTCTGCAGGCGCAGTCAGGATTTCCGTCTCATGACGGAGCCGGATCTCTGTCCATCGGCGCTGTCCAAACAGTTCAAGACATGCTGTTTTTATATTGTTATCCGTATAGACGCGGCAACGGATAAAAACCGGGTAATTAGTAGGATTCCGGACAACGAGATCCAGTCCCTGATCTGACACCGTTGCCTCCTCTCCCGGCAGCGCAAAGTCTACCAGTGCAGCAGCCGGATTTCTTTCCTTTATCTCAAGTCCTGACAATAAGGCTCCCTGATACAGCAGCGAACTCGCCTGACAGATGCCGCCGCCAACACCGGAAACCTCCAATCCATACGCCGGTTCAGGTGCAGATACATAACCGCTTTCTTCAGTTCTCATTCCAACAGTTTCATTAAAAGATAAGTCTGCCCGCGGCGGAATGCGGCGCCCGCTCAGCTGAAGCAGTGCCAGTTCAGCATTGTCAGCAGATCCCGGATCTCCAGTAATCGGTACAGTTATCCGCGCAAGAATCTGCAGATTGGCCTCCAGATCCATCCGCGTTACCGCTGCCGGAACCGTCTCGGTCTCCACAATGCTTTTCCCGGACGTCCCCTTTTTCACAGCTGCTTCCACTTCTTTCAGAACTTTGCTCACATCCACATGAAGTCCCTGAAGCTCATCCGTATAGACAAACGGTGCACTGTTTGAAGGATCAAAGGAAACTGTTGCATCTACCGGTTCTCCGGTATATTCGCTCCGGATCTGCTCAAGAATCGGCTCGATCGGGGATAAATCATACGTCAGTACCGGCTGGGCAAATACAGGATTGTCCCTGAGCCGGCGGATCGTCAGAAAACGCTTGAGAAAATTCTCCTCGCGTCCAAGAAGATACAGTTCGTCCAGCGTTGCACTGGTATCATATGCCAGAGAAAGCGCTTCCCCTGTAAAGGAATACGCATCTTCCTCACACTCAACCGTATACGTGAATTCGCCCAGATTCTGCGTTTCCAGCGTTTTCAGCTTTGCAACAGCCTGCTCATATGTCATCCCTTCCAGAGACTCACCTGACAGATATATGCCTGGTAAAAATGCCGTTGCATAATTACGTGTTGTAAGATACAGATACAGGATACCACCTGAAAGAATCAGCGCAACCAGGAAAAAACAGACTGAAACGACTGCTGCCCTGCCAGGCCCTTTCCGCTTTTTACGCGGCTTTTTCTCTTTCTGTCGAGACGGTTTCGGCGTTTTTACCGGTTCAGCGCGATATCCTGCGCTGGTAAAAGAAGGCATTCTTCTCCTCCTCGTCTATTACGTGCAGCAACTTTGGCCTTTCGACAGGCGACTGTTTTGTCCGCTTTCTGTCGGCCGGTGTACAACCCAAAAGCACCCTTATAAACATTCACAGTACATTGTCCGAAAATGGAAAAGGCTTCGGCCTGCGCCAAAGCCAACAGTACACTATTGCAGAAAAAGCTCTGCCGGAAACTCACGGCCCATGGCGTCAAACAGGCGCTTAAGATCCATTTCAGCCGTTTCCCAGCGTTCAACGCCCTGCCCGATCCGGATCGGACGGACCTGCGGCCCATGAAAATCAGAGCCGCCGGTAACCAGAAGTTTTTCCTGTCTGGCAATACTCCTCAGCATGGCCGCCTTGTGGTTAGCCGTACTCGGATGATAGATTTCCATCCCTGCCAGTCCCTGCCCGCACCACTCATGCACCAGACTGGACAGTGCGCTCTCACCTGAGCGCAGCTCCATGGGATGTGCCAGTACCGGTACGCCTCCCGCTGCCCGGATCAGGGAACAGCCCTCCGCCACAGTTACCTCCGGTCTTGGCACATATCCAGGCCGTCCAGGGACAAGAAACCTGTCAAATGCTTCCTCAACAGTATGCACATGCCCCGCCTGTACAAGTCCACGCGCAATATGCGGACGTCCTATAAATCCGTTTACCAGGCTGTTCACATACGTCCTGTCTACTGCTGCGCCTGCTGCCTCAAGCGCATCCATCATGGCAATTGCACGCAGCCTGCGCTCTTCCATGCGTTTTTCCCTGAACGACATCAGTCCCGGATTTTCGGGATCTATGCCATATCCAAGCACATGAATCTCACGGGCACCACCGCAGCTCAGTTCAATACCGGGGATAAAACACATACCAAATCCGGCAGCCGCTCTGGCAGCTTCAGCAGCACCCGAGCAGGTATCATGATCCGTCAGTGCGACGATCCGCATTCCATCCGCTTTGGCCTGCTCCATTAGTGCTGACGGCGTCAGCGTACCATCGCTTGCCGTTGAATGCATGTGCAGATCGACATGATTCTGAACCAGCAAAATCCGGTTTACGCTCATCCCTGCACCTCCGCCGGAATTGCAGCCTGTTCCACCGGTTTATCGGAGATGGAAGCCATGAACTGTTCAAATTCAGCACGGTCTATGGTTTCCTTTTCAATCAGGAGCGCACTCAGACCGTCCAGCTCTGCACGGTGTTCTTTCAGGATATCCCTTGCACGGCCCAGTGCTTCATTCATTTTTCTCTGAACTTCCTGGTCAATCCGTGCAGCAACGTCTTCACTGTAGGTCTTTGCCTGAGACCCGTATTCCATCGCCACAAACACCTGATCATGATTACTACTGCCAAGG
>JAFUHD010000270.1 GCA_017469025.1 Clostridia bacterium
ATTGCAAAAGATGAATATAAAAGTGTTGGAAATAATAATTCAAAAACTACAATCTCAAAAACAGCAGAATTCACGTGTAAATAAATAATCCAGGAATATGCAGCGGGCTATCGTATCATTGATGCGAAAGCCCGCTTTTAAAACAACAGGTCTGAATATACAGTTCTCACAGGGGGCGAGACCGCTATAGTGCGTGGACTTATTGCGTCTTCTTTCCAGAAAAACGGGTGGCAAGATACAGCAGCAGGGCACCGATTGCCATAATGAAAGCGAGAAAAATCAGAATGATGTAAAACACACCAATGCCGGTTGACGTATAGCCTGCCGTTTCAGGCAGAATACCAAACCAGCCGGCAGCTGCTTCGTAGTTCAGGAAAAAGTAGGGAGCCGGCAGGTTTCCACCCCACCGGAGACCGAGACGGCCAAGCAGCAGAATGAAAAACAGGTAAATAACAGGTGGAATGGCGGCATACAGAATGTGCCTGCGTTTCCATGGGTATGCCCAATCATTGACAAGAAAGTCAGTGACTGTCAGCAGCGGCGTAATGACGTGCAGGCAGAGAGAGGCATAGTGATCCTGGGCGTAGGCTGCCAGAATACCGCCGGGCATCATCGGTGCGAGGACGAACAGATAGACCAGAAAGGTGACAAGGATCGAGACGGATGCCTGATACTTGACGGGTTTGAGGGCCTGTGACCGCCTGATGTCGTTCCGGTATATCAGCTGCAAAGCCGTGACGGCAGCAGCGAAAAGATTTGAAAGCTGTGTAAAGAATGTGAATCCAATGACCCAGTGGGCCATAAGCGCTGTATCGTAAATGGTGACCAGCAGAATGAGCAGTTTGAGTGTGTAGTGTTTCATGAGACAAATGCTACTGCCCGCCCGGCATCGGGCGGGGATGACAGATGATTGTTGTAGAATGACTCCGCCTGAAAACAGTGACGCTGTGATGCGGACGGAGTGCTTTCATGTCAGTGTTTCCGACAGCTTCCGCGGCATATGAGTTCAACAGGCAGTACAATTCCCTGAGGGGCATCTGTACTGCCATGAATGCGTTTGCGGAGGAGATGAATGCTTTTTTCAGCGATGTTCTTAAATGAGTAGCCTATGCTGCACAGGGACAGCGGGAAGGAGAGTGCATCTTCCAGATTGTCGATACTGACAATGCCGAAATCATCCTGTGAGATTTTGTCAGAGTGATTCAGGGCGTCCAGAATATGCCAGGCTTCCATGTCGCAGAAAATGAAAAGGCCGTTAAATCCTTCTGCATGAAGCTCGATCAGACGCTGAACGGTCTTTTCTGCCCATGAACTGTCGGATGCCGAATCCGGTGTAATCAGAAAAGCGCGGTCCGTTTCCGGGATACCGGCTTCATCACAGGCTTTGTTGAATCCCTCGATCCGGTGTCTGGCAGAATAAATAATATCATTTCCTGCAATGTAGACAAGTTTCCGCCGGCCTGATTCAATCAGGTGACGGGTTGCCAGACAGGCGCCCCCGGTTTCATCCCAGACAACACTGTCTGCGGTGCATCCATCCGGAATTCGGGACAGAAGGACGAAAGGAATGTGCGCATCCGTCAGGCGATTCATTGTTTCCTGACTGGCACTGCTGGGAAACAGGAGAACGCCGTCGACACATCTGGCAATGGCCTCTCCGGCAACGTGCAGTTCAAGTTCAGGAGTGTCCCTTGAACACATGATCATGACGGTATAGCCCTTTGCCTGTGCTGCATCCTGTATGGCATCTGCCATGATGCCATAGAACGGATTGGTCAGATTGCCAAGGATGACGGCAATGGTGTGAGTCCGGCCAGACCGTAGCGAACGGGCAATCTGGTTTCCGGTATATCCCATTTCACGGGCAACCAGACGGATCTGTTCCGTGGTTTCCTGCGAGATGTCGTTTTTTCCCCGCAGCGCATGAGAAACGGTATTGACTGAATAGCCGGTTCTGTCAGCAATGTCTTGAAGTGTGATACGTTTTTTGTCATTTTGCTGCATGATAGTACCTGTTTCGATAGAATGAACTGAATGCATTATGACAGAATCTGACAGAACAGTCAATTTTCAGGTTGACAGAAACGGGGAGAGCTGTGCTATACTATTGTTACATTAACGATAATGTAAAGACGGCTTCAAATTGTTTCCAAAATGGTCCGTTGTGCAGTACCGGATTCTCAAAAAAACGAATGGATACAGATGACACGGTGTGAAAAGACAGGGAGAGTGAATGCTTGTGAAACATGCAAAGATGATTGTTGACAGAGACTACATGATCAGCAGGATTGATCCGAGAATATACAGTTCATTTATTGAACATCTCGGGCGCGCGGTATATGGTGGTATCTATGAACCGGATCATCCCATGGCGGATGAGCAGGGATTCCGGCGGGATGTGCTTGAAAAGGTACGGGAAATTGGTGTTCCGCTGGTTCGCTATCCGGGCGGTAATTTTGTTTCCGGATTTAACTGGGAAGATTCTGTCGGACCGCGTGAACAGCGTCCAAAACGCCTTGACCTGGCGTGGTTTACGACGGAAAGCAATGCGGTCGGCATGCATGAGTTCGCGGATTGGGCCAAAAAAGCCGGATCGGATGTGATGTATGCCATCAATCTGGGGACGCGTGGTCCGGAACAGGCCAGGGATGTTGTTGAATATGCCAACCACAAAGGCGGCTCGAAGTTTTCCGATATGCGTATTGCAAATGGGCGGAAAGATCCGATTGGCATAAAGGTCTGGTGCCTGGGCAATGAGATGGACGGACCGTGGCAGATGGGACGCAAGACAGCTTATGAATATGGCCGTATTGCCAATGAATCCGCCAAGATGATGAAATGGGTGGATCCGGACATTGAACTGGTGGCAAGCGGATCATCTTCATCCGAGATGCCGACATTCGGTGACTGGGAGCTGACCATGCTCAATGAGTGCTATGAGAACATTGATTATGTCTCTCTGCACCGCTATTATGGCAATCCTACGGCGGATACACCAGGTTTCCTTGCCCGGACGATGGATCTGGATGCATTTATACACACAGTGGTCTCCATCTGTGATGCCGTCAAGGGAAAGAAGCATCTCAAAAAGACAGTCAATCTGTCCTTTGACGAGTGGAATGTCTGGTACCATTCCCATGAGCAGGACAATGAAATCTGGAAACAGGAAAAATGGGGTCCTGCCCTGCCGCTGCTGGAGGACGTTTACAACTTTGAAGATGCTCTGCTCGTCGGCTCCATGCTGATCACATTCCTGCGCAATGCCGACAGGGTCAAGATTGCCTGTATGGCGCAGCTTGTCAACGTGATTGCACCGATCATGACACGCAATGGTGGTGGCTGCTGGGCACAGACGATTTTCTATCCGTATATGCATGCCTCCCGATATGGACGCGGCACCTCTCTGCGTGTACTGGTAGATTCTCCGAAATACGACTGCAGCGACTATACGGATGTTCCCTATATTGATGCAACTGCAACCGTGGATGATGCGGGCAATGTGACGGTCTTCTGCGTCAACCGTGACATGCAGGAGGATTATGTGCTGGATGTTGACCTTCGTTCTTTCGAAAAACTGACACTCAGTGAGCATATTCTGCTCCACCATGATGATGTCAAGGCGGTCAATACCGAGGCAAATCCGATGAATGTTGCTCCTGCTGCCGGCCCCGGCGGTACGGTTAAGGATGGACGCGCTGAAATCCGCATTCCTGCACTCAGCTGGAACGTGATCCGCTTTACCAGAGCATAACAGGAAGCCGGGCAATGCCCGGCTTTTAATATGTTCCATGATCATTAATGGATGAAGTGGGCTTGAATTTTGCTGGCGAAAAGCAGCTTTATGCCGGCTGTTGTCCCAGGTAATGCAAGTATTCGCTCAATGCCTGCATTACTGTCGCTGAAGATGACGTGCAGCTGTAAGGATGGATCGTTCCATCAACTGAAATTTAATACCTCCGGCGGGAAACATACATTCTTTAGTGTGCAGGAAACATGTGACTTCGTTGCCCGCATGCAATGCTGTCATCTGCGCGTGTTCAATAAGGTCACCACATGTGTTTTTACAGGATGCTGCATGGAACGATAACCGTTCTGCGCCCTGAAAGCGTTCAAAAGTTGCTTCAAACAGTGGAAAAAACAGCGGAAATCGTGTATAGTTAGATATGCGAAAACAGCGTACGTTTTCCATGAACAGGAAGATGAGCCGGTGTACAGGACCGGATTGTCAGAACAGCAGGCAGCGCGGACGATTGGCCGAAAGCTGAAGCTGCGTCCTTAAAATGGAATGTGTACGGTTCATATGAACCAGGATGAGGAGGAACGAAAAGGAAATGGCGCTGCATGTCATGGAGGAGGCAAACCGCTGCCTCGGATGCAAAAAGCCCCGCTGCCAGGAAGGATGCCCCATTCATACCAACATTCCGGAGGTGATCCGGCTGCTGAAGGCAGGCCGGTTGAATGATGCCGGCTGGATGCTGTTTGAAAACAATCCGCTGACAACGGTCTGTTCTCTCGTATGCAATCATGAGAAACAGTGCGAGGGGCATTGTGTGCGCGGTATCAAGGAATCACCTGTTCATTTTTCTATTATTGAAAACTACATTTCGTCGACATATGCCAACCAGATGGTGCGTGGACCGGCCGAGTGGAACGGACGGAAAGCGGCGGTTATCGGTGCAGGTCCGGCAGGACTGACGATTGCAATCATTCTGGCACGGTATGGGTACGGAGTTACCATCTATGACAGCCGTGACAAGATCGGCGGCGTGCTGCGGTACGGCATACCGGATTTCCGTCTGCCGGATGATGTACTCGATGATATGGCCTACCGTCATCTCGAACTGAAGGGGATCCAGTTCCGGCCGAATACGTATATTGGCAGTGCCATTACGATTGACGATCTTTTCCGTGACGGCTATCAGAGTGTTTTTGTCGGTGCCGGTCTGTGGAAACCTAACCGTCTGAATGTGCGCGGTGAGAGCCTTGGAAACGTGACGTATGCGATCAATTATCTGGCAAGTCCGGAAGCCTTCCGGCTGGGTGAGCGGATCATGGTCATCGGAACGGGCAACTCTGCCATGGACTGTGCACGTACGGCGGTGCGCAAGGGTGCAAAGTTTGTTACCTGCGTTAACCTGACGGATACACTGACAGCCTCCCAGTATGAATCCAGTTACGCAAAACTGGAAGGTGTGGAGTTCATCATGAACAAGTGCACCGTGGAAATCCAGGAAAAAGGCGTAGTTCTGGCAGACAGTCAGGTTGATGAAAACGGCCGGATCGTGCCCGTAAAGGGAACTGAAAAGCTGTATCCCTGCACCGGTGTCATTATTGCGGTCAGTCAGGGTGCTGAGAGCAATCTGGTGACAACGACAAAGGGCATTGATACCAGTAACCGCGGTCTGCTGCAGGTTGATGCGGACGGTCATACGAGCCGTGCCGGCGTATTTGCGGCAGGTGATGCGACCAGCGGCGCCAGAACCGTGGTTGAAGCTGTTGCAAACGGCAAGCGTGTCGCGGAGGCCATGCATGAATACATGCAGTCTCTGCCGATGCCGGTCTTCACGGATTATCCGGACATCCCGGTGGTGGAGACCATTGATGCTGCTGTTCAGGCAGAGCAGATTGTGTAAGATAAAACCCGGATCCGTCAGGATCCGGGTTTTATGCTGTTGTCTGCGGAACAGAACAGATATGAAAGCCCTGAAAACAGGCAAATTCTGCGGCCTGAGCTTGAAAATGCCCATACAGGCCTTTATAATGGAACACAGGCAGATGCATGCAATTGCATCTGCAGAAACAATCCGGGTATGCCTCAAAATCAACAGAAGGGAAACCTGTCAGGAGAAAGAGACAGGTGGGGGTAGGTTTATGAAGAATCTGGGAATGCTGATCATATGCCTGCTTTTGGTTCTGGCGGGCATGACGTGTGCCGCGGCACAGACTGAAATATCACTGTGGACTTATCCCATCGGCGGCTGGACGGATGAGCAGACAGTGGATGAAATCATTGCAGGGTTTAATGCTGTCTGGCCGGAAATCCGGGTAAGTATCAGATGTCTTGACTATGGGACAGGAGATCAGATTGTAGAAGAGGCACTTGAAAACGGCACTGCACCGGACATTATCATGGAAGGTCCGGAGCGTCTTGTGGCCAACTGGGGTTCATCAGGACATATGCTGGATCTGTCGGACCTTTGGGAAGATACCCGCTTTGACATTATGGCATCCAGCATGGCTGTTGAGCCTGCCTGCCGGAATGCTGATGGAAAATACTATGTGTATCCGCTCTGCATGACTGCGCATTGCATGGCGATCAATTACAATGATTTTAAAGCGGCAGATGCCCTTCAGTACATTGATGAACTGACGCATACCTGGACCACGGATGGATTTGTGAACGCAGTCCGGGCATTGAAAGCAGCGGGTTTTGCACCGGGCGTTCTTTACTGCGGCGGTCAGGGCGGTGATCAGGGAACACGTGCACTGGTGACCAACCTGTATTCCGGTGCATTCACCGATTCGGAGCATACACGGTATACACTGAACAATGATGAAAACATCCGTGCCCTCACACTGCTTAAGACGATGGTCTCTGAGGGCCTGCTTACCGCGGATCCAGAGATTGCGGGAGGCGATGCGATCAGTCTTTTCTGTGACGGAGAAAATTCCATGACATTCTGTTGGAATGCTTCTGCTGCAATCACAAACAAGCTGACCATGGCGAAAGATGTGACGGTATTTTCGATGGCGTTTCCCTCGGAAGACGGATACCCGGAACTTCAAGGCGGCATCTGGGGATTTGGCGTGTTTGATAACGGGGATGCAGCAAGAGCGGAGGCGGCAAAGACGTTTATCCGTTTTGTCTGTGATGACCCGGGTCAGGCAGCATCCAGTGTTTATGAATCCGGCTTTTTTCCGACACGTGCATCGCTCGGCGATATCTACTCCGGAACAGAAAAATCCGATAATGCGGAATATGCCATTTATGTTCCGTTTCTGGGCGACTACTACCAGATAACGCAGAACTGGACGATGCAGCGCGCTGAATGGTGGCAGCTGCTCCAGCGTATATTCGGCGGCGGAGATGTCGCTTCGGAGGTTGCGGTTTATATGGACCGCGTCAATCAGAACTGAATCAAAAAAGGACTGCGGATGCAGTCCTTTTAAAATGATCAGCTTCTTGGAGAAGATGTTCTGCGCTTTTCCACATACATGCGCTCATCCGCATGCATGAGACAGGCATCTGCGGCACTTTGGCTGCAGGCATTGGAATCCGGACCGGGAATGTACTGATAAAAACCGGCACTGACCTCAACAACAAAAGGTTTGTTGTCGCGG
>JAFUHD010000039.1 GCA_017469025.1 Clostridia bacterium
AAGGCAGGGCGAAGTTGACGGAAAAGATTACTATTTTATTGACCGGGAGACGTTTACAAAGCGGATTGACGAGAATGCATTTCTCGAGCACGCCGAGTTTTCGGGAAACTTTTATGGAACGCCCCGTGATGCCGTGCTGAAACAGCTCGAGGCGGGCCATGACATGTTCCTTGAAATTGAGGTACAGGGTGCCCTTCAGGTCATGGAAAAGATGCCGGAATGTGTATCCATCTTCATTCTTCCACCTTCGTTTGAAGTTCTGGAACAGCGGCTGCGTGGCCGGGGAACCGAATCGGATGAGGTTGTAAAGCGTCGTCTGGCTCAGGCTGAGCGTGAGCTGCCCATGGCAGATAAATACATGTATCAGATTGTCAATGACACCGTTGAGGATACCTATCAGAAACTGAGAAGTCTCTATTTGAAGCATTCTCTTGTCGTGCATGAGATGTATGAGGTATAAATACAGTCTCGGATAAGTCCGGGCTGACATGGTGGAATCTGAAATGATCCGTCATACACTGCCGGAGTTTTCAGAATACCGCAGATATTTTCACAGCAGAATACCGGTATGTTATTCTAGAGGAGGAAGTTCTTATGTCTTTAACAGATCCTAGCATTGTTCAGCTGCTTCAGAAGGCAGACTGCCGTTATACACTGGTGGTTGAGGTCAGCAAGCGCGCTCGTCAGCTGGTGGATGGTGAGCATCCACTGATTGATGCGCATGACCGTGAAACCATGCCTGTCAGCGTTGCTGTTGATGAGGTTAACCGTGGTTTGATTGGATATTCCCGTCCGATCGAATTCGATCTCAAGTGATTCCCATGCCGGCAAATGAAAAACCCCATGTGGTACTTGGGGTAACTGGAGGCATTGCGGCATACAAGGCCTGTGAACTGCTGAGACTCCTGCAGAAGGGAGGAGCAGATGTTCAGGTCATCATGACCCGCAATGCCTGTGAATTTATTAATCCGCTGACATTTGATACGCTGTCCGGGTATCCCTGCATTACGGATACGTTTAACCGGCCGGAACGGTGGTCTGTCGAACATGTGGCGCTTGCAAAATGGGCAGATCTTTTTGTCATTGCACCGGCAACCGCGAATATTATGGCAAAAATGGCTGCAGGACTTGCGGATGACATGCTGTCTACAACAGTGCTGGCGACAAAGGCACCGGTATTAATTGCCCCGGCCATGAATACCGGAATGTATGTAAATCCAGCCACGCAGCAGAATATGGAGATTCTAAAGGCGCGCGGTGTTCACTTTGAAGATCCGTCCACAGGTTATCTGGCTTGTGGAGATACGGGTGTCGGAAAACTGGCACCGGTTGAAGCGATTGCTGAGCACTGCTTTAAACTTCTTTCTCCGCGCAGGGACCTTGCGGGACTCAGAGTGCTGGTTACAGCCGGTCCTACACGTGAAATGCTCGATCCGGTCCGGTATATTTCCAACCGTTCTTCGGGAAAAATGGGTTACTCACTGGCTGAGGCTTCCAGAGACCGTGGGGCTGAAGTGGTACTGTTGTCCGGACCGGTTGCCATTCCAGCGCCGCAGGGAGTCCGGATTGTGCCGTTTGTCAGCACACAGGATCTTCTTGAAGCCGTCCTTTCCAATGCACCTGCATGCGATGTAATCATTCAGGCGGCAGCACCGGCGGATTACCGTCCAGCCGAGGTTGCCGGGCAGAAGATTAAAAAGCAGGACGGAGAGCCGTTTGTGCTTACGATGATTGAGAATCCCGATGTTGCGGCAACAATTGGAAAGCAGAAGAAACCCGGACAAACGTTTGTCGGATTTGCTGCGGAAACCGAACAGGTGCTTGAGCATGCGGCAGGGAAACTTGTCCGCAAAAATCTCGATCTTATCGTTGCCAATGATGTGACAAAACCAGGAGCTGGTTTTGATGTGGATACCAATATTGTAACGCTGATATCCTCAGACAGCCGGAAAACACTGCCGCTGCAGTCAAAGCGTGATGTGGCGGATTGTATTCTTGATGAAATCATGAAACTGAGGCAGGCATAGGCTGTTCAATGTGTTGATGAACTGGCGTCTTAATGCCGCATTCAGGCTTATGGCTTGACGTATTTTCTGCGTACGAATATAATCAGCACATTATATTTTGCCGGTGTCAGCCGGGAAAGGAGGAAAGCATGAGATACAAAGGACTGTTCATGGCAGGCGTTTTCTGCTTTCTTCTGATCCTTATCGCCGGCGCCGGCCGGCTGATTGGGCATGAGGAACAGCTCCCGGATCCGGGCGTGCCTGAAGTACGGGAGAGTGTTCTTGCAGCACCGTCAGCCGGACAGACAGAGCCGGTACAGCTTCGCGCGGTACGTACGGAACAGGACCGGCTGCATGTTATATCGCAGGTCAATGTACCGGGTGCGTCTGTCCGTGTGAGGACAGATGCCAACGGCACAGTGATTGCCGGGAGACGCAGTTATCTGCATCTCCGCTATCAGGCCTTTTCTTTGTCGGATGGGTTCGTATGAGGGAACGTACGTCACATCCAACAAAATAAAGAAAAGGAATGATTATTATGGCGAGCAATAACAAGCGCAGTTCGCGCACTGGTTCCCTGATTACTCTGATTGTCATTCTGCTGATCATCTGCATCGGTTCCTTCCTCGGAATCAACGGATTCGGCAAGGGCAAAATGATCAACTACCTGAAGCCCTGGGGCGAGGCGATCAGCCTTGGTCTGGATCTTCGCGGTGGTGTCTATACCGTCTATCAGGCAGACGATCCGTCCGTAGAGAATTTCGATGAGAAGATGAACTCTACGGTAAACATCCTGATTTCCCGTCTGACCCGTCAGGGGTTCACAGAAGCGACTGTAACCCGTCAGGGAACAGACCGTATCCGTGTTGAAATCCCGAATGTGCAGGATCCGAACCAGATTCTGTCCATCATCGGTACACCGGCTCTTCTTCAGTTTGTTGATGAAAACGGGACTGTACTGATGGAAGGCTCCATGGTCCAGAATGCGGCTGCAGCGCAGGATGAGAATGGTCAGCCCTGTGTTTCCTTTGAGCTGACTGACGAAGGCTCAAAGCTTTTTGCCGAAGCGACTGCCAACAACCTGGGCAAGACGATTTCCATCACACTTGACGGTGAGACCATTTCTGCACCCCGTGTCAATTCTGTAATCGCAGGCGGACGCGGCGAGATTACCGGCAACTTCACAGCTGCTGAAGCCCAGTCTCTTGCAACCCTGATCCTGTCCGGTGCTCTTCCGCTCAATCTGACCCAGCTCGAGGTCAGCGCGATCAGCGCTACACTGGGTGTTGAAGCACTTGACCGTGCTGTCAAGGCAGGCCTGATCGGCGTTATTCTGGTTATGGTGTTCATGCTTCTTCGTTACCGCATCATGGGCGTTGTGGCTGATCTTGCCCTCACGCTGTATGTCATGATCGTGGTTCTCCTGCTGGCGCTTACCGGTGCCCAGCTGACGCTGCCGGGTGTTGCAGGTATTATTCTCGGCATTGGTATGGCTGTTGATGCCAACGTTGTTATTTTTGAGCGCATCAAGGAAGAGATGCGTCTTGGACGTCCGCTGGACTCCTCCATTTCCAAGGGCTTTGACCGTGCTCTGACCGCCATTATCGACGCGAACGTAACGACCGTGATTGCAGCTATCGTGCTGTATGCTTTCGGTACCGGTTCTGTCCGCGGATTTGCGCTTACGCTTGGAATCGGCGTTGTGACCTCCATGTTCACCGCTATCTTCATCACGCATAAGCTGCTCGATACCTTTGTCGGTCTCGGCATCCGTAACGAAAAGCTGTATCTCGCGTAATCGGAGGGGGAGTAAAGATGAATATTGAGATTAAGAACCGCATGAAGCCCTGCCTGTGCGTGTCACTGGCTATCATGCTGATTGCGCTTGTTATGACCCTGAGCGGACATGGTCTGAATCTGGGTGTTGATTTCACCGGCGGTACGCTCATGACTTACAACATGGGCAAGGATTTTGATACCAGTGACATTTCCGATGTTCTGAACGCCAACGGCATCTCGGATGCGCAGATTGCCAAGGTCGGCCAGGACAATGAGGTTCAGATTCGTATCAGTGATCAGGACAATACAGATGCCCTGCGCAGCGAACTTGAAAGCAAGCTCAGTGAGAAGTATCCTGATATCGCCTATGTGGATATTTCCCGTGTTGGTGCTGTTGCAGGCCGTGATCTGGTTAACAATGCAGTTAAGAGCGTTCTGGTGGCTTCCATCCTGATGCTGCTCTACATTGCAATCCGTTTTGACTTTTTCTCGGGTCTGGCGGCTATTCTCGGACTTCTGCACGACGTGCTTATCATGCTGTCTGTATCGGTCATTCTGCGCGGTTTCATGCGTGTTGAGACGACCTACATTGCAGCACTGCTGACGATTGTTGGTTATTCCATCAACAACACGATCATCATCTTTGACCGGATTCGTGAGAATTCCCACAAGCCGCAGCTTCGCAGCACTGCGAAAGATGAGATTGTCAACATTTCCGTGAAGGAATCCCTGAGCCGTACGCTGAATACAACGGCAACGACGCTCATTACAGTTGTGGTTCTTTACATCCTGGGTGTTGATTCTATCAAGTTGTTTGCACTGCCCCTGATTATCGGCATTCTCGCCGGTACTTATTCGGCAAACCTGATCAATGGTTATGTTTGGGCTTATATGAAGGACGCGTTTGATGCGCGCAAGCGGAATAAGGCCAAAGCAAAGGCATAAGCTGGGTCAAGGGCGGGCATTGCCCGCCCTTGTCTGCTTATTTGTGTCATAACGGAATTTGTGGCGAGGAGACTGCAAATGGCCTTTTCGCCACAGATTCCGGTTAATTCGGATATTTGACCGACTGATTTTGCAAAGAAGTTGCTGTCAATAAAACAGGGACATTTTGACCGGAACAGGTGGGCAGAATGACCGGTATTATTGATCAGCAGGGAGGACGAATGCAGCTATTTCTGCCGAAATCAAATCATGAGGTGGTGCTTCCGCAGGACATTGCGGCGATAGATGCGCCTCAGAAACTGCTGGAACTGCTTTATGAGCGGGGATGGGACACGCGGGAGAAAGTTGAACGCTATCTGAATCCGGCTAAAACCGATCTTTATGATCCGTTCCTGATGCAGGATATGGACAAGGCTGTGGCAGTTATTCTGGACGCCCTTGAGAAGGGAGAACAGATTACCGTTTTCGGCGATTATGATGTGGATGGCGTTACGGCGACAGCCATTGTGACGACCTGGCTCAGGAAACAGCGTGCACATGTAGACTATTACATTCCGGACCGGCATGGTGAAGGATATGGACTGAATATGCATGCGGTTGAGGAGATAGCGGCACATTCCAAGCTGCTGATTACCGTGGACTGCGGCATTACCTGTGTGGCAGAGGTCGCCAGGGCACGGGAACTTGGCATGCGGGTTATCGTTACCGATCATCATCAATTGGGGGATATGATTCCGGAGTGCGAAGCGGTTCTTGATCCGCTGCTGGGTGATTATCCGTTCCAGCGTCTTTGCGGTGCCGGCGTTGCATTCAAGCTGCTGCAGGCACTGGGCGGCGAAAAAGCGATTGAAGGATTGTGGGATCTGGCCGCACTTGCAACAGTGGCAGACATTGTTCCACTGGTGGATGAAAACCGTGTGATTGTCGCAAACGGCCTTAAGGATATGGCATCTGCAAAGCGCCCGGGCATTCGGGCACTGCTGGATGTCGCGAAGATTACAACCGTACCGACTTCGGGGGATATTGCTTTTAAACTGGCGCCACGAATCAATGCAGGCGGACGGCTGGCACTTGCCAGTCAGAGTGTTGAACTACTGACAACGCGCAACCTGGAACGGGCAAAGCAGATTGCCAGTGAACTCGACAGCTATAATGAAAAGCGCAAAGAACTGGAAATGGCAATTTTCAATGAGTCAGTGCGTATTGTTGAGTCTCAGGTGAATTTCCTCGAAGACAGGATTATGCTTGTTGCCGGAGAAGGCTGGGAACCTGGTGTCGTCGGGCTGGCCGCTTCAAGACTTGTTGAACGGTATCACTGGCCTGCCGTTGTTTTTTCCGTAAACGAGGAAGGCATATGTGTTGGCTCAGCCCGTTCCATTCCCAGCGTCGATATTCACAAGGTGCTGTCAGAATGTCAGGATCTGTTTATACGTTTCGGCGGTCATTCACAGGCTGCGGGTCTTACAATCCGGCGTGAAAACATCCCTGAGATGCGCAGACGCATCAATGAGATCATCCGGGAAACAATCGATGAGAAGGTATATGTGCCTGCCCAGGAGTATGATCTTGAGGTGACGCCGCTTGAACTGACAGATGATTTTGTACAGGCGTTTGAGATCATGCAGCCAATCGGGTACGGAAACAGTGCGCCGGTATTCTATCTTTCGGCACAGCAGGTGTCGGATGTGCGGTGTCTTGGCAAGGATAATTTCCACCTGCGTATGACCATCGGGGACGAACAGAGACGATTCCTTGCCATCTGGTTCCGTAAAGGGAATATGGTCAGTCAGATTCCACAGAGTGCGGACTTTATTGCTGCACTTCGGATCAATGAATGGCGGGGAGAGCGGTCGGTACAGTGCGAGATCAGTGCTATGCGGCCAACCTGGCCTCAAAAGCATTTCAAGTATCTTTGCGATACCAGACAGACGGAGATCGATGCATATCTTCTGCGGTGCCTGGGCAGCCATATGTCTGTGATGACACAGGACGACAACTGCCACACGGTGAATGAGGAAGTGCTGATGAGGGAGGTCTGCCCGCTGATCCAGTCATCCGTGCAGGGAACACTGATCGTATTCCATACACCATATGGTCTCAAGAACAATCAGATACAGCTTGCCGCACTGCTGAATGGAACGGATGCAGATTTTGTCTTCATGAACTGTGATGATGTCCGCTCTTATAATACGGTGATTATGACACCGGACTGGTCCGGTATCCGCAGCAAATATACCCGAGTAATTCTGATGGACGGCATATTTTATGCGGGAGAGGTTGAGGATATCCGCAGGGCATTCGGAACGGTGGAAATCTTCTGTCTTGAAAACGGACGGGATGGAAAGCAGAAGTGGATAGATACGCTTGCAAGTACAGATGACCAGCTGAGGGTACTGTACAAACTGATCAGACAGGAGAGCCTTAGAATGCCGAGTCTCAGGACACTGTCTGACATGGCCGGACGGCCGGAGGGGACAGTACTCGCTGCGCTGATCGGTTTTGATCAGCTGCAACTGCTTAAACTGTCTTTTGATCCGATATCCTATACAATGCTTCCGGTGAAGAAGATAACACTCTCGGACAGCCCGCTGTTCAGAATGTTTAGAAAAGACACACAGTAAAGGACGTTTTTTTTCGGAGGGAAACATGACGCAGGATGAATGTACGAGCCTCGAAGAGCTGCTTGCGATTCTGATCAAGTATCATCCTGAGGCCAATGTGGAGCTGGTATCCAAAGCCTATCATTTTGCAGAAAAGGCACACGAGGGACAAAAACGGAAGAGCGGAGAACCTTATTTTACCCATCCGCTGACCGTGGCCAGCATCCTGGCCAAGCTGATGCTCGATGCGCCGACAATTGCGGCAGGCCTGCTCCATGATACGGTGGAGGACTGCGAGGGGTGCACACGGGAGGTCATTGAAGAGGAATTCGGGACCGAGGTGGCAGCGCTTGTAGACGGTGTTACTAAACTCAAACGTCTTGATTTCACCTCCAAGGCTGACCAGCAGGCAGAGAGCATACGTAAGATGATCCTTGCCATGAGCAAGGACATTCGCGTGGTGCTGATCAAGCTTGCAGACCGTCTGCACAATATGAGGACACTCAAGTCGCAGCCGCCGGAAAGCCAGAAACGCATTGCTCAGGAAACGCTTGATATCTATGCACCGCTTGCGCACCGTCTCGGTGTATATATGATCAAGCAGGAACTGGAAGATCTGTGCCTGAGGTATCTGGATCCGGAAGGATATCAGAATCTGGTTATCCGCATTGGCATGAAACGTGCGGAACGCGAGAACAGCATTAAAGAGGTTATCGGGGTTCTTGAGCGGAAACTGGATGAGATGAACCTTCATTTTGAGATTGATGGCCGACCGAAGCATTTCTACAGCATCTATCGGAAAATGGTGCTCCAGCATAAGCCGTTTGAACAGATTTTTGACCTCATAGCCATTCGTGTTCTGGTGGATTCCATACAGGACTGCTATGCGGTGCTGGGTGTGGTCCATACGCTGTGGCGGCAGGTGCCAAACCGCTTTAAGGATTACATCTCCATGCCAAAACCGAACATGTATCAGTCTCTGCACACGACGGTCATTTCGGAAAACGGCATGCCTTTTGAGGTTCAGATCCGGACTTACGAAATGCACCGGATTGCGGAATACGGCATTGCCGCACACTGGCGCTACAAGGAAGGCCGACAGGTTGCGGATTCGCTTGACACCAAGCTTTACTGGCTGAGGCAGATTCTCGACTGGCAGAATGATACCCGCGACAGTGAAGAATTCATTCGTTCGCTCAAGGTAGACCTGTTCAGTGATGAAATCTTTGTCTTCACGCCGAATGGAGAGATCATAGATCTGCCCAAAGGGGCAAATCCCATTGATTTTGCTTACCGTATACACAGCGAAGTCGGAAACAAGTGTGTTGGTGCAAAAGTCAATGGCCGTATTGTGACGCTGGATACACCGCTCAACACGGGTGACTTCGTTGAAATCATTACCCAGCAGAACAGCAAGGGACCTAGCCGTGACTGGCTTAAGATCGTCAAGACTTCGCAGGCAAAGGCAAAGATCCGGCAGTTTTACAAGAAGGAACTGAAAGAGGAAAATGTTGCCAACGGCAAGCAGATGCTTGAATATGAGGCGAAACGGCAGGGACATCACCTGTCTGCACTGCTCAAGAGTGAGTATCTGGAACCGATTCTGCGGAAGTTTTCCTTTGCGGATCTGGAAGATTTATATGCTGCCGTGGGCAGCGGCGGGATTACATCCAATCAGGTTGTTACACGTCTGGCGGATGAGATCCGGCAGCATGAAAAGCCGCTGATTCCGCTTCAGCCGCGTGTCAATGTGGAACCGTCCGCTGTACATACGGTACATGGAAAACCGGATGCCGGCATCAAGATTGCCGGTCTGCCTGGCTGTCAGGTGCACTTTGCAAAGTGTTGTGCACCGCTCCCGGGGGATGAAATTATCGGCTATATTACAAGAGGCCGTGGTGTAACTGTGCATTCGAAGGAATGCGTGAATGTTAATGCTTCGCATGATCCAGCGCGCTGGGTCGAGGCAGAATGGGCGGATACGACCAATACATTCTACAATGGTTCACTACAGCTGCTCTGTCAGGACCGCCACAATCTGCTGGCGGATATCATGAGCTATCTGACAGCGCTCAAAATTACAGTGACGGCTGTTGCGGCGCGGGTCAATCCGGGGAATCAGACCTGTACGATTGACATGACGCTGCAGGTCAGCAACAAGAAGGAATTGGACTGGGTGATCAAGCAGCTTGAAAAGCGCCAGGACACCATCAGCATTTTCCGGACATAACAGCGGGCATTGTCCCGGGATTCCCGGTGGCAATGCCGCTTTCATAAGTTCTACAGATGGAGGCATTTCATGCGTCTTGTGATCCAGCGTGTACTTGGTGCGGAGGTCAAAGTCGGCGGGGAGACGGTCGGCAGATGCGGTCAGGGGTATATGGTTCTGTGCGGCGCAGAAAACGGAGATACAGCGTCAGATGTATCGTACTGTGTTGAGAAAACCGCATTCCTGCGTGTCTTTGAAGATGAAAACGGAAAAATGAACCGTTCCATTCTGGATATTGGAGGGTCAGTTCTTGCAATTTCCCAGTTTACACTCCTTGGGGATGCCAGACATGGACGCCGCCCGAGTTTTGATCAGGCGGAACGGCCGGAGGCGGCAAAAACACTGTATGAAGCCTATTGTGAAGGGCTGAGGGCACACAATATTCCGGTTGAGTGCGGGATTTTCGGTGCAGACATGAAGGTTACTTTGACCAATGACGGACCGGTTACCATCCTGATGGATTCCAGAAAGGGTTTTTAATGATAAATGTACGTACGGTTACAGGCGGTCTTCTGGATGTAAATACCTATATTCTCGAATCAGATGGCGGCTGCCTGATTGTGGATCCCGGGACTGGTTTTGCCCATATTCAGGAGACAACCAGTGGCAAACCCATACAGGCGGTTCTGCTGACGCATGGACATATCGATCATATCATTGGACTGGGGCCGTTTATTGAACAGAAGATACCCATCTATATTCATGAAAAGGACAGAGAGATGCTCTCCGATCCGGAGAAAAACCTATCTGTGGAATTTGGACGTGGCATAACCTTTGATGTGGATGTGCATGTTCTCAGGGATGGAGAGCATCTTCAGCTGATTGGTGAGGACATTGAGGTTATCAGTACGCCAGGACACACACCGGGGTCTGTCTGCTTCCGTACCGGAAACATCCTGATCAGTGGCGACACGCTCTTTGCGGGAAGTTATGGGCGGACTGATTTTCCGGGCGGCAGTATGCGTCAAATGGTGGATTCACTCTGCAGACTCAAGGCACTGCCGGGTGAAACCCTTGTGTATCCGGGACATGGCCGGACGACAACCATAGCATGGGAACAGCGGTGGTAATATATGCAGATTCTGATCAAGACAAACCTGCCTGAGTTTCAGAATGATATCGGTGATGTGGTTCGTCTGTTCTTTGGAGAAGGGACGGCCATTTATACCGGAGATGAGGAGAATATCTGTGAACACAGTCACAGTGAACAGGCAGGGAACTGGACTGAACAGGTAAGATTTGTGCTGGATGGCCGGACCGTCGAGCATACGCTGTCTGAACCGGCTGCAGGCGATACGCCAGTCGAGCACAAACGCCTGATGAAACGTCTTACCAAGCGTACCGTCTATCTCGCGCTGAAGGCGTGGACAGGCCGCGTGCTTCCCTGGGGGTCACTGACCGGCATTCGTCCGGCAAGGCTTTTCCGCCAGCAGATGGATTCAGGCAAGACCTTTGATGAGACTGTACGTCAGTTCCGGATGGACTTTGATGTATCACCGGAACGTATCAACCTGATCACGGAGATTCTTGAAGCACAGAAACCATATCTTTTACCGGAACCGGGGACTGTGGATCTGTATATTGGTATTCCATTCTGTACGACCCGCTGCTCATATTGCTCGTTTTCATCCGGAGAGATCGGGGATGGACATCTGGTGGAGCCGTATCTGTCCGCATTGCTGCATGAACTGGATGCGGTTTCGGATCTTGTCAGGACACATGGGCTTGCGGTCCGCACAGCATATATTGGAGGCGGAACGCCGACCAGCCTTGGTGCAGCACAGATGGACCGTCTTTTGTCTGCATTGTTCAGGGCATTTCCGGATATCACGGAACTGACCGTGGAAGCCGGAAGACCGGATACGGTGGACCGGGAAAAACTGACTGTCTTAAAACAGTATCCGGTAACGAGGATCAGCATCAATCCCCAGACGATGAATGACAGTACACTGCAGGCAATTGGCCGGGCGCATACTGCACAGCAGTGTATAGATACCTACCATCTTGCCAGAGAGATGGGGTTTACAGACATCAATATGGATATCATTACAGCCCTGCCCGGTGAAGATCTTTCCATGTTTGAGCATACGCTTGAGGTGGTGGAGAATCTATCACCGGACAGTCTTACGGTCCATACACTGGCGATCAAGCACTCATCAAAGCTGCATGAACAGCGGTATGAGCAGCGGATTGATGAAATGATTCAGCAGATGGCGGACAAAAGCCGTGAATGTGCACACCGGATGGGACTCAGGGCATATTATCTTTACCGCCAGAAGTATATGGCATCCAATCTTGAAAATGTGGGATATGCAGGTCCGGAAAAGATATGCCGGTACAATATTGATAACATGGAGGAAACTGCCAGTGTTCTGGCACTGGGCGCGGGCGGTATTTCCAAACGGATTATGGGACGGGATCAGCGCATCCTGCGTGCTCCCAATGTTTCAAATATTGAAGCGTATATATCACGTGTGGATGAAATGATTGAACGCAAAGCACAAATGCTGTCATATGCCGGATGATAATTGAGCTGCATGATGAAAAAGGCGCCGGTGCAAACATGCAGATAAGCCGGTTTGTACTGGGCCTGCGAGCTGTGCCGGTAAGATGAATTTACGGCGTATGCACTTCTCGCACTGCCGATAATATATAAAACTGTCCCGGAGGAGCAATATGATTCTTTCAGATAAGCAATCCCTGCGAAAATGCGTAAAGATGCTGGTTCGCCATACTGAGACCGCTGATATTGGTTGTTTTAATCCGTTTCTGGATGATCTGGGGGTTATTCCAATGCTGGGCAGCTTTCCAGGCGGTACTCACCTGGCTGCAAATTCAGATCAGGGTACGCCGATAACGGACGGTGCTGCGACACTGTATGCAGCTTTTGATGCACTGGGAATTTCGCTTACAAATCTGGAAGAGGCAGATGCCCAGCAGAAAAGATATTCAAGAGAAGCATGGATTCGGGAGATACTGGATGTCATGCCGGCAAAATGCATTCTCCTTGAAGTGCCTGTGAATACAGAACAGAGTCCGGCAGATATGGATAACCGCTTTGTGCCGGTTGTCCGTGTTGAGCAGGAACAGATAAAGATCGGGCGGTATGGGTACAATCTGGAAGCAGAAGCAGCGCGGATGTATGAAAACTGTGTCAGATTTGGTACCCGACAGATCAAGCTGAACGGATATCAGGAGGATTTTCTCCGCTTCTGTATTTTGCCGCTGTGTGAGGATCATAACCTGATTCTGCATATACAGATGAACAATGCACGGGATATGGAGCGTTTTGTGCGTCTTCTGCAGATGTTTCCGGCAGCACGCTGTGTGGTATATGCATCACAGGATACAGAGCCGGCACTTATTCATGCTGCAAGTACAAGACCGCGCCTGTTTGCAACGGTTCAGGCAGCTGAAAACTATGATCTGGCACTTTCATGTCTGGGATTCCGCTTTCTTCCGCAGGCATCCTTTGCATCATTGCCTGAACAGATGCTTGGCTGCTGGATTTTGAAGAGGGAACAGCTGTATGAAGTGCTTTCAGACAGATATCTGCCGCTGGCAAGAGCCGGCTATGAACTGACAGATGAGGCCATTGAAGCAGATATCAAACAGCTCTTATCCGGGAATTTTCTGGCGTTTTGCGGCCTGAATAAGTAGATAAGCCGAAATAACAGACAGGCAAGGTATGAAGCGTCAAATGGTTAACATGGGCAGCAAAGCATGATAAAAATAACCGGTGCGCTGCTCAATAAAATAGTTCGTTCAAATGTACGGATTGCAGTTGCCTTAGAAGAATGAGAAGATGTGGAAACGGAGTGAGAGGATACCTTTCTTCGTAACGATTATAGGAATTGAAGGGTGTATTCTTCCACAGGAATTTGATCCAAAATAGACTTGTCAAATGGTTTCAGATTCTTTATTATGTGACTCAGGACGCTGCATCAGCTGACAGACAAAGCATCAGTCTGTGAAAAAAAGGTGGCATGAGACTGTGACGTCAGATTGCCGGGACAGATGCCGATAAAAAACATTTCGGGTTGCCGGAATAACATACAATGGATGGATGCGGCAAAGCCTAAAAATGTATATTATTGCTCTTTGAGGAGGAAAAACAATATGAATCCTACTTTTACCATTGAAATGCAGAATGGCGAAACAATGTGCGGCGAACTCTATCCGGAAGTGGCACCACAGAGTGTCGCCAACTTTGTCGCGCTGGCTAACAGCGGTTTTTATGACGGGATCATCTTTCACCGTGTCATTCCGGGATTTATGATTCAAGGCGGTGATCCGCAGGGGATTGGAACCGGAGGACCGGGATACAGCATTTACGGCGAGTTTGCCAGGAATGGTTTCAAAAACGATCTGAAGCATACACGCGGTGTTTTGTCCATGGCGCGTTCCATGATGCCGAATTCCGCCGGCTCCCAGTTCTTTATCATGGTTGAAGACGCTCCGCATCTGGACGGGTCTTATGCGGCCTTTGGCAAGGTAACTGAAGGCATGGAAACCGCAGACCATATCGTAAGTACCCCCAGGGATCAGCGAGATAAGCCGTTTGAGCCTCAGGTTATCAAGTGTATCCGTGTTGAAACGAACGGAGAAACCTACGAGTTCAAGAAGCTGCCAAGATAAACACCGTACGGTGAACAGCAGCGGAGCAAGAGAAGCTTTGCTGCCTGATTTAGGAGGCAATGGTGGAAAAACGGAAGGTTACACTCCGTGTCATGGGAAAAGAGTATTCCCTTGTTACGGATCAGTCAGAAGAACAGCTGACCAGAATAGCCGGATACGTCGACAGACGGATGAAGGAACTGTCTATTGTTACCCGGGCGAATGAAGGCATGATCCCTTTGCTGACATGCATGACGCTGGCAGAGGAACTCATCAATTCCCAGAATGAAAACAAAAGGCTTGTGCGTGAACTTGCCCGTTTGCAGGAACAGCAGCGGGCAGTGAATACGGAGGGCTGAATAACAGAAAGCGAAAATGCCTGACGCTGGTGTTTTCGCTTTTTTCGGAGGCAATATGGAGTTACTGGCACCTGCAGGAAACCGGAAAGCACTGGATGCGGCGATTGCAGCCGGTGCCGATGCGGTTTACCTTGGCTATACGGCTTTTTCTGCCAGAAGTTATGCAGGAAATTTTGATGACAAGGGACTGACGGATGCTGTGCGTGCAGCCCACCAGGCTGGCAGAAAGGTATACGTGACCGTTAATACGCTGGTCAAGGAAACTGAAATACCGGAACTGCTTAAAGCGATGGATACGGTTGCTGCGTCCAGGGCGGATGCAGTACTGATTCAGGACCTGGGGGTGCTCAGGCTGGCAAGACTGCGGCATCCTGAACTTCCACTGCATGCAAGCACACAGATGACGGTGAATAATGTTCAGGGTGTCAGACTGCTGAAAAAACTTGGCATACAGCGGGTGGTTCCGGCACGGGAATGCCGGTTGTCAGAGCTTAAGGCAATGGCTGAAACCGGTACGGAAATAGAGGCTTTTGTTCATGGAGCGCTATGTGTCTGTGTTTCCGGACAGTGCCTTTTCTCCGGGATGATCGGCGGACGCAGCGGAAACCGTGGAAAGTGTTCACAGCCCTGCCGTCTGCCGTACACACTGAGCGATGGGACAGCCGGGTATCTGTTGTCACCAAAGGATCTGATGCTGATCAACCGCGTCAGGGAACTGAGGGCTGCCGGAATAGCAAGTCTGAAGATTGAAGGACGGATGAAGAGCCCTGAGTATGTGGCAACGGTGACTGATGCATACCGGCAGGCGATAGATCATCCGTCTGTTCCGGTGACGACAGAGACGCTGATGGCACTGAAACAGGTGTTTAACCGGGGTGGATTTACAGAGGGGTATGTTTTTTCGCGAAACCATGCTGCCTTGATGAGTTGGGAAAAGCCGAATCACTGGGGGATTCCGGTTGGACATGTGACGCATATCAATGGGCGCAGTATAGAGGCCAGAGCCGATATGGCACTTGCATCCGGGGATGTACTGCAGGTTCGCAGTGGAAGTATGGAACAGGACTGTTCATACAATGGACAGCCGGTCCGCCCAGGCATGACATTCAGAATTACGTTTGAAAAAGCAGTATATGGGCTGAAGCCGGATGATACGGTGTGGCGTCTGGTCAGTGTCCGGCAGAATGAAAAGGCACATGTCTTTACGCCGGAGGAACGTAAGCGGATAAAGCTCAGCGCTGTCCTTGAGGCGATTCCCGGGAAACCTGCACGTCTGAGCTTTATGGATCCGGATGGACGGAACGGTGAGGCAATTGGCAGCAAAAAGGTTGAAATGGCCGGCAAAAATGCGCTGGATGAGGAAACAGTCCGGAAATCGCTGGGCAAGCTGCGGGAAACACCATATGTGCTGGATGAGATAAAACTGATCGGAGAACAGGCGTTCATGCCGGTCAGTGAACTGAATGCACTTCGACGGTCAGCATTGGAAGCCCTTATGCGTCCTGTGATTGAGTCAGGGACGTCAATTGATGATGTTAAACTGCCGCACCAGAGCATGGGACTGACTGTGGTCACGGAAAATCTGTCCGAGGCTTCCGGTTTAATTGAAGCAGGTGCGGACCAGGTGGCATGGATGCCAAGGGATTACCGGACTGAGGTGCTCGAAGCAATGCTTCAATCCGTGAATACACCGGTCATTTTTGTTCTGCCCACAGTAACGGAAACGGTGGAGCTGCAGGCACTGTCAGCATTTGTCCAGACACATGCCAGTCAGTTTATTGCAGTTCAGGTAAACAACATCGGCCAGATTGGGGAAAAATGGCCTGTCCCACTTGTTGGTGGGCAGGGGCTTAACGTCATGAACTCAGAGTGCGCAAAACTATACACGCAGCTGGGTGTCTCGCGCCTTACGGTCTCGTGCGAGCTGAATGCAAAAGAGCTTCGTGATCTGATGGCATCCGGGGGCGATTATGAGCTTGAATGTTATGGCCGTGTTCAGCTGATGATGCTTACACACTGCCCGCGCAGAACCAGAATGGGCGACCAGACAACCGATGGCAGATGCAATGCATGCGCGTCAGAAGATGGATGGTGCGAGACACTTACGGACCGGAAAGGCATGCAGTTTAAACTGAGACGCA
>JAFUHD010000271.1 GCA_017469025.1 Clostridia bacterium
CCGGTGCGGTAAGTGCGGCAGGAATTGACCGTGTTGTCTTTGGCACGCCGGATCCGTCAGCCGGATGCTGCGGTTCGGTGTATGCCATTCCGGAGGACCCCGCCTTCGGCCGGATGGTTATCTGTGACGGTCCGCTGCTTGCCGACAGATGCAGGGCGGTTCTCGACACATTTTTTACAGGAAGGCGAAATGAAAAAGCAGGGAACATTTCCCGGGAAGAAACTGTACTGGCTGAGAGCCGGAAAGAGGAACAGCATGGCTGAAAAGATACCTTTTATTACCAACGCCAAGGCGGCTGAAATTGCCGCATCGATTCCAACGCCGTTTCATATTTACGATGAGGCTGGCATTCGAAAGACAGCAAGGGCCCTTCAGGCAGCGTTTACCTGGAATCCTGGTTACAGAGAATTTTTTGCGGTAAAGGCAACGCCGAATCCATTCATTCTGAAGATTCTGCAGGAGGAGGGATGCGGTGTTGACTGTTCATCTGTTACGGAACTGGTGCTCAGCCGTGCCTGCGGATTTGAAGGAGAAAAGGTGATGTTCTCCTCCAACGAAACACAGCAGGAGGAATTTTCACTTGCTCATTCCATGAACGGCATCATTAATCTGGATGACATAACGCTGATCGATACCCTTGAGCAGGCGTGCGGCATTCCGGAGACCATCTGCTGCCGTTTTAACCCGGGCGGAGAGTTTATCCTTGGGAATACCATTATGGACCATCCCAAGGACGCCAAATACGGCATGACTAAGCCTCAGATCATGGAAGCTTTCCGTATTTTGAAAAGCAAAGGCGCAAAGCGTTTCGGCCTGCATGCTTTCCTGGCCAGCAATACGCTTTCCAACGAGTATTATCCGCATCTCGCGGAGATTCTTTTCGGTCTTGCAGCTGAAATTGCTGAGAAAACCGGCATCCGGATGGATTTCATCAACCTGTCCGGCGGTGTAGGCGTTGCTTACAGGCCGGAGGAGCCGGAAAATGACATTTTCAGAATCGGCGAAGGTGTACGTGCTGCCTATGAGTCCATTCTGGTGCCGGCCGGTATGGGTCATACAGCGATTTATACGGAACTTGGCCGATATATGCTGGCGGAGCATGGTGCGCTTGTGACCAGAGCCATTCATGAAAAACATACCTACAAAGAATACATCGGATTGGATGCCTGCGCATGCAACCTCATGCGTCCGGCAATGTACGGTGCGTATCATCATATTACGGTTCTGGGAAAGGAGCATGCGCCATGCGACCATCTTTATGATGTTGTCGGCAGTCTGTGTGAAAACAATGACAAGTTTGCCATAGACCGTATGCTTCCCAAAGTTGACCGTGGGGATTACCTGTATATTCACGATACAGGGGCACATGGCTTCTCTATGGGATACAATTATAATGGAAAACTGAGAAGTGCCGAAGTGCTGCTGCATCCGGATGGAACCTGGCAGAAGATCCGCCGGGCGGAAACAATGGCAGACTACTTTGCTACATTTGATTTTACTGACTTTCATCTGACAGATTAAGCCGGACTCAGAGCGCCGGTTGCCTGAATACGCAGAGACAGAAGGTGAGGATGATACAATGACGCTTGAGGAACAGCTTAAAAAGTCCTGTTTATGGGAGTGGCGAAACGAATTTACCAAAACACCCCTCAATAGAGGGGAGGTGTTATGGAAAAATAACAGATTAACTGATTTCTTATGTGCATCGGACGGAGAATGGGCAAAAGCAACTGTGAGCAGTTCAAACCATCATCCCGAGGTGATGAAGGCACCGAGAAACTTTGATGAATGGGTTGAATATCCAAAGTGGAAAGACGTTCACAGGCCCTACTACAGCTGGTACAAAGGTCCTTCAAATGCGTATTTCAAGTGCGACTGCAGTGATTTTCTGAGAGGCAGCTTATGTGAACACCTTGCTGCCCTGATGTACAAATGGGAAAGTGTTCATGGCACGTTTGACATGACAAAAGATGAAGCTTCCCGTGAGAGATGGCGGAAATATCTTGAAGCGAAAGCTGAGGAGGAGCGCATCAGGCACCTGATGGCAACCCCCGCCAAAGCAATGCTCCTTCTGTCTCCCTATCTGGAGCCGGAACCGGATGGTCTTACTTTCCATCCGAACCGTATGATTGATCAGTCGCAGACCAATACGAATATGCGTGAGGCAGAGGAACTGGAAAAATATCTTGCTGAACCGCTGCCCTGGCCGGAATTGAAGATCGGCTATGACGCCAGGAGAAACCAGGTGCTGAACTGCTCTGCAACAGTGGGTGGGTACAAGTGCAGCATGACACTGCTCCCGCAGGATATCGAATCTGTTTCCTGCCAGTGCGGGCGTACCGGGGTTAATATTTTTTACTCGGGATCAAGGAACTATTGCGCACACGTAATGGTTCTCTTCAAGGCTGTCAGCAGCCGGATTATCAGAGAAAATCCCGGGGACAATACCGATGCAAGCGCAAATGCACTGCTTGCACTTCTTTCCGGAAGTACTCAAACGGCATGGATGGAAAAAAACGGAAATGAAGAGCAGGGAACGGTGATACTGGTCCCACGCATCATCCAGGATAAAAATGACGATCTGAAACTTGGGTTTGATATCGGACGTACAGGCGGGAGAACATATGCGGTCAAGGGACTTCAGGGACTAGTTGATGCGGTGAACAAGAAAACCCCATATCTGATCTCCAAAAACAATTCGATAAACTTTGCTGAGGAAAGTTTTACGGAAGATGCGGAAAAGTGGATGCGTATGATCGCCTCGCGTGTCCGTTCGATCCAGAGTGTCAATTACCGGCTGAGTCAGGGCAGCAGATACTATAACGTGCCTGAGCTTTCTGTAGGTTCCGGTATTCCGCTCCAGGAAAGCGACCTTGATGTCCTGTATGATATGGTCGTAAAAGAAGGCGAGATCCACTTTCAGTATGGCGCCCGGACGGATGTTGACATCATCTCGGTTAGAGAGATGAAGCCGAAAATCGATGTCAGGCTTGAACCGAAGATGGAAAACAATAAGCTGACCGGTATTCAGATGTACGCATCAATGCCGCGTCTTCTTCAGGGTTCCCTGTACTGGTATGTTCTTGATATAGACGGATTCGGACGTGTTTCAGAGGAAGATGCCCGCCATCTGATGCTTTTCCGTCAGATCAAGGGGATGACAGGATCACAGCTTGTCTGTGTCATTGGCAAACAGAAATATTCAGAATTTTTCTACCGAATTCTCCCTACGCTTGAAAAAGCAGATGATATCGTCCTCAAAAACAATGTCAGCAGTATAATTGAACAATATCTGCCGCCTGCGCCGGAATTCACGTTCTATATTGACCTTAATGAAGATGCTGTAACCTGTCAGGTGAAAGTCGGTTACGATGATCAGATAAGTTATCTTGGATTTGATTATGCATCAGTGAGGGATGCAGACCAGGAACAGCGTGTCATCAATACACTCAGGCGTTTTTTCCCGAATACGGATACCGATTCAAAACAGTATACGGCACCCGCGGATGAGGATACTGTGATGCGGATCATGCTTGAGGGTGTTTCTGCACTATCGGCTTACGGTGAAGTGAAAGGAACAGCTGCATTTCACAGAGTGCACATCAGGAAGGCTCCACAGCCCCGGCTGTCGGTGCGCATTGACAGCGGCATCATGGATCTCACCATTCAGACGAAGGATCTGTCAGAGGATGAACTCCTTGAACTGCTCGAAAGCTACCGGCTGCGGAAAAAGTGGTACCGGCTGCGGAGCGGTGATTACATTGATCTTGGTGACGCCGAAGAGCTTTCAGAGCTTGACGCTGCTGTTTCTGAAATGGATATTGATCTCGGACAGCTTGTACACGGCGGTGTTCATCTGCCGGTTTACCGTGCACTGTATGTTGACAAGCTTCTGGAACGCCACAATTCACTGGCGGCTTCCCGCAACAGGGAGTTCAAGGCGCTGATCCGTTCATTCCAGACGATCCGCGACTCGGACTATGAAGTGCCTGAAGTCCTGTCAGACATTATCCGTCCGTATCAGCAGTATGGATTCCGCTGGCTCTGTACACTGGCAAATTCCGGGTTTGGCGGTATTCTGGCAGATGAAATGGGTCTGGGCAAAACGGTACAGCTTCTTTCTGTCCTGCAGATGAAGCGTGAAAACGGCGAAAAGCGGCCGTTTCTTGTGATCTGTCCGGCGTCCGTGGTATATAACTGGAAAGAAGAATCCAGAAAGTTTATTCCGGATATGCCGGTATATACGCTTGCAGACAATCTGCCGCAGCGCAAAAAGATGCTGAAAGCGATCCAAGAGGGGGACGGCGAAGGCCTCTATATCACTTCATATGATCTGCTGAAACGGGATATTCAGCTTTACGACGGGATACAGTTTGCTGTTGCTGCGCTGGATGAGGCACAGTATATTAAGAATGCCAGAACTGCTGTTGCAAAGGCGGTCAAGGTCCTGAATGCGGAACAGCGGTATGCACTGACCGGTACGCCGATAGAAAACCGGCTGGCTGAGCTGTGGAGTATATTTGATTTCCTCATGCCCGGTTTCCTGTATACGGAACGGGAGTTTTCCGAGCGCTTTGAAACACCGATCATGAAAAAGAAGGATGCAGCTGCCACGGACAAGCTTGCCCGCATGACTGAGCCTTTCATTCTTCGGCGGAAAAAGGCGGATGTACTGACGGATCTGCCGGATAAACTTGAGGAAACGCAGCCCGTGCAGATGCAGGAGGACCAGAGACAGCTCTATGACGCTCAGGTTGTTCATATGCGTGAGCTGCTGTCCGGTGGTTTTCAGTCCGGCGAGGACAAGCTGCGTGTGCTTGCAGAGATTACGCGACTGCGTCAGATCTGCTGTGATCCGTCGCTTCTGTTTGAAAATTATACCGGGTCAAGCGCCAAGCGTGAGGCGTGTATTGAGCGGATAGAGAACGCAATTGACGGCGGCCACCGGATGCTGGTCTTCTCTCAGTTTACATCCATGCTGAGCCTGCTTGAGCAGGACCTCAAGGCGAAGAATATTCCGTATTACCTGCTGACAGGCTCAACGCCAAAGCAGGAACGGGTGCGCCTTATGAATGAATTCAACAGCGGAAATGTTCCGGTTTTCCTGATATCACTCAAAGCCGGTGGAACAGGTCTTAACCTGACCGGTGCCGATGTGGTCATTCATTATGATCCCTGGTGGAATCTGGCCGTTCAGAATCAGGCGACGGATCGTGCTCACCGGATTGGGCAGCAGCGGGAGGTAACGGTCATCAAGCTGATTGCCTCCGAAACAATTGAAGAGAAAATTGCACAGCTGCAGGAAGCCAAACGTGAGCTGGCAGATGCCATCATCACGGGAGAGGGCAGCTCCATTATGAGTCTGTCGAAGGAAGAACTTCTGGCGCTTATCGACTAAAAAAAAACATCCTCCCGAAGTTTCGGGAGGATGTTTTCATACAGTCAGGCTTCTTGAGGCAGCCAGCCAAGTCGGCGCATCTGTTTTCCAATCGGATTTCCGAGACACTGGTCCTTAAAATAGACAAAGCGGACGGAGGAGTGGACCGGCCTGCCGTCAGGTCCCGGCAAAGTACCGGTCCCATCCGGGGCAAGGCCGAGCGAGGAAAAAGTCTCATCTGTCTGTGGCACAATGCGCGTCAGACGGTGATGTACCCGGTTGCCCAGATAGAGAATGAAGGTACCGGAGTCCGGGTCAATGGCAAGGTGATTGCCGGTAAATCCGGACAATCCGACCGTGTGGCTGCCCATCCAGACCGGCATTTCGGAGAGACGCTGGTTGGGATGCTTTGAAAAACACAGAATGCCAAGATACTGACGGTGCGTCCCATCTCCATAAGGCATTCCGGTCCTGTTTTCACCCATATACCTGAGTTCATCCAGGGTCAGCAGTTCTCCACCCAGCAGTCCCTGGGCGAAACGCTGCATATCTGACTGCGTACTGAACAAACCGGCATGTCCACAGCAGTCAACAGCAGCCGGCTGCAGAAGAGCAGCCTTTGGATCATGAATCTGCCCTAATCTGCCTTTCTGGACCTGCCAGTTACCGTCAATCAATCTGTATTCATATCCATAATCCAGGCAGCGCCCCGGAGCCGGACGATTTCCGGTTTCCGTCATGCCGAGCGGTTTCAGGATGCGTTCCTCAAGAAGGGTCATGTATGATTTCCCGGTTATGGATTCCAGAATTCTTGCTGTAATCATGGCGGGAATATCTGAATAAAGACTGATCCGGGGTGCTGCTGCCGGTGCAGTCTCAAACAGTCGTTTCAGTCCTTCCTCGGCGGAGGGCGCGTTGTCAATGCGGCCAGGTGTTGTAAGTCCTGTACGGAAAGTCAGAATATCCATCATGGGGACAGATCTGAGATGCACAAAACGGGCGTCATACAGTCCTGCAGGCGCATCCGGATCAAGGCGCTTCTCCCGGATGAGCAGCATAGCAAGCACAGCTGTAAAGCATTTTGTGAGAGATGCCAGATCAAAGACACTGTCCGGGACAATCGGCGAGGGGGAAAGGACAAAAGTGTCATTGTCCGGAACCCACTCCCGCATATTGCCGATACATGTCGTTTCAGCACAGTTGCTGCGTCCATAGGTAACGGACAGACCTGTCAGCATTCGGGATTCATTTATAAGAAAATGCATGCCTTCCTGCAACGTCATGGGAAAACAACTCCCTTCCTTCAAAATGGGCGGATTTCCACAATAAGGAAATCCGGAATGCATATCCAGCATGTGCCTGATATGCATTCCGGACTGCTTTTGCAGTCCGGAACAGGTTATTCATCGAGGTAAGTATAGCGGACAGTCAGACGCGGCATGGAACCATAAAGACCATATGCTTCGCCATAGATACGGTATCTTGTTCCGATAGCCCATGTAGTCTTTGAACTGTTTTCAAGGAGGACCAGTTTTTCAAAATCAGTGGTTCCGATATCCATAATGGCAAGCTGCGGGGCAGTTGAGATGATCCGCTTGATGACACCTTTTGCGACATAAATTGTACCGATGCGCATATTGATGTAGTTGATCAGATCGCTGTACTGTCCATCCAGATCCCAGGCCTTGCGGGTATACACGTCAGCTGTCGGCATATAATAGACGGTGTGTGTGATTACGGAATCATTACGGCCGGGATAGGAAGCCCTGATGATGACTTCGTTATTGCCGAGCTTTGTAAAGATCGGACGGAATTTGAATTCGCCGGTTGTCGAATTGACTTCCAGACTGTCATGGTCAGATTCAATGGTTATTTCTGCACCGGGCAGCGTGGTCCCGGAGATGCTGGCCCTGTACTGTTCATTGTCCTTTTCATAGTTCCACTCGACGATTACGGTTGGATTGAGTTCGAGCGGTATATCCTGGGGCGCACGGTACAGGACGATCTCGGTTACATGTTCCCGGCAGTACTTGCTTTTGACGGATATGGAGATGGTGTTCTCTCCGACCGGAAGGACCTGAACGTTCTTTGATACGTTGCCGGTATCACGTATAAGTGTAGAGACGTTTGTTCCGTCGATGATAACGGTGGACCCTTTTTCCACATTGATACGGACTTCGTAGATCGAGACACCGACTTCGGCATAGGCGGTCGGCGGGTTGATCAGGTAGATAGGGGACAGCGGCACATCAATTGTGAAATTGATGGGTTCAAGCTGGTACTGGGCACCTTCCTGCTGGTACCGGACGAAAGGTGTGACCGTGACATCCATGGTATCGGTATCCACCGCCGTGGCGTATGTGGAAGATTCGGTATCATACCACATATAGTCCGGAACATTGATGGTCAGGGATCCGTCTGCAATGACATAAGTTGTCTGCATCTCCTGGATATAAACGGTCGCGTTTTCACGGCCGTAGAATGTAATCTTGTGGGAAGGGAAGCCTTCGACCTCGGACACCTCTACGGTATAGGTGGTATCATTGTCTCCGCGAAGCTGCATGCCTTTTGAGAAGACATAATGCCTTGCAAGCAGGACGCCGCCAATGGCAACCACAGCGCAGATGACCAGTGTCAGCACTATGTTCAGAATGCGCTTCAGAATGGTTTTCTGTTTTGTATCTTTCTGATCATAGACCTGATAGTCTGTATTCTGCTTGCGGATTTCTACCCGGCGGGGAGGATAAAAGGTCTGTGATTCATTTGGATCGTTTTCCGGCTCATACCCGTCATAATAGATCGGTGCTGACTCATTCTGGTCATCGAAGGCAAGGAAACGGCCGGTGGCATCGCGGTCCGAGGGATCGGTCTTCTGTTCATTCCCTTCGTAAGCGTGGATTCTGTCCTGCTGGCGGTTCCGTATGGAAACAGGATCCGGCGAATAACTGCTGTCCCCCTCTTCAGGAACAGGGCGGACAACTTCTGTTTCCTCAAACTGCCGGTGTATGTTTTCGGCGTGCTGCCGCATCTGCTCAAGACGCTGCCTGCCACGCTCGCGTCTGCGCTTAAGCTCCTCCATTTCATCCGCCAGAACAGCATTGTCAAGCGCTTCCGGATCATATGGACCTTCCGGCTCCAAACGGCTCTGATCCGGGATAGACTCCGTTGAATCCTTCTCGTCGAAACTGGTGATCCTGAGAGAAGGCTTCTTTTTATGCATTGCATCTTCCCATTCAGCCGTGGATGACGTGTTGGCCTCAAGGATTGCACCGCATTTCGTGCATTTCGGCAGGTACGCCTGATTCCATGCACCGCAATTGGGACATTTCATTCCATTCCTCCAAGAACCGGAGCATACAGCCCCGGGTTTCATCTGGTATCTGCAGAAAAAACAATATGTATAGTAAACGAATTTGAACTTTGCGCTTTCAGCTTATTTGAGATGAATCACCCAGACGTATAGGAATCGTCTATACTCAACTATTATATTCGTTTACTATA
>JAFUHD010000272.1 GCA_017469025.1 Clostridia bacterium
GGCTCTTCGTTGCAAGCTGATGAGTACAGGACTATGGAAACAAATAGTGGTCCCGCTTCTCATGGAAAACTATGGGGCGGTGGGGTAACAAGATCAACGGCGGCTCAAAACCGCCGTATAAATATCACTAGTTTCTAATGACTTGCGGTGCACCCAGTTTGAAGAAGATTGTCAGATGGCCAGGGAAAGTGGACCGGGTGGACATATTGCGAGGCCGATTGACTTCAAGCAGTTTGACAAAAAGCTCTGGGAAATATGGGGTTAAAAAAACAGGGATTCATCCATGTTTTTTTAACCCCATTAAAAGGAGGTGAGAACTAGAGTGCATAATCTAGTGCATATATCGCACCGTCAGATGCCTTGTAGGCTTCAGGGTCCTCGGGATCATCCTCACCATGCATTTCCACAGCAGCCATGCTGGCGGGCAGATTGTAGGGGAGCCGTCCGCCTGCGCGACGTTCACCGAAAAGGATATCGAGGAGCACAGTAAGAGAAACGCCGAAGTGTACCAGAATACTGTCACAAAGAGGCTCAAATTCTGCAGGAACGGTTGGATTATGCATGTGCAGACAGGCAATGACGGGTTTTCCTGTTGCACATGCGTCGATCACATTCTGTAAATCGCATTCATTGATGGCAGTATTGCATTTTCCACGATAGCTGCGGTCGGTAAAGGCTTCACGGAAGTCACCGCCTGCAATACTGGGCTTACGCGCTTCAGCAGCGGTATATGGCCGGTACTGAAGCATCAGCGGATGGTAGCCGTTTCCATCATCGGCCTGATAAGGATCTGACAGCGGACTTTCCATAAAGACGAGAACAGCGTCAGCTTCTTCAGGTGTATCGACACGTTCAAACCATGAAGAACAGTCAAAGCCCGCAAGCGGATCAACTGTTCTGGGTTCGATGGGTGTTCTGAAGAAGGTTTTGGATGCGTGCAGCGGTCTAATTGGAATGTATAAACGCATCCCCTTATGCAATGGAAGGACACTGTTGTGGTTCTTGAGATTAACGACGGACTTGGCCTGTGCGAGAAGGCCTTTTTCCACAAACTCGGGTGCACCGACAATCTGTGCACTGCGTTCGGGATCCAAATATGGATTTTCGAACAGTCCAAGTCGGAACAGAGGGATGAGCAGGCGAACAGCACTCTCACGCATTCTGCGGTCCATGATATCTGCGCCATACCGTTCCTCACCAATGCGCCAGGCTTCAAGAATCGGTTCTGCACGATTGTTTCCGCCAAACTGATCTACACCGTTCATGATGATTCTCAGATGTCTTTCTGCCTCTGACAGATCGGTTACACCGTAACAACGGCTGCTGAAGCTGTCGATGGCAGGCGCAGGATCACCGGTTATTCCCCAGTCCGTACAAACAACGCCCTCATAGCCGGCACGTTCACGCAGCAGATCATGTATGATATATTTGCTATAAGAATTGCCAACATGCGGCTGATCTTCCAGCCAGGACACGGTGTAGTATGGCATGACTGCAGCGGCACATCCGGTAGGTCCATCCAGATGAAATGCACCTTCAGTAAAAGGCCGCATGTGAGTTTCAAATTGTCCGGTCGGATATACGGCAAAACAACCATATGGATAATGGGCATCCCGGCCACCTTCGCCCGTGCCGCCGCCCGGCCAATGCTTAACCATGGCAACGACGCTGTCCTGGCCCCAGCCATCTGCTTTTCCTTCAGTTGTCTGCATGCCGTCACAGTATGCTTTAACCATCGGAATAACGCGTTCAGGCTTATGCCCGAGTGTATCTTCAAGCCGCATCCAGCGCGGCTCAGTAGAAAGATCAATCTGAGGACCAAGTGCGGTTGTAATACCAAGCGCGCGATATTCCTTTGAAGCGATTCTGGCAAATTCACCAACCAGTTCCGGTGAACCAGCCGCTGCAAAACCGATGCCTTCGGGCCATTTTGAAACATCAGAACCCACGGTACGGAATTCAGCACCGCCCTGTGCAGCACCATGACGTGGATCTGTTGAAATGTCAGTGGGAATGCCCCAGCGTTCTGATTCACACAGTGCCTGAAGACGATTGCTCCAGCGTGCAGAAGTTCGGGCATCGCTGACCCGCATTTGCAGAATATGACGGATTTTATCCTTTCGAACAAATTCGATCTGCTCATCGGTCATGGCGTCCGGCATGACAGTATCAGGATCATACGGCTTGCCATTGTAATGAGCGCTGAAGGGCCCGGCAGCTTCAAATGGGACGATTTGATGGCTGGAATAGAGCATGAGTCCGGCTATTTCTTCTTTGGACAGGCGTGCTGCCAAATCCTGGGCCCGTTCTGTTGGGGAAAGACGCCAGTCTTCGTAAGGAAGCAGCGTTCCTGTATGCGCAAGATCTTTGAAAGCAAGACCGTCAATTTCCAGAATCTGAGTGCGCTTATCTGGAGATTCAGTGTTTGCGATACCAAGTGTTGGTCCACAGGGATTCTGAATCAATGTGCAATAGGGGGTGGATTTGATATTCAGGGACATGACATCCTCCTAAAACTGAAAAGAGCCCTCGATAACGAGGGCATTTGGTTATCCGACAGTAGAGAGATCCCATGGCTCGTGGATTTTCGGAACATCGCTGATCAGACGCTTTGTATATGGCGCCTTGGGGTTCAGAATGACTTCCTCAGCTTTGCCACTTTCCACAAATTTACCGTGCTCCATGATGTAAATGGAGTCGGAAATGTAATAGGCAAGGCCGATATCGTGCGTAATGAAAATAACGGTCATACCGGTTTCATTGCGCAGGTTCAGCAGCATATCGAGAATTGTCGCACGTGAACATGCATCAATCATGGATGTCGGTTCGTCAGCCAGCAGAATCTCCGGTTTAAGCAGGAAGATTCGGGCGATCATCAGGCGCTGCATCTGGCCACCAGAAAGCTCAAAAGGATACTTGTTGGTCAGTTCCGCGAACTTCAGGTTAACGAAGGAGCAGGCTTCGGTCATCATGGCGAATTTTTCATCCTTTGACAGATTCCTGCCGCCACGCATATTAATACAGTCCAGGAGAACGTTGTCGATCTTGTGGAATACATTATAAGAGGAGAACGGATCCTGGAAGATTGCCTGAATGCCTTTCCAATACTGCCGTTTTTTGGCACCGGTGGAGATATCTCTCGGCTCACCGCGGTAGAATATTTCACCACTGCTGGGCTCAAGCAGACCGAGAAGCATTTTTGAAAGTGTGGTTTTACCGGAACCGGATTCGCCAACAATGGAAATCAGTTCGCCTTTGTGAAATTCAAAGTTGACATGATCGACAGCCGTTGTGGTTGTCTTACCGGTCTGGAAAATACGGGTTACGTCTTTTCCGGATAGACAAAGCGGTTCCTTGGAAAAATCCTTATTCCGGTCTGTGCCGAAGGTGACGCTTTCCCGGTTGTCTACCGGTGCCTGATTCGTTTTCTCATCAATTTTCACTTGCGTACACCTCCCTCAGCTGCTCAACAGACATGCCGCAACGATACTGACGTCCACCGCCAATGTCAATAATCGGCATCTGGTTAAACTTGCAGGCGTTGGTTGCATACCGGCAACGGTCAGCAAAACGGCAGCCTGCCGGCGGATGTTTCAGGTTCGGCGGTGTTCCAGGAATAGCGGTCAGTTTGACATCGCGTGTGCCTTCCTCAGGTACAAGAATCGAATTCATAAGTCCGCGGGAATACGGATGAATCGGATCAAATACCATTTCATGTGCACTGCCGCGTTCGACGATCTGTCCTGCATACATGACCATGATATCATCGGTTACGTTATAAAGGAGCGGAAGTTCATGGGTGATGAAGATCATGCTCTTGACCAGTCCTTGGGCCATCATGTCTTTCATCATCTTGATAACCATTTTCTGGCTGGTAACATCCAGAGCTGAAGACGGTTCGTCAGCAATCAGAACTTTCGGATTCAGAATGGTAGAAACTGCAATAACTACACGCTGACGCATACCACCGGACAATTCAACACTGTATTTATCGAGTGCTTCGACCGGCAGTCCGAGCAGGGCAAAGCGCTGTTCAGCCATTTCACGAATCTGCTTGCTGTCCATGGGAAGTTCATGGGCACGAATAACATCTTCGATAAACTTGCCAACTTTACGGGTTGGATTCAGGGCATTCATGGCTGCCTGAGGAATATAGGCAACGTCAGAGCCAAGAACGGTTTTCCGGACAACATCTGGATCCAGACCGGAAATATTCTTGCCATCAACGATAATATCGCCGCTGGTATAATGGAGTGGCGGGAAATAATAGCCCATCAGGCTGAGTGCCAGCGTTGATTTACCGCATCCAGATTCACCAGCAATACCCAGGCTCTTGCCTTCCTCAATATCGAGAGAGACATGATCGACGGAATAAACATCCTCACCGTGACGGGTGATGTATTTGGTGGTCAGCTGTCTGACCTCCAGCATTTTCTTAGCCAAAGTGTGCACCTCCTATCAATCACGCAGCGTCGGATTGAACACCTGGTCGAGACCGGTATTCATCAGGTTCAGGGAGAAAGAGGTGAGTGCAATGACCAGAATGACCGGGAAGTAAGCCCACCAGGCATTACTGGAGGTATATGCACCGAACAGCTTTGCCCAGTTCATCATAAGTCCCAGCGTTGGAACATCGGTGGTCTTCGGTCCAAGTCCGAGAAGGGACAGCTGTGCTTCTGCAAGAATGCCGCTGCTGACCTGAAGAATGAAGGCCATAACCACATATGATGCAATATAAGGCAGGATATCCGTAGTGACAATGCGGAAAAGAGAATGTCCGGAAAGTTTGGACAGATTGACGTGATCTCTGTTGCGCAGGGAGATAACCTGGGAACGAACTGAACGGGCTGTCCAGACCCAGCTGGTAAGACCAATAACGACTGCACAGGTGACTACGCCTCTGGATTCCTGACCGACAGAATAATAGATCAGGATCAAAAGAACGAAACCAGGTATGACAGTAAAGATATTCGCAATAAACATGAGAATATCATCAACAATACCGCCGATATAGCCGGCCAGAAGACCGACAAGAAGACCGAGCAGTGTTGCAATAGAACCGGCAATCAGACCGATAATCAGAGAAACTCCGGTTGCTTTGACCAGTTCAGTCAGGGTATCACGTCCAAAGTTGTCAGTACCGAGAGGCAGTGTGATGGCATTTGCAACCTGATCAACACGTGCATAATCGGTATCAGAAATGGATGAAGTTGTGGCTTCTTCACCGTCACCACGCGTGATTGTCATGACATCAGAGGAGGCAGATGAAGAAAGCTTGGTGTTGAGCCTTGCGAGTGCACGGCGTTTTGCCTGGGTGGTAAAGCCTTCATATTTGGAAGCCTTAACATCAGCCTCATCATAGTTCGCTGTCCAGGCTTCGATCAGTTCACCGACTTTGTCGTTGCTGGTATCGAGATCGGAAAGATCAGCACCTTTTGCCTTGAGGAAATCCAGGATCAGCTGGCGGTCTGCAAGCGGAAGACTCGTTTCAAGACGGTTCATGGTTGCCTCAGGCAGTTCCATACGGTAGGTGCTGGCATTATTGGCATCGTAAATAGAAAAATACGTACCTGGTTCGAGAAAACCCTTTCCAAGAGAGACCAGTGGATCACGGGTGATAAAATAGGGATAAATGAGTACGGTCAGAACCATTACCATAAAAATAATGAATCCAACCATGAAGCGAGGAGAATGGAAAATATTACGCAGTGTACTTTTCATGTTTTCTCCTCCTTAATCAAACTGTGCAGCTTTGACACGTGGATCAATGAACGCATAAATGATGTCCAGTGCAAAAGAGGCAAGGAGCACCATGATGGTAATGATCAGTGTCGTTGCGGAAATGACAGGGTAGTCCGACTGGGTAATGGCACTGTACATGGTCATGCCCAGTCCTGGGTAGCTGAAAATGGTTTCTGCAACCAATGCACCGCCAACCATGGAACCAATACTCATGGCAAGACCTGTAACCTGAGGCAGCATGGCGTTGCGGAACACATAACGTACAATCTTTGTGTCCTTAATTCCAAGGAAACGGGAATACTTGACATAGTCAGCATTGAGTTCGTAAATAGACATGGAACGCATACCAACAGCCTGTCCGCCGATTGAAATGAGGACGATAGACCAGAAAGGCAGCTGATAATGTGCAATGACGGATGCAATAAAGCTCCAGCTGAAATTTGGAATCATTCCGGGGTCATATGCACCGTTAACAGGAGCCCAGCCGAGATTGACAGCAAAGACAACCAGGAGAATTACAGCAGCACCGAATGCCGGAATGGCACTGAAAAACAGACTTACAGGCATCAGAACTTTATCCCATATGCCGCGTTTGTATGCAGCAACAGCGCCAAGCAGATTGCCCAGAATCCAGCCGACCAGAATAGCAGGCAGCTGAAGGGCAATTGTCCACCAGATACCACTTCCGATAATATCGGAGACCAGACGTGGATACTGACTGTAACTGACGCCAAAAGTACCGTTGAAAGCGTTTTTAACGAAATCAAAAAACTGTCCGACAAGATTTTTGTCGAGGCCGAACTGATGCTTATAGAAAGCTATCTGTTCCTGAACCTGTTCCTGAGTAGCGCCCGGACTGATGCTCTTGCCAACTATGGCGTTGACTGGATCGCCCGGCATAAGACGCGGTAAAAGGAAATTCAAAATCAAAGCCGCAATGAACGTGATGATAAACCAGAAAATCTTCTTCTTGAAGTATTTTCTCATGCCTTTCGTCACGCGATCACCTCCCTGTGCTTAAAAAAGAGACGGCCATACCCGTTTGGATATGGCCGCTCATTAAAAGTTATTACTTGATGGGCTCGAGGTTGTACAGAGCAGCAATACCGTATCCATCGGTGCAGTCAGCAGGCGGGATGTTGTCGCCGTCGTTGTACTCCGGGAATCCGGTCCATACAGACTCGTTCACAGCATGGAAGGTCTCAGGACGATACATGAGGGAGAAGCTCGGCACTTCATCCAGGTAAATCTTGGTCGCTTCGGTATAAAGCGCCTTGATTTCATCAGCATCAGTCGTCAGCGGGATAGCGGAAATGATCTCGTCGATGCGGTCATTCTTGTAGTGACCGAAGTTGCCGGACCAGTTGTTATCAACGCCCAGGAAGTCAGAGCTCATGAAAGCACGTACGCGGCTCCACGGAGCAGCCGGCTCAGCGCCAGCCGGGCTGTACATGAAGATGTCATACTCGGTCTGGGAAGCTTTGGTAAATACGGTCTGATAGATGCTCCACTCAGGATAGTTGGTGGTGATGTCCAGTCCGATAGCCTGGCCAGCAGCAGCAACGATTTCCATAGCGGCCTGCCAGTCGGTCCAGCCGTTCGGGCAGCAGGCATTCAGAGTAACCTTCTCACCATTGTACTCACGATATCCGTCGCCGTCAGAATCTACGATGCCGGCTGCGTCGAGGAGCGCCTTTGCGCCTTCGATGTCCTTGCCGACCCACTGGAGTTCCTTAACAGCATCATGGTCATAGAGCGCCTGCTCACCGTCGGTCGGGTTCATAACAGAACGCGGTACGGCAGCAAAGCTCGGGCACTGGTTGGTCATGGCATTTTCGATGATCTGGTCATAGTCAACTGCCATGGCAATCGCCTTACGGACTTCCTTGACCTGGAGAACCGGGATTTCCATGTTGTACCAAGCAGAAGGCATGGTTACGCAGATGTTGTACGGCTCTTCGCTCATATAGGTAGCGATCGGAAGATCCTGCTCTTCCCAGAGCTTCTGAACATTGGCGATAAACTGCTGGTTAACATCAATCTGACCGGAGGTAAAAGCAACCAGAGCAGCGTCGTTATCGCTGTACAGGGCATGAGCGATATACTTCGGTGCCGGGAGGGTGCCCCACATGGCATCGCTGGCGCCCCAGTAGTTGTCATCGCGGACGAAAGCAACCAGCTGGTCATTTGCGAAATATCCCTTGTAAGGACCGGAATAAACGATATCCTCAGCAGGATCTTCGAGAATCTTTGCAGCGTCACTGTCGTTACGCGCAATCAGGGTAGCAAGATAGTCTTTCTGGAGAATGTAGGTAGCGCTCAGGAAGTTGAGAACCTGAAGCGGGTTGGTGGGCTTGCCATCGGTGATCGTGGTGGAGATGACGACAGCGCCGTCAACTGCTTCGATCTTGTCGATGTAAGCGGCATAGCCGGTGTAGGTGCCGTTCTTGGTCAGAACGCAGGCATCCCAGGTTGCTACGACGTCATCAGCCGTAACAGGGGTGCCGTCAGACCACTTGGCTTCGGGCTTGATCTTTACGGTCATCTGAGTCAGATCATCGTTCCATACATAGTCGCCATCAGCGAGCAGCGGATAGAGCTTGCCGTCGAGGGTGTTGAACATGTACAGAGTTTCGAACATAACGGTACGGGAGCCGCGCGGAGCAGATGCAATAACCATGGAGTTATTCATGTTGGAGCTCAGTGCGTTGTATCCGTTAATGGGGCCCCACTGCTGGCCGCCGAAATACAGCGTCTCACTGCGGGGAAGATCGGTTGTTTCAGCTGTTGCGATGCAGGCAAACGATACCAGCATGACAAGTGCCAAAACGAGAGAAAGGATCTTTGTCATCAAAGTTTCCTCCTAAAAAATATTTATTTCAAGGCGGACAGCCTTAAAATACAAAAGAAAGCAGTTGCGGGGAAAGTTATATAATATTCAGATACTATAATTAGTAGAGACACATATATCTGATACTCAAGTTCTTGTGGTTGTCGGTTCATTTTACAGTGAAATCATGATAGCAGTTAAAAGAGGGAATGTCAATAAAATTACAAAAATTTCTGGTAGTTTTAACTGTAAATTGACTTGAAATAGAAGATATGCTAGACTGACATTGGTCATGTGCACTGTGCACATACATGAGGTGAAAGGAGAAAAAACATGAGCACAATAAAAGAACAGATTGCTCAGATGACACTGGAGGAAAAGGTTTCCCTGCTTTCAGGTGCAGATTTCTGGCATACACGCAGTATTCCCCGGCTTGGAATAGAAGGAGTTATGGTATCAGATGGCCCTCATGGGTTGCGCAAGCAGGATGATGCAGGAGACCATCTTGGAATCAATGAGAGCATCAAGGCAGTCTGTTTTCCGGCTGCCTGTGCAAGTACGGCAAGCTTTGACCGTTCACTCGTTCATGAACTCGGAGAAGCTATTGGTGACGAATGCCAGCATGAACAGGTCGCAATCAATCTTGGACCGGCAATCAATATCAAACGTTCTCCACTCTGTGGACGAAACTTTGAATATATGAGTGAGGATCCCTATCTTGCAGGGGAAATGGCAGTTGATCTCATCAAAGGCATTCAGAGCAGGAATATAGGCGTCAGCGTCAAGCACTTTGCGGCAAATGATCAGGAGCACCGCCGCATGTCATCCGACAGTGTTGTGGATGAGCGCACATTACGTGAAATCTATCTGCCGGCATTTGAGGCATCTGTAAAGCGCGGCAAAGCCTGGACGCTTATGTGCTCCTATAATAAGGTAAACGGAACATATGCATCGGAAAACAAGTGGCTGCTGACGGATCTGCTGCGGAATGAGTGGGGATTTGACGGCTATGTCATGAGTGACTGGGGTGCAGTTTCCAAGCGGCCCTGTGGTGTGGAAGCCGGTCTTGATCTTGAAATGCCGGGCAGCAACGGAATCAACGATGCTGAGGTATTGAAAGCTGTTCATGATGGACGGCTGGATGAAAAGTATGTAGATATCTGTGTTGAACATATTCTAACTGTACATGAACGTTATCTGAAAAACAGAAAACCGGAGACGCCATGGAATCAGGAAGCGGACCATGCACTGGCAGGAAAGCTGGCTGCTGACTGTCTGGTCCTCCTTAAAAATGAGGACGGCATTCTTCCACTTTCAGATGCGGACAGTGTTGCCGTGATTGGTGAGTTTGCTGTTAAGCCGAGATATCAGGGCGGCGGAAGCTCTCATATCAACAGTTTTAAGGTAACCAGTCTTATGGAAGCACTGTCTGACAAAACCGGTGTTACCTATGCACAGGGTTACAACATCAACAGTATTGATGAGGACGAAGCTCTGACGACTGAGGCATTAAAAGTTGCTGCAGCGGCAAGCAAAGTTGTTCTTGTTGCTGGTCTTCCGGACAGTTTTGAGTCCGAGGGATATGATCGCAAACACATGCAGATGCCGGCAAATCAGAATGCATTGATCGAAAAGATTGCTGCCGTCAACCCCAACATCATAGTTCTTTTGTATAACGGATCTCCGGTTGAGATGCCTTGGAACGACAAGGTAAAGGGCATCATTGAAGGATATCTCGCAGGGCAGAATGTTGGAACGGCTAACCGTGCTGTCCTGTATGGTGAAGTAAATCCGAGCGGACGCCTTCCCGAAACCATGCCAATCCGTCTTGAAGATACGCCGTGTTATCTCAGCTACGGCGGAGAAGGAAACACTGCTGTATATAATGAAGGAATATTTGTTGGCTATCGTTACTATGACAAGAAGAAAATGGCTGTTCTGTATCCTTTCGGCTATGGCCTCAGCTATACGACATTTGACTACAGCAACCTGAAACTGAGCGCTGACAGCATTAAGGACACAGATGAACTGACGGTATGTGTGGATGTAACCAATACTGGTAAGGTTGCGGGCAAAGAGGTTGTGCAGCTCTATGTCAGTGACAGGGAGAGCAGCGTTTTCCGCCCGGTTCGTGAACTGAAGGGATTTGACAAGGTTGAACTGCAGCCCGGTGAGACGAAGACAGTTGTATTTAAACTTGACAAGCGTGCTTTTGCATACTGGAGTACTGAAATCCACGACTGGTATGTCGAGTCCGGTGCTTTTGAAATTCAGATCGGTCATAACAGCCGTGATATTGCGCTGACTGCATGCGTTGATGTTACAGGTACCCGGGAGATTCCGGTTACCTTTAACGAAGATTCAATTGTTATGGATATCATGGCCAATCCGAAGGCTGGTGCAGTTCTGCAGAACATTATGAAGGAAAAACTGGCAATCTTTACCCAGCCGCAGGAGGAAGGCTCTGCATCAAGTGAAGCAATTTCAGATGAGATGGGACTTGCCATGATGCAATATATGCCGCTTCGTGGCATGATAAGCTTTGGCGGTGTCACGCATGAGCAGATTGCCCAGCTTCTTGCAGCAATTAACAGCTGATACCTGAAAATATCTGCTGATTTGTAACCGGAATGCCGGTCTGACTGCATGCTGCGTGCAACAGACCGGCGTTCTTTTTACTTTAAACAATATTGCCATGATTGCATAGAAAGGATTGAAAATGACTCAGGATGAACGTATGGCCAAAGGCTATTTGTGGTACGATACGGGGGCCTATTTTGAGGAACAGGCCAAAGCAAAGGACCTGATGTATGAGTTTAATCATTCGAGACCATCTGAGGAAGAAAAGCGCAGAGGTCTGATTCGCGAAATATTCGGTGAAATTGGACCACATTCCATTATTCAGCAGCCAATAACGATTATGCGTGGAAAGACTGTACACATCGGAGACTATTGTTATTTCAACTCGAATACTTTTTTTGTGGATGATGCCGAGATATTCATTGGAGATGGCGTGCTCTTTGGCCCAAATGTAACAATCAGCACGACCGGACATCCCGTGGATCCGGAACTAAGGATGACAGGCGCTATGTACAGTTTTCCGGTTCACATTGGCAATGGTGTCTGGATAGGGTCAAACACAGTTATAATGCCGGGTGTAACCATTGGAGACAACGCAGTTATCGGTGCGGGGAGTATTGTGACGCATGATGTTCCAGAGGGGGTTGTGGCATTTGGAAACCCCTGCCGGGTTCATCGCAAAATTACGGAGCGGGATAAACTTTACTATTACCATGACCGGCGTATTGATGAGATGGAGGGAATGGTAATGAAAACGGAGATATTCAACGACTGAATCTGACACCGACGCAAAGAAGCACATCCAAAAATGTAAAGCTGATAAACGTTTGAAGAAATATTTGCTTTCGTCTACAGACTTGCGGTCTGGAACTGAAACATTCTCAATAATACAGGTATCAATGCAATTTTGGCGTGCTTTGTAATTAATAGACTGTTAGTCTGAAACAGCCGTTGGTCGCTTTGACGCTGGATGGCGTGGCGGTTAATGTCAATTGTTGTTCAGTATTGCTTTTAATGCTTGTGGAAACACTGGGAAAGTGGAAATGTGAACAGAAAATATAACTCATTTCATGTAGACATAGAAAAATGGCTGTGCTATAATCACAAAAATGGTTGGAAACTTCCTCATTGAAGAATTGCATTGTGTTGTTCTTAATATGCATCCATATGAGGAAATTTTGAACCAGACATCATTATGCAAGAAATTTCTTGCTATTTTTTAGGAGGAAAAAAGTATGAAGAAGCTGCTTTGTGCATTGCTGATTGCGGTTCTGGCTGTTTCAATGATCGCAGTTGCATTTGCAGAGTCCGGCGAGAAACTGCCATTCCATGTCGGAATTATCACCGGTACAGTTTCACAGTCTGAAGACGACCGCCGTGGTGCTGAGGCTTTCCAGGCTCAGTATGGTGAAGATGTTGTCAAGCTGGCTACCTATCCGGATAACTTCCCTGATGAGAAGGAAACTGTTGTTCAGACCATCGTCAATATGGCTGATGATCCTGACATGAAGGTTATTGTTGTCAACCAGGGTGTTCCCGGCACAGCAGAAGCATTCCGCAAAATCAAGGAAATGCGCGATGACATCATCTGCATCTGTGGCGAGTCCCAGGAAGATCTGCCTGTAATCGCTGACGCTGCTGATCTGGTTGTTGTTAATGACTTTGTTTCCCGTGGATATCTGATCATTAAGACTGCTGCTGATCTTGGCTGCAAGACTTTTGTTCATATCTCTTTCCCGCGTCACCTGGGTATTGAGTCTCTCAGCCGCCGCCTTGCCGTTATGGAAGAAGCCGGTAAGGAACTCGGAGTTGAGATCGTAATGGAAACCGCGCCTGACCCGACTAGCGATGTTGGCGTTTCCGGTGCCCAGCAGTACATTCTCGAGAAAACACCCGAGTGGGTTGATAAGTATGGCAAGGATTCTGCCTATTTCTGCACCAATGACGCACATACTGAGCCACTGCTCAAGCAGCTTCTGGCTTACGGCGGATACTTCATTGAAGCCGACCTGCCGTCTCCTCTGATGGGATATCCGGGAGCACTTGGTGTTGACCTGACCGAAGCAAATGGAGATTTCGAGAAGATTCTTTCTACTGTTGAGGCTGCTGTAGTTGAAAAAGGCGGCGAAGGCCGTTTCGGCACTTGGGCGTTCTCTTACGGATATGCATCTTCCTATGCACTTGCACAGCATGGTGTTGATGTTGTACTTGGAAAGTGCGAACTGACCGAGATGGACGACATTTCTGATGCGTTTGCTTCTGTTTCCAATGTCAACTGGAATGGCGCAAACTATACCGATGCCACCACCGGTGTTAAGACCGAGAACCTGTTCCGGGTCTATCAGGATACTTACATCATGGGCAATCCTGGACATTTCATGGGCACTCCAGACGTAGAGATTCCTGAGAAGTATTACACTGTCCACTAATAACAATAATACAAAGGGGAGGGCAGTCCTCCCCTTTTTTTAGTAAGGTAGAGAGATAAGATGAGTGATCATGTGCCTTTACTGGAAATGAAGAATGTTGCAAAAGACTTCTTCGGAAACCAGGTACTTAAGGACATCAATCTGACGCTGGAATCTGGTCAGGTTCTGGGACTGGTTGGTGAAAACGGCGCAGGAAAATCCACATTGATGAAAATCCTGTTTGGCATGACTGAAATCCAGGAAACCGGTGGATATGATGGAGACGTGATGTTGAATGGCAAGAAGCTGCATTTCACGTCGCCTTTTGATGCGCTGGCTGAAGGAATCGGTATGGTACATCAGGAGTTTTCTTTAATTCCTGGGTTTACAGCTACGGAGAATATTCTGCTGAATCGCGAACCGCAGAAAAAGAGTGTTGTCTCTGAAGTGTTTGGTGAGCGCCTGAATACGCTTGACCGAAAGAGCATGAAACAAAAAGCGGATGGGGCAATTGATAAAATGGGCATGCATATTGACGGTGAGATGGTCATCTCGGATATGCCTGTCGGACACAAACAGTTTACAGAGATTGCACGGGAACTTAGCAAGGAGCAACTCAAACTGCTGATTCTGGATGAACCAACAGCTGTTTTGACAGAGCGAGAGGCTGAGGTATTGCTGGAATCCATTCGGGGAATGGCTGCCAGGGGAATTGCTGTGATTTTCATCACTCACCGGCTGCAGGAAATCCTGAATGTCTGTGACAAAGTAGTCGTCATGCGTGATGGTGTTATAGTCCGCGACGTTGCTTCGAAAGATACCAACGTTTCAGAGATTACACGCTGGATGGTTGGCCGTACTGTGGATTCTGATACGCAGATGCACAGGAAACCACCTGAGACCAGAACGATCATGTCCATTCGGAAACTGTGGGTAGATATGCCTGGCGAGACCGTCCGAAATGTCAATCTCGATGTACGTGAAGGTGAGATTCTTGGCATTGGAGGACTTGCGGGGCAGGGAAAACTGGGTATCCCGAATGGAATCATGGGATTGTACAGCGCTGGAGGTCAGGTGACTTTTGACGGAAAGGAAATTCCGCTCAATTCTCCCAGAACCTGTCTTGACAGCCAGCTTGCATTTGTTTCTGAGGACCGCCGCGGTGTAGGACTTTTGCTGGATGAATCGCTTGAATGGAATATCGCATTTCCGGCAATGCAGATTCAGAATAAGTTCCTGAAGAATTATCTGGGTGGACTGATTAAATGGCGTGATGAAAAGGCGATTGCTGATGTCACCCGTCAGTATATTGAAGAATTGCAGATAAAATGTACCAGCTCTAGACAGAAAGCCAAACAGCTGTCAGGTGGCAATCAGCAGAAAGTTTGCCTTGCAAAAGCATTTGCACTTGAGCCAAAATTTTTGTTTGTTTCTGAACCGACACGGGGTATTGATGTAGGCGCCAAAGCGCTGGTTCTGGATGCACTTAAAAAGTTTAACCGTGAAAACGGTGTTACGGTTGTCATGATTTCTTCCGAACTGGAGGAACTGAGACAGATTTGTGACCGGATAGCCATAGTATCCGGAGGAAGAATTGCCGGCATTCTGCCAGCTACAGATTCCTCTGAAAGCTTTGGTGCACTGATGGTCAGTAAAGTTGTGTAAGGAGGAAACGGAAGCTGTATGAGTGATTTGAGAAATGCAGACGCTGGCTGGCAGGAGCAACTGGCGAATGCATATAAAAGCTTCGGTTTGCCGAGACTGATTATCGCCGGTATGCTGGTCGTGCTGCTGATTGCGGCGCCTCTGGTCGGAGCCAATTTCTGGATGCAGATTACCAATGTGATCAATCGTTTCAGCTGGAACAGTGTTCTGGTACTTGCAATGGTTCCGATGGTTCATTCCGGCTGCGGACTTAATTTTGGTCTTCCTCTTGGCATCATTTCAGGATTGCTTGGTGCTACGATTTCTCTGGAAATGGGATTTACAGGACCAATGAGTTTTGCAATGGCAATAGCGATTGCTACGCCTTTTGCCATATTATTCGGCATAGGATATGGCTGGCTGCTCAATAAAATAAAGGGCGGCGAAATGATGATAGCAACCTATGTCGGCTTCTCTTCGGTTTCATTCATGTGCATGATGTGGCTTCTCCTTCCATATCGTAAACCGGATATGGTTTGGGGATATGCCGGTACCGGCCTTCGGACTACCATCAGCCTTGAGGGATATTACGATCAGATCCTGGCAAAATTCCTGCAAATCCGCATTGGCGATCTTGTTATTCCGACCGGATCACTTTTGTTCTTTGCACTGCTTGCCTTTATGATGTGGGCTTTTTTGCATACAAAGACAGGCACTGCGATGACAGCGGTAGGTTCAAATCCGACATTTGCGCGTGCTGCAGGTATCAACGTGGATAAGATGCGCATGCTTTCAGTTGTACTTAGTACCTGGCTTGCTGCTATTGGTATCCTGGTTTATCAGCAGGGATTTGGGTTTATTCAACTGTACATGGCTCCGTTTAACATGGCACTTCCGGCAGTATCAGCCATTTTGATTGGCGGAGCAAGTGTCAATAAAGCATCTATTGCAAATGTTATTATTGGCACAATCCTGTTTCAGGGTATTGTTACAATGACACCTACGGTTATGAACAATGCTATCCATATGGATATTTCAGAAGTGCTTCGTATGGTTGTATCCAATGGTATGATCCTTTATGCACTGACCAGAAAGACGGAGGCGAATTCATGAATAAGAAAACAAGTGCTCCCTCCGGTAAATCCATTACAAGCTTTCTGGGGGAAAACAGTGTTCCCATCATGTTTATCATCATTGTAGCAGTCTGTATTCCAATTTCTGGTTTTTCACCAAAGTTTCTGCTGAATGAAATCATCACGCGTATGGGACGGAATGTCTTTCTGATCCTTTCGCTGCTGATTCCCATAATGGCTGGAATGGGACTGAACTTTGGCATGACGCTCGGCGCCATGGCAGGGGAAATTGCGCTGATATTTGTATCAGACTGGCAGATATGGGGCATACCCGGAATTGTACTGGCAATGATTCTTTCCATCCCGATTTCTGTGTTGATGGGGATTATGTGCGGAAAGATTCTGAATGCTTCGAAAGGCCGTGAAATGATTACAAGTTATATCATTTCATTCTTTACAAATGGTCTGTACCAGCTTCTTGTGCTGTATATGATGGGATCTGTCATCCCAATTATACACAATTCCATCAAACTGCCCCGTGGTTACGGCATTCGTCAGACTGTTGGACTGCTTAATATGCGTCAGAGTCTTGATAATCTGCTTGCCCTTAAAATTGCCGGTGTCAAAATTCCGGTTATGACTTTTATCATTATCGCTGTAATGTGTCTCGTTATTGTCTGGTTCCGTCGGACGAAACTTGGACAGGATATGCGTGCAGTCGGACAGGACATGGAAGTTGCACGGGATGCAGGTATCGATGTCGAACGCACACGTATCATTTCTATCGTAATTTCAACTGTTCTGGCAGGCTTTGGAATGATCATCTATCTGCAGAATATGGGAGATATGGCAACCTATTCAGCTCATTCCCAGATAGGTATGTTCTGTATTGCAGCATTACTTGTAGGTGGAGCATCGGTAGACCATGCATCCATTGGGAATGTTTTCCTCGGTGTTGTTCTATTCCATCTGATGTTTATTCTTGCACCAACTGCGGGAGCGAAGATCACAGGCGATACGATGATTGGCGAATACTTCCGTGTCTTTATTTCCTATGGTGTTATTACGGTCGCTCTTGTCATGTATGAGACAAAGAAACGAAAGGCAAAGGCTGGAATGGGACAGATGCTTGAAGCTGCCCAGCGGGAGGAGGCGCAGTCAGATGCGTAAAATTCTTTTCCGTGCTGGTACAATCCTTATCCTGCTTGTTATTTCTGGCTGCATGTTGTACATTGGCCGGGGACATACTATTTATTTTGACAACAAGACCCTGGAATATGAGGGTGTCAAGTATGATACGATCCGGCGGATCAATGTCAATGTCAATGGGGAACAGGTTGCAAAACTTTCAAAGAAGGAACGTGGTCTGGCTACCTGTATGGGGCAGAAATTTACCTTCGATATTGAAGTTATACGTGAGAAGGATGGCCCTGTGGAAAATCGTTCTTTCACGATAGACGTGCCTTATCATCAGGATGGTATAGTGCTCAATCTTATTGGTATGATGGAAGGACTCCCTCAGGAGGCATGGATGACAGAGTTCGTACCGATGCCGGTTGTTGAGGAAGAAGAGGAAGAGATCGTTATTGATGAGTTTGATGTAACCAGTGACCGCTGATCTACTGCGCAGATTCAAGAACATTGAATCTGCGTTTTTGGGTTATACTGATTATAAAGGTGGCAGGCAGAATGAATAGGATATCTATCTGGAAATTTGCAATGGGTGAGTCTAGCGGATGTCTTGAAAATGCGAGAACTGTAAATGTTCCGCATACCTGGGCAACTGATAACAGCGTGCAGGGTGTACAGGGAATCGGCTGGTATAAAACCAGGCTGGAAGTTGAACAGAGCGAAGGGCAGCGAACGTTTCTTCATTTTAACGGGGCATATCGTGATACACGTGTATGGGTTAATGGAAACCTTGCAGGAGAACACTATAATGCCGGATATTTGCCATTTGAAGTAGAAATAACACCATATCTGGAAGATGCTGGAGCAGATATTATTGTTTCCGTA
>JAFUHD010000273.1 GCA_017469025.1 Clostridia bacterium
AGTTTCTTTTGGTCATGAAGATAGATGGGAATTTGAACGATCAGATGCAGACTGCGATAACCGTTTTCCTTTGGGTGGGCGATATAATCTTTCCGTTTCAGAAGCGTAATATCATCCTGCTTGAGCAGCGCGTCAGCCAACATATAAATGTCCGATTGAAAGGAACAGATCACTCGAACCCCTACCACGTCGCTGATATTCTCCTCAATGCTTTCTGCTGTCAGCGGAACCTGTTTTTTAATCAGTTTGTTGGCGATACTTTCAGGTGTCTTGAGGCGGGTCTTGATTGTTTCGATGGGATTGCGGTCATATTGCAGGGATAATTCTTCATTCAGTACATTGAATTTTGTTTCTACCTGCATCATGGCGCAGCGATAGTAGGCCATCAATTCTTTGTATGGCATGGCAAACTGATGAATTCTTCCTTTGATTTCCCCTTGGGAAATACGATTCAATACAGCTTGCTCGATCAGGTTGAGGCTTCCTGTGTTTCTCTCCGTCATATCTTCTGCCCTCATACTCTTGTAACCAATATAGCATAATGTCCAACAAAAGCGGGGATGCCGATGGAAAAGACGGTATTGTTATAAAATCTATAAACCGTCGGCATCCCCTATATGGATATTTCGCCAATCTGGAGAGGGGATACATCCAGATCGGAGAAATAGCGCAAGAATCATCCAGCTTTACAATACGAAATCCAAGCAGGATTATCAACTTACGAAACAGGCAAATTGTAAGGATTTTATCGGTTATTCATTTTTGAATCATGTATTCACTGACAAATTCAGCGCTTTGTTTATTGCTCTTTGCGCTGTTTCTGCTTATATAATTAAACGTATTGATTCCCAACGTCTGTTTGGAAAGGAGAAAAAGTATGGAACGTATGGAACGCAGAATGAAGAAAATGATCCTGGCTGGCATCGGAGCCGCCGCGCTGGCACGGGAAGAAAGCAATGGGCTGATTCATGATTTGATTCAGAAGGGTGAAAGCGTGGTGGAGCGCAGCGGCATTCGGAACGAAGTGCTGCGTTATGACCAAGAAGCGTCTGCGGAAACGATGGACGCTCAGGATGTGGATGCCTGGCTGAACAGCCTATGCAATATGACGTCTGCCCAGCTGCATATTCTGAAGGACGCCATTGATTCCGTGGAATGGGCGCGGGAGCATCCGTCCGACGAAGAAAATCACAGCGAGGAGGAATAAGCCTGCCATGGACAGGGAGCAGCGGGGTGAACAGCGAAAAAGACTGAATGAGATCGTGGAGGTGCTGCGGCGCAATGAGATCGTTCGGGGAATGACGCCGGATAAGCTCTGCGCCGTCATGGAAGAACTTGGTCCCACCTTTATTAAGCTGGGCCAAATTTTGTCCATGCGTTCCGACTTTTTGCCCCAGGAATACTGCGACGCCCTGACCCGCCTGCGCACGCAAGTAGAGCCTATGCCCTTTGAGCAGGTGGAAGCCATCCTGGAGGACGCTTACGGACGTCATCTTTCGGAT
>JAFUHD010000040.1 GCA_017469025.1 Clostridia bacterium
AAGCCGCCGGGCACGAGGATGCCGTCGTAGCCGGCAAAGGAGATATCACGACCTATGACAAGGTGTCTCTGTGCAGCGGCTTCCATGGCGCCAAGGTACGAAACATCGTCCGGTACAAGAATAAGCGTAGGCGGTGTCGGCAGATCGAGCAGTTTTAGAACGAGACTGCAGCACTGTTTGTCGCTCAGATATTTCCCTTCCAATACATAGGATTCCGGGACATCAAGGTTGTGCTCTGACATGGTCCGGTAGAAACCGGTAATCCTGTGTCGTGTAACGGAGGAAGTATTTTCGCCGTGAATATAGGCAATACGCCGGTGTCCGCGGCTGATGCCGTAGCTGGTCAGCATCTGAATGCCTTTCATGTTTTCAGAAACAACAGAAGGATGGGATTCAAATACATGGTCAATACTGACGCATGGAACATTACTGTAGATCAGGTCGTGTATTTCGCGTGAGAAGAAGTCCACACCGGCGAGGCAGACGCCGTCCACATTCCTGTAACGGCAGTGGTCCAGATAGGACATGACTGAACTGCCGACGTTGCGGTTGATGAACGTGATATCGAAACCGCGGGATTCACTTTCATTTTTGAAGGCGTTGATCACCTCTGCAAAGAATGGATGCGTAATGCCGCTGGATGCCTGTTCATCAAACAGAAAGCCGAGATTGTAGGATCTGCTTGTTTTGAGGGCTCTTGCTGTGGCATTGGGATAGTAGCCGATTTCCTTGGCTGTATCCAGTACAAGTGTACGGGTTTCTTCGCTGATATCAGCATAATGATTAAAAACCTTGCTGACAGTTGACACAGACAGACCGGTACGGCTTGCCACATCCTTGATCGTGATTCCCATTGCTGCCTCCTGCTATTCAGATCATTTTGCCCGGCATTCGCCTGAAACGGCTGAAAGCACCAGAAAGCGAAAATGATGAAAACATTTTCGTAAAGTATACAGACAATTTCGGGAGATTGCAAGACAAAACGTACTTCCATTTCTGATAATGGAACTGAGGGGCTGATTGAAAATCTGCAAAAAAGTGCATATTTCATAGGAATTCATGGCATTTTAAGCCGTTGAATGAATTGACAGCGGTATCAGCGCATGGTAGAATACCGGTATTCCGAAAACGTTTTAGAATTGTCGGACAACTGATCGGATTTGAGCGCGCCGTGCATCTGAAAACATATGTTATGCGGTACGGATGCAGATCATTCAGAATTCGAAGTTCAGGCGGATGACCTGAGAAAACGAATCGGAATACGCACCGGTTCGTCAATAAGACAGATGCAATTGTTATGCGGCTGAAAGCTCAGGTGCACTGTTCTGCCACATAATGAGACGGTTCCGAAAGCTCAGGCAATATCATTAAGAGAGCAATATTAAAGAAAAATAGTTAAAGAAAATAACTTTGAGGAGGAATTGAAAGTGGAATATGGATTTTTTGATGACCAGGCAAAGGCTTTTGTCATCACGAGACCGGATACACCATATCCGTGGATCAATTATCTTGGAAGCAATGACTTTTTTACGCTGATCAGCAACACGGCTGGTGGTTATTCATTTTACAGGGATGCCCTGATGCTTCGTCTGACCCGCTACCGTTACAATAATGTGCCAACGGATGCAGGCGGCAAGTACTTTTATATCAAGGATGGGGATATCATCTGGAATCCCGGCTGGCAGCCGTGCAAGACTGCACTGGATGCCTACAGATGTGAGCATGGTCTTGGATATACAAAAATCTGCGGCAGCAAGAACGGACTGACGGCAGAGGAGACGGTAATGGTTCCGCTGGATGCCCGTGCAGAGGTCACCAGACTGGTCCTTAAAAATGACTCCGATGCCGTAAAGACAGTTAAGCTGTGGTCTTTTGTGGAATTCTGTCTGTGGAATGCGTGGGACGACTGCACGAATTTCCAGCGGAACTATGCACTGGCGGAAATGGAATTTGAACGCGATGGTGCTGTTATCTATCACAAGACGGAATACCGCGAGCGCCGCAATCACTATGCCGTGTTTGCCGTCAATCAGCCGGTTCAGGGATATGATACTGACCGTGAGACCTTTATGGGTCTGTATAACGGATTTGATCATCCGGAGGCGGTAGAGGCCGGTGAGGCCCGCAACAGTGTTGCGCATGGCTGGGCACCGATTGGCAGCCATTACTTTGAAGTGACGTTGAACCCGGGCGAATCCAAATCCTTTGTCTTCATGCTGGCCTACTGTGAGAGCCCTGTCGATGCAAAGTTTGTGGCACCTGGCGTCATTAACAAGACGGATGCCCACGAAGTGCTTGCCAGGTATCAGACAGATGCGCAGTTTGAAGCCGGACTCAGCGCACTGCGTGCGCACTGGGAGAAACTGCTCAGCACGTTCACGATTGAGTCAGGGGATGAACGCCTCAACCGTCAGGTGAACATCTGGAATCAGTATCAGTGTATGATTACCTTCAACATGAGCCGCTCTGCTTCCTATTTTGAGAGCGGTATTGGCCGTGGCATGGGATTCCGTGACTGTTCACAGGATCTGCTGGGCTTCATTCATCTGATTCCGGACCGCGCAAGACAGCGTATTCTGGATGTGGCAGCTACCCAGTTCCCGGATGGCAGTGCCTATCACCAGTATCAGCCGCTGACCAAGCGGGGCAATATGGGTGTCGGAAGCGGATTCAACGATGATCCGCTCTGGCTGATCTGCTCCGTGAGTGCTTATATCAAAGAGACCGGTGATTTCTCGATTCTCGATGAAATGGTGGACTTCGACAATGATCCGTCTCTGGCTGCACCGCTCTTTGAGCATCTGCGCCGCTCTTTCCACTATACAGCTGACCATCGTGGACCGCATGGTCTGCCGCTGATCGGCCGCGCTGACTGGAATGACTGCCTGAATCTCAACTGCTTCTCCGAAACGCCGGGTGAGAGTTTCCAGACGGTGACCAACAATGATACAGGCATTGCGGAAAGCGTCTTTATCGCCGGCATGTATGTCTATGTGGCGGATGACTATGCGCGTATCTGCGAACAGCATGGGGATCCGGAAGAGGCTGCGTTTGTCCGCACCGAGAAGGCAAGAATGACAGCCTGCATTGAGGAGAACGGCTGGGACGGCGAATGGTTCCTGCGTGCATATGATGCCAATGGCGACAAGGTTGGCTCTCATGAGAATGAGGAAGGCAAGATTTTCATTGAGCCGCAGGGCATGTGTACAATGGCTGGTGTCGGCAGGGACAATGGTCTTGCTGATAAGGCACTTGAATCCACCTGCAAATATCTGCTCTTTGAGCATGGCATCATGATCAACTGGCCGAGCTATACGAAGTATTATCTCAATCTCGGCGAGGTATCTTCCTATGTACCCGGATACAAGGAGAACGGCTCTGTCTTCTGTCATAACAATCCCTGGATTATTATCGGTGAAACCGTTCTTGGACACGGCGATACGGCATTTGATCTCTATAAACGGATTGCACCTGCTTACATTGAGAATCAGAAGCTCCACCGGACAGAGCCCTATGTCTACAGCCAGACAATCAATGGCCGCGACAGCTTCAGACCGGGCGAGGCCAGGAACAGCTGGCTGACCGGTACGGCTGCCTGGAACTTCTATGCTGTCAGCCAGAGTATTCTTGGCATCAAGCCGGACTTTGACGGCCTCACCATCGATCCATGTCTGCCGGCTGAACTGCCTTCCGTCAGGGTAACCCGCCAGTTCCGCGGAAACTGCTATGAGATCGAAATTGAGAACCGCGCAGGCGGTGAAAAGGGACAGGTCACGGTATACGTTGAGGGTGAAAAGATCAGCGGCCAGACCATTTCCTGTGAAGAAACCGGCCATACCATCCATGTAAAAGCGATTGTGGCCTGATAATAAGTGCATGTCTGCCGATAAAGGGCCAGTGAACACCAAGACGAATAACAACTGCAGCGCAAAAGTCTGTTCAAATTAGGGATTCCGAGAACAGGCTGCTTTGAGCCGGTATTCTTCGGATGGAAACAACGGAAAACGGCTTCATGGGAGCATAAACGCTCCTGTGAAGCCGCTTTCTTTAGTTTAGTTTAAATGAGACCTACATACACATGTGCGATTATCTCCGTGATCATCAGCGATGAGCGTGTTGTGAAGCCGAGTGAGAATTACAAGAATGCGCAGATAATGCTTGAAGCCCGAGTGTCCGAACTGCGCAGCCTGGTGGTCAGAAAACAGGAAGCCAAAGTTAATGTGGATGATGCGGAGGCATAAAGGTTAACCCCTATTTATACCAGTGCTAAAAGCACCAGGTAAAGGCTCCATCACATAGCCGTTATCTCGTAGAGATTATAATTATTTTGCTACTATAAGACCCTGATCCGGATGTCGATAAATGTTGGGCCTTGACAAAATGTCACAGGTTTCACAGGTAAACAGTGCAGGAAAGGCCTTGCGTCCAATGTTTGCGCTGCCGCCCATGTCAGCATT
>JAFUHD010000274.1 GCA_017469025.1 Clostridia bacterium
CATGAGATTCCGATTCACCTTATTGACGGACTTGATACCAATCAGTGTTATGAGATCACCGCTCACCAGAAGCTGTCCAGTATCTCCTATTAAAACCAGTGCGTCCTACTCATCTGTCAGTGATCTCAGCCACCTCTCGCAATTCCATTAAAAACAGTTCCAGCCTGCCGCGTATCTTCAGAATAATTGACCGTTTTGGTTGGATGAAAATATGTTACAGAACCCATGGCAGTAGTTTTAACTTCTGTAATATATGTACATTCATTCTGCAGTGTGTCATCTGCACGATACTGTTTTGCACCAATTCTGTTCCCATTCTCATCAAATACCCACATTGATTTAGTCTGAAGATTGCCATCACCATCATAATAACGATCTCCAGTGATTTTGCCTTCTTCATCATACAGGTATTCACGTCGTCTGGTCAGATTTCCGTTTGCATCACAGTATCTGCTCTCAGAACTCTTTCCGTCAGAATTATGATAGTATTCTGTCTTTCCAGTGACATTTCCGAAAGCATCATAATCTGTCTCTGTACAGATGAGGAAAAAGCCCGCTATTACAGAAGGATAGGTTATATCGCCATTGACAAGAGGAACTATGAACTCGGGAGCGCCTGCTATCTTTACAGCTTGAAATTTGAGAAGTCTGAGAGTGTCACAGGTGAATTGCAATATATAAAAGCGATGGCAGGTGAATACCCAGATTATGAAGAAACGCAAAAATAATTCCTAAAAGAGGCTGAAATAGGCAGTAAAATCAAGGTGTTTTCTAGTTTGAACAATTGACAAAAATCAAAATTCGACGTAAAATTAAAATTACCAATCGATAATCAATTCAGAATTGAGGATAATTATAATTTATGGGTCGGATTTATAGAGAACGTCATGATATTCCAATTCCTCCAGGTGCTCACATTAATCATAATGATAAACGTGTGTTCCTGATTGATAGCGCTGACGGAAAACGACTGACTATTGGAGAAGCTACAAGTGACACTTTTATGTTTCCAAATGATACATTTAAAAAAATGTATCCTGAAATTTGGAATGCAGAGTATAGTAAATACAACGATCCTGCGGGAGACTACATGAAAGTAGGAATGTATGGGCTTTGTCTTGGCGCAGCACAGGCTTATGGACTATACGATACTCTTCTGGAAGCGTATGATCCCATGTCTGCAAATGCCATCATGGACTTTTCCATGTATTCAATTCTCACTCGCAAGAACATAGCGCAGTTGTATTATTCAAAAATGAAAGAAGAGATCGTTTTCTCTGATAAAGTCTACGATGATTCATGGTGGTCAGAATTTTTCAAAGAAAAAATTAAAGAATCACAGCATGCGGATTTCAGGAAAACATGGCTGAAAAGATGTCAGGAAAAAGGTATACGTAAGATATGGCTCTGTATTGATGGATCTAATAATGACTGTCAGATAAGGAAAAGCAATTATGCAGAACCCGAAAAAAACAAATCGCACACCAAGAAAACAGTGGTAGGTTATATCTGGGCGGTTAATGCAGAAGACGGATTACCGATCACATATCACATTACTCCTGGAGGGCAGATAGACGCACAGTCAATCCAATGGTTGATTAACTACCTTTCCGGATATGAGTTTGAAATTGCCGGGGTTATTTTAGATCGTGGTTTTGCGGATCATGAAGTTCTAAAACTGCTTAATAAACTGAAGATTCCGTATGTCATTATGCTCACCAAGTGTTATGGTCACAATATGATACTGAAAGAATGTGGTGATACTTTATTCTGGAATCCTGAGTACTTGATCAATGGAAAGGATTTATATGGGATTTCCAGAAAGGAACAGATATGGAAAAAACACTCTGATATTGGATTCATCAATCTGTATTACAGTTCAAAAAAGGGGCATTATCGTGGTACTGACTTTAATAATAATGTAACCAAAGTAAAGGAAAAAGCTGAAAAAGCATGTGAACTCGGGGAAATGCCTGTTATTCCAAAGGAGTATAAGGATATTTTGACTGTTGAAAAGAAGGCAGATGGTTCTTTTTGTCTTAAATGCGACTTCCATAAATGGATGGAGTTACTTAAAGGAGAAGGGTTTTTCTCGATTCTCTCATCAGAGGATTTCGGTCCTGAGGCAACTTACAACATTTATGCTCTCCGAATGAATTCAGAAGTGCAGTTTAGTACCACTAAATCGCCGGAAGGATATGATATAACACGAGTTCATAGCGATGAAAGCATGAAGAGTAAACTATTGATTGGTTTCATTACCAATATCCTGCTGCACGGTATTCGGAAAGCTTGTCAGGCGAATGATCTGGACACACAACCAATTGTCCGAAAAATGGAACATATCAAACTGCTATTGTTATCAAATGGCAAAATGAAATTCGTTCCTGATATACGAAAAGATGTAAAGCTTGTTTTTGAATACTATGGACTATCCGATGCAAATTTTGAAATAATGGTACAGGAAATTAATAAAAGATATTCGGGTGATATACATAGACCAGTAAGAGAATTTCCAAAGATAGTCAAACCCGAGTCTAACAGAAGAGGAAGAAAACCTGGTAGCAAAAACAAGAAAACGCTTGAAAAAGAGAAAGCTGAATCTGAAGCAAAAGCACGAGGCGATATTATTGAAAAAGAAGTCAAAAAGCGTGGGCGTCGTCCAGGAACTAAAGATTCCAGACCGCGAAAAAAACGCAGTGATGCTGGGAAGAAGAGAGGGCCATACAAAGAACGAGATTCGGCATAATGCCGAATCTCTGTAAATTAAAGTGAAAATATTGTTACCGTTCCTGCGAAAATTCACGATAAAAGTAGAGGGAGACCTGAAATATGGTCTCCCTCTACTTTTGCCTATGGATGGTGACGATGAGTAAGCTTATTGATTTGACATGACGCCACTTTGGGCGGCTTACAGTTATAGCTGTCTTGCATGAGCGCAGCGAACTTCGGAATGGCTGTCAAAGACCTTCGGGAAAGCTGGGACACTCGCTGCACTCTGTTTTTCCCGGACTCGTTTTGTTATGACAGTCTGTGAAAGCTGAGCCCTGATCGTATCAGTTTTCCCAGACATCCAGGGATTTCAGGTTCTTCTTTTTACCCAGGCAGAGAAGAATTGCCACCGCGAGTACGAATACGAGGACCGCGGTTACGGAGCCTTCCACGCCGAATTTCACGTTATAGAAGAGACTGGTTCTGGCCGTGGCGGGATCGAGCTTGAAGATGAAGAAGTCATAAACTGTCCCGCTATTCGGCAATCCGAAGATGAAATTCTGCGTGAAATTCCATGCCGAATGCACCGCCATCGCCATCCACAGCGAGTCGAGGTAATAGACCATGAGGCTGAACATCACGCCCACCAGATAGATACTAAGCACCGACCAAATCGTAATCCCGGGGATCAGAATATGCATGAGTAAAAAGACGATGGGATTTACCAGAATGGCGACCCACGGGTTCCTGTACCCCTTTCTGAGCCGCTGGTACAGCACGCCGCGGCAGAGGAGTTCTTCTCCGCTGGACTGCACAACCACTGACAAAAAGACAAGCAGGAGTTTCAGCACCGGGAACGATATAAAGCTGAACTGAATATCCCCGTGAAAAACAGCAATGCCGATGCACAGGACGTTCAGGCCTAGACCGATGAGAAGCCCCCACAGCGCAGTTTTCACGTTGTTTCCCCGTGGCTCACTGCCGAATGCACGCAGAATCGGCTTATCGGATTTGACAAGATGAAGATAGACGAGCGCAATGATCCAATACCCCAGAAATCCAAAGTTCTCACTCAGAATCTTCAGAAACTCCGCGTTCCCCTCGTTTGAGAACAGATTGATAATCGTTCCTATGAGCATGCCGATGCACGATCCCGCAAGAATCATCATGAAGAAAATGAGAATCGAAACGATTATCGAATCCTTCCAAGTATAGCCGTCCCGATGGAATCCCGCGAATAAGCCCTTTTTGTTTTTCATGTTATGTCCTTTCTCCGCTTTTGGGCGACAGTCGTCACCCCCCTATTAAAAAAACTCTTGCGCCTGCGGCTTATGCGCACAGTAAACGATATTATACCATACAGAGCGCTCAAAAGTGTATCAAATTTACCTTGCTTTTGTTAAGTAGTTTTGATAATAACCTCCTTTAATGACACAGTCGTGCTTTCGGCACCGTATCAAACTCAGTTGTCTTTATTTGACAAACCAGCACGAAGTGCGGGGGCATCTCCTTACATAAGAGTTCATAAGATGCACTATTCGTTTCATTTACGTTACCACATTTCATTACCAAAGTCCAGAAAAAAACGCTCCACCCGAAGGCAAAGCGCTTTAGTTTCTGCCGTTCTTATGCTTTGATCTCCATCCCGCTGGTTATGAGGGAGATTACATGAGCAAATCCAATCTTGTGCTTCTATCTCCATCTAAGCTAAACTCCCCTCAGGCGAGGCGATGTTTCTCGCAAGTTTTCCATTCTGTCAAACCTCGGAAAAATCGTTGAAATCAGTACTAAGGTTTTGCTATTATATATGTAACCACGAAGGGGCTTGACAGCCGTGTGGAATAGACTTATGCTCATTCGACAACACGATTGTGCTTTCGGCTCTGTAACCATTGCAGTTGTCATTATTTGACAGACCAGCACGAAGTGCTGGGCCAATTTCCTTAGAGTGAGCGGAGGTTATTCCTGTGGCCTTTTTGCGTCTTGCTTCTGTGGGACGATTGAAACTGAATACAGCATTTGTGAATGATAACCGTCAGATTTGACGCGTATATGTCCTGTCAGGTTTGGCGTTTTTATCATATAAGTTTAACCATAATAAGGAATATGACATTTTATTTCATATTCTGGAGAATGAAAGGAGTTCGAGTTCGAGAAATGAAAAGGGAATTCAAGGACCTGATCAGTTTGGAGACATACGAGTACTTGAACAGCGAAATCACGGGAGATTACGACAAGGCACATGCTGTGAAATGCGTGAACGGCACCTTTGTTGGCACAGAGGAGCATGGGGTCGCATCGTGGCTGGGCATCCCCTTCGCGAAGCCGCCTGTGGGCGAGCGCCGTTTCAAGGCACCGGAATACGTGGATGCATGCGACGGGGTCTTCGAGGCCAAGTACTACGGAAAGAGTGCTTTCGGCTCAACGGGTTATCCGGATACCATACAGAGAGTGTGTTCTGAGGACTGCCTCTACCTGAATATCTGGGTCAATACCGATGACAAGACCGAGAAGAAACCGGTTATGGTCTGGATCCATGGCGGGGCATACGTCACTGGTTCAGGCTCGCAGGCCTCCTACAGTGGAGCCAACCTCGTCCAAAAACAAAGTGACATAATTCTGCTGACTATCAACTACCGCCTGAACATGTATGGCTTCATGGACTTCTCGTCGGTGCCTGGCGGCGAAAATTTCAAGACGGCGCCCTGCAACGGCCTGCTCGACCAGGCTACAGCGCTCAGGTGGGTGCACGAGAACATTGCAGCTTTCGGTGGCGATCCCGATAATGTAACCATCTTCGGGCAAAGCGCCGGCGGCGGTTCTGTCTCCATTCTGCCGGTCATGAAGGAAGCAAACCAGTATTTCCAGAAGGTGATCGCCCAGAGTGGTTCGACCACATTGGCATTCCCGGTCAGCTGCGAATCCGCACAGGGTAAGACCAAGGCGCTGCTTGAGTACACCGGCGCCAAGAACATGGACGACATCATGGCGCTGAGCGAAGAGAAGCTGCAGGAGGCGTATCTCAATGCGGTTGGCAATTTCACGTCTTGTCCCTACTATGGAACTGAGGTACTCCCAGAAGCGCCCATCGAGATGTACCGGAAAGGCTACGCAAAGCACATAACCATCATGGCAGGCAGCACGGCTGACGAAGCCAGACTGTTCATGGGCGAAGGCCCGTCTTTGACTTTTGAAGAGCAAAAGAAATTCGCCCAGCGCGCTGTAGGCGCTGCAGAACCCTGCCTGAAGGAAGAAGATAAGAAGTATTATGAGGAATTCAAGCGGGTCTGCAGATTCCAGGAGCCGGGACTTGTTGAGACGGAGTTCATAGATGAGCTCATGTTCAGGGTCCCCATGCTCCAGCAGCTTGATGCGCAGAGCGCATTCAACAAGACGTACTGCTACTATTGGTCTTATCCGGGCAGCAATCCGGACGTGGGAGCGGCCCATTCTGTGGAGCTCATGTTCGTATTCGACATGCGGTGTTTCGGAACGGCCAGCGCCTTCAACGGTACGAACATATCCGATGAAGTCTTCGATACCGTTCAGCAGATGTGGACCAATTTCGCACGCTGCGGCAACCCCTCGACAGACAAGATCGAATGGAAGGCGTACTCGGTCGACGACCAGAATGTCTTGGATATCGCCGGACCGAATGACATGCGTATCAAACATGGTCTTCTGGCTGACCAGTATAAGGCCGTGCTTCCTCTGACCGGCTATTACCAGTTCATGGACAAGTACTTTACCCCCGCTTTCCTTCTCGGTGTAGTCGCCGAGCGGCAGCAGAATTCCTGAGTTCTGTTTGCAATATAGGCAAACTTCGCTAAAGAGAAACAGAGAGAAAAACGGGTACATCTGCGTTTTTCAGTCAAGGGCGACGGAATTGTTTATATGACTTGAAAACTTTCGAAAATCATTCTAAAAATGAATGTGCTTCCGTATACAGGAGCACATTCATTTTGTTTTCCTCCGCTTTGTATGCTTTCAGGGTTTAAATACCAAACAGATATTTTTCTTACGAAAGGAGATGGCCCAGCACCTTGTGCTGGTTTGCCAAATAATGACAACTGCAATGGTTACAAAGCCGAAAGCATAACTATGTCATTAAAGGAGATGGCCCAGCACTATGTGCTGGTATGCCAAATAATGACAACTGCGATTGATACGATGCCGAAAGCACGACTATGTTATTAAAGGAGCAACATCATCCTTCCACAAACAACACTTCAGTTTCGAACGTAACGCAGGAAAGCTATCAGCAGCGGATGTCATGTATTATCGCATTTCCACAAATTTAAGCTTTTTCTTGAGGACGTTCCAACTTTCGTAGCATCGTTTTTTGATGACGAGCTCTGCTTCGGCACCGTATCAATAGAAGATAATTTGATCACCTAGCACAAAGTGCCGGGCGATCTCCGTAAAACGCTTTTTTTAATTTGTTGGACAGTCAATCGTATTTCTACTAATATTTGTGTCGTGTCGTTAACCAACCTTTCTGTGTATCCGTGTCTTTCTCATAAACAGCAAATTGGGGCTGCTCCGGAACCTCTATTCATTCGGGTCTTCCAGTCCAGATGTTTTTGGGATAAACATATTACGTTTTTCTCAATCCAATTAGCTCCATCACAGTCGGAAAGGATGTGGATATCCGGGTGTTCGGCAACGACCTGCTCACTGCGGCTCATATGGGCTTCAGCCGCAACATGCCAATAGATGTATATTTGGCGGAAAGAAGGTGAATTGATTCATTGAATACCACGAAAAACAATAACAGGAAACTGTTCGGAAAAGAAGAGGAAAACGCCGTCCGTACTTTGACAAAGTATTATCCGCTGGATGAAGCGACCAACACCTTTGAGATAGGCCTGCGTTATGAAAGGGCAAGCGACCTTTTTGAAGAGAATGCCGATACGCTCGAAAGGGTTTCAAGAATCTCTGAAAGTATTACAGACCGGATGGCAGAAGCGCTGGAAGATATCCCAAATGGATACAGCGCTGATATTTCCATCCGGGTTGATGATTTCGAAGGATATTCCCCGGGGCAGTTGATGGACGGGCTTAAAGATGCCCTGTCTCTCCGTCACCGCCGGTTCCTTTATGAGGCAACCCGGAATGGATTAAAAAAAGGTGCCCTGATCGTGGCAGGTATAGTCATGATCCTGATCCTGACCATTGGCAAGCAGATCGGCTGGTGGGGCGGTGATGACACCGTCAGTGAAATCCTGACCTATATGCTTGATACCTTGGGCTGCGTCCTGATCTGGGAAGGGCTTTACATGGTTTTTCTTGAAGAGCCTGAAGAATATGTTTTCGAAAAGAAAATCTCGCATAAGCTCAGTTCCATCAGTTTTTGTCAGGATAACAAAGCCGGAACTGCGGTCAGTGAGAGTAGGGAGAACATCTCTGCGCTGATGGAGATAAACCGTAAAAAACTGCTGGCGAAAAGACTGCTTCTTTTTAGCGGTTATTCCCTGATCTGTCTGTCGGTTGCGTGGGTGTTGCAAACCCTAGGGATTATCATCAATCCCGAAAAATTTGGTGAAAAAGTCAACACCGAACTCATCGTGGATATGGGGGTTGCCATCATGGCTGGGGCTGCCGGTGTTCTGTCGCTTCTCTCTTACGAGGAGAAAATGAAGGATTCGCCTACTGTTCTGGTGTTTGCTGCGGCAGTCATCCTTTATCCGACTGTCAATGGTTTGATCGTACTGTTCAGAAAAGGAAGCACACTTATACCGATACGGGTGATTCTTGTTATCTGCATCATCATCGCCGGGCTGACTTTTCTGGTCGGCCACGGAATGGATTATATTCTGTACAGGCAGGAGCGGCGCAGGGATCATTCAGAAGAAAAGATAAATGAAGGCCGGTAAGGACGCAGACTTTCTGGTGTTCAATACTTAATGCGGAGTATGAGGGATTCAGCTGCACCAGGCCATCAGTGGACGTTTTGCCGGAAAGAAAATGAATTGATATTCCATCCGCCTGAAAATATCATATTGCGTGTCATTTAAGAAAAAGAACTGACTTCTAAAACAGGTCAGTTCTTTCCTTTTCAGAAACGGTGAGTATCACATCCAGCCTTTTCGCTATGTGATTATCCTAGCATAAAAATTATAAGGGAGACTGTGATGCCGCAGCGCCACTCGTCTCCCTTAATGACTGATTTTTATCGATAGCCCCATCCGTAGCCTCATCCGTTCTGCATCAATACGGGTTTTATCGTTGCCCGCCAACCGCAGACGCACAATTGCTGCATCAGTTCCGATTTTCGTTGCCCGCCACACCGTCAGAAAGCCGGCATGTATCTGCTTGGCGGAACAGAGGAAAATAATGGTGTTCAATGATTGGGACGACTGGGTTGACGGAAACGCATTGGGAAATGAACGGTGTTACCAGAACAGTGAGATAGGATTGCTCGCTGCACAGAAAAGTGCGATGATACAATCACTGTGCCTTTGGGTCAGTGCTCTTTCTTCAAAGGTGCTTTAATGCAGGGAAAATGCCGCTGAGGCAGCGTTTCCCTGATTTCCCTGGGAAGACAGGCATGTAAACAGGTGTGGCGGGTTTCTGCTAAAACCGTGAGAAAAAGCGAAATGATGCGGGGAAACTGACGGCTTCGTTTATGGCCTGCCGCTGTTTTATGAAGCGTTCTTCATCCTGCCGACGGCGTGCAGCTTTTGCGTCCTTTGTCAAATCACGCAGACCTTTTTGGAGGGCTGCGTCTTTTATTTGTTCACTGGGTGTTTTAATGTGTTCGATCATTTTGAACATTTATCGTCCCTCCCGGATAAATCTGCAGTCAGGTTCTTCAGCCATTTGTACTGTCTGAACCGGTGTATTACAAAAGGCAGCTTTATGAATTCGTCCATACAAAGTATGGCGTATACAAAAAGTGGCGGCCAGTGCCAGACGAAGGCAGCGAGACAGCCTGCCGGCAGGATGATGCACCACATCGAAACAGCGTCACAGACAAGACCAAAACGGGTATCGCCGCCTGCACAGAAGATACCGCCTACCATACTGGAATTAAAGGATTTTCCAATACAGTAGACCGAGTTTATCATGACCATTCCCCAGAAAAGTTCTTCTGCGGTTTCCTCCAGGGGAACAATTGCGCGGCAGGGCAGGTAAAGGAAAAGCAGCAGAATGCCGCTGACATCTCCAAGCAGCAGTGAACTGATGAAAATACGTTTTCCAACCCATCTGGCATTGTCGAAGTCATTCCTGCCAAGAAGTTTGCCGGTCAGAATGCTTCCTGCAGTGCCGAGACCACTGCACCCGACAATGACCAGATTCCGCAGACTGACAGTCAGGGAATTTGCAGCTACCATGTCAGAAGACATGTGACCCAGAATGGCAGAGATGGCAGCAGTGGCACAGCCCCAGATCAGATAATTGGCCTGTACGGGCAGTATACATTTCATGAAATTCTTCCGGATAAGAGTATCGCTGCATTGTATGTCACGGGCAGACAGCGGGATGCCTTTTCCTTTTTTGAGGCAGATCAGGCAGAGACACACTTCAATGATCCGGGCAAATGACGTTGACAGTGCCACACCGCAGAGGGCTTCGTAAGGCTTTCCTGGATAGAGCACAAAGATGGAGACTGCATTCAACGCTATATTGCTGAGCAGACAGACAGTACTGATCTGTGCGCTGAGTTTTGTCTGTTCTATGCTTTTCATAACGGCCAGTATCATTTGGGAGATGCCTGTCATCAGGTAGCTGATACTGACAAAGCGAAGATATCCCATGCCGTAACGGATCAGCTGAACATCCCGGGTAAAGATGCCCATAAGCGTTTCCGGCATCAGGAGCGCTGCAAGAAAGAACAGAAATGAGATCATGCAGGAATATCGAAGCGCCAGGCCCTGCACCTGACGGATATGACGTATGTCAGTCTTTCCCCAGTACTGTGCTGTCAGCACGGATGCACCTGTGGAGAGGCCAAGGTAAAACAGCGTCAGCACAAAAGTGATCTGCCCGGCCAGAGAAGCGGCAGACAGAGCAGTCTGGCTGGCATGTGACAGCATGAATACATCCGCCATACTGACGACCGTACTGATCAAATTTTGGAAAATGACGGGCAGCATCAGTTTAAAGAGAATGCTCACAAATGATGACCTGTCAAATTCTTTCTCCATGGGATCACCTCCTGATATAATTATCGTACTGGATTGTTGAAAAATATATCAGAATATGGTATCGTTTTTATAACAATCGTATTTTGTGGAGGTGAGCATATGCATCAGCTGCAGGTTAATCCGGATGGCAGCGAGCGCCTTGAGTACACAGTCGAAGGAATGCCTGTCCGCATCAGTACAGACAGACTGCGGATCTTTCAGGACTTTTCTGCTGCCTGTCACTGGCATGATGATTTCGAAATGCTGGCAGCCATGGATGGAGAAATGGATTATTTTGTCAACAGCAGAAGGATCCACCTGAAAAAAGGCGACGGCATTTTTGTCAATGCACGCCGCCTTCATTACGGTTATTCGGAAACAAAGCAGGACTGCACATACCGGTTCGTGCTCTTTCATCCCGATCTGCTGGGCACGTCATCTGCTGTTCAGGGTATGATTTCCTCTCTTTCAGCAGACGAACAGGCGGATTTCTGGCATCTGGATGCATCCAGTGAAGAAATGCTGATTTTTCATTCCCTGTATGCGGCTGCTGAGGCAGGAGATGCTCTGCTTGTCCTGTCGAATTGCGCAGGTCTTTTGGATATGCTGAGGCGGATACTGTCAGAAAAGCCGGCAGGGGAAAATGGTACGGACTGGCAGCTGCTCAGGAGGATGACTGAATACATTCAGGCGCATTATGCAGAAAAGGTTTCTCTTGAACAGATTGCATCTGCCGGGGCGGTATGCCGCAGCCGCTGCTGTGCCCTGTTCCGGGCAAGACTGGATACCACGCCGGTTGAATATCTGACCAGGTACCGCCTTTACAAGGCGTGTGAATGTTTGAGAGATGGAATGAATGTTACAGAGGCGGCATTGGCATGCGGTTTCAATGGCTCAAGCTACTTTGCTGAAGTATTCAAACGGACATGGAATCTGACGCCGAAGGACTATCAGAAAAACATTATTGGCCGGGATACGGCCTGACACTGTACTTCAGGTGTATAATGGGAAGCTGTGTGCACCCGGAAGACGGGAACGGCGGATCACGGATGATGCAGACGAATAATACGATTGTTATTGTTTTCTGTCAGAAAGCGGTATCGCATAAAAGAAACAGACGCTATTGTGTACACGGGCATTGCCCGATTATAATAGTGGAGGTTTTGACATGACAGAACAGGAACGGCAGTATCGCATCAGCAGCGGTTATCTTTGGGAGGATACGGACGAATATCTGGCACATCAGGCGAAAGTAAAGGATCTGATGTACGAGTTTAATATGTCCAGACCCAGTGAGACGGACAAACGCCGGGAACTGATGAAACAGATGTTCGGTTTCGTGGGTGAAAATGTATGGATCAATCAGCCGCTGACCCTGGCAGTGGGTGCGACGGTGACGATCGGGGAGGGTACATACATCAATTCCGGACTTATCCTGATCGATGATTACAAGGTGGACATCGGAAAGGGCTGTCTGTTTGGCACAGGCGTAACCCTGTGCACTACGGGTCATCCCATAGATCCGGAGGTGCGGGCCAAAGGCGGCATGTACTCTTTTCCCATTACCATTGGAGACGGCGCCTGGATTGGAGCCGGAGCCATTATCCTGCCAGGTATTACCATTGGAAAATATGCGGTTATCGGTGCAGGCAGCGTCGTTACCAAAGATGTGCCGGATTACACCATTGCAGCCGGCAATCCGTGCCGTCCGATCCGTAAAATTGATGAACATGATAAGGTGTATTATTGGAAAAACCGGCGGTTTGATGAACAGAAGTGACAGAATGGATCTGCTGCTTTATGTTACAGCACTGTAATCCGGCAATTTTCAAATCTGTGCTTTGCATAGGATATGCTGGTTTTCCATCCGTTGAATGATAGCTTTAAGGAGGAAGAATTGAATGAACAATATTGAGCGGCGGGATCAGCAGATTCTGTACATCTCAGATGATGCGGTGTTTGAAGAACAGAAAAAGTGCAGAGCGATTCTGCAAAAATTAAACTTCATGGACCGGTCGGACTTTGCAGGAATATCGGCTCTGGTGAAGGATTTGTTCGGTACATCCGAAGGCGCGTTTCTGAATCCGCCTTTCTATTGTGACTACGGCAGTCATATTCATGTTGGAAAGAACTTTTTTGCCAATTACAACTGCACCATTATTGATGTGGGTCCGGTGGTGATTGGCGATAACTGTCAGATGGCGCCCAATGTAGCAATCTACACAGCGGGGCATCCCGTACATCCGGCGGCACGGAATACTGCCTATGAGTACGGCATCGGCGTGACGATCGGCGACAATGTGTGGATTGGCGGAAATTCTGTGATTCTGCCCGGTGTACATATCGGGGATAATGCGGTAATTGGTGCAGGCAGTGTTGTAACAAAGGATATTCCGGCATGGAGTGTTGCTGCAGGCAATCCCTGCAGGGTGATCCGGAAGATCACGGAAGCGGACCGGGAAACGTATTTCCGTCATGTGCCTGTGGATCCGGAGGCGCTTGAGCACATGCGTAAAATGTGGGCGGAAAGCGATGATCCTGTCAGATTTCCGACTGCCCCTCAGGCGTGAGCAGAGGGGACTGTTTATGAACAGTGCAGTTGCCGGCTTTCAGGCTGATGGCAGATTCTGAAAAAGTGAATGCCGATGCAGGGAGACGACCGGTTTGAGGCAATGATCTGTCAAACAGGAAGCTAAGCAGGGAATAAGCAGCATGATTAAGGACTATGGCTAAACGCGAGCGCTGGTATGTCAAATAATGGCATCTGCAAGGACACGATGCCGAAAGCAAATCTGTGTCATTAAGGGATATGGCCCAGCGCGAGCGTTGGTATGTCAAATAATGGCATCTGCAAGGACACGATGCCGAAAGCAAATCTGTGTCATTAAGGGATATGGCCCAGCGCGAGCGTTGGTATGTCAAATAATGGCATCTGCAAGGACACGATGCCGAAAGC
>JAFUHD010000275.1 GCA_017469025.1 Clostridia bacterium
CGAGGATTTTTATCTTTTATCCCAGATGTCTACCTTTTTCCGTTTTACCACAGTTTGTTCGTTCGTTTGACTACCCCTATACCATCTGTCTATGTAGAATAAGGAATACTGCCTTTCTATAATTATCTCCTGATATTATTCGATGTAGCTACGTTTCTGCTGATACTTTCGTTGCTACAACTTACAATATCCGAATGAATTATAGCAATATTTTTGTCAAAAATAGTCAGGTATTTTCAGCGTTTTTTAGCGTTTGTGGCTGTGATTCTTTGAATTACCTTCTGTAGCTACAAATCTACCCGGGAAATCAAGATAATGACAACTGCGATTGATACGGTGCCGAAAGCTCGATTGTGTTATTAAAGGAGGTGGCCCAGCATCTTGTGCTGGTTTGCCCAATAATGACAACTGCGATTGATACGGTGCCGAAAGGTCGATTATGTTATTAAAGGAGGTGAAAAGAAAATGCTGTGAAAATAACAAAATGAGACTTTCACAACCTCGTATTTGATGATATACTAACGATGGGAATAAATGATTTTAATTTAGGGAGGCGTCCGCAGGTGGAGCAGAACCTGCCGGTAAATCTTGAGGGAGCCTTTTCCTTTGGAGATATACGATCATTTAATGCACTGCAGCTTGCCTATCTGGGCGATACGCTGCATGATTTATATGTACGCTCCTACCTGCTGACTTCGGGCATGCAGGTAGGGGCAATGCATAAGATGGCGACGCATATGGTCAGCGCGGCTGCTCAGACAGCCATGCTGTCAGCCATTGAGCCTGAACTTGAAGAAGCGGAGCTGGACATGGTCCGAAAAGGCAGAAATGCACAGGCCAAGCATGCTCCGCCAAAGCATGCCAGTGCGGCAGATTACGGTCTGGCGACAGGGCTTGAGGCGCTGTGGGGAATGCTTTATGTTGAGCACCGGCAGGACCGGATGCTGTATCTGATGGGTAAAGCCCTCAAAAGAACGGAGGAGTTATGGCAAAAGCACAGGTAAAGGTAACGCTGCTGGCGATGACGCCGGATCCTGACAAACTGGTGGCATTGTCTGCGAGGATGTGCTATTCAGGCGCGGAGATGGATCAGCTCCTCGAACGGGTCGAAACACAGGATCAGGCGGCATTTCTCGAGGGCGTAATGGGGCGCGGGCATCTGTCTGTCGCGGAGCATGCGAGTTTTTCGTTTCTGGTTGAGGGCGTCAGCCGGGCACTTCTTGCACAGCTGACACGGCATCGGATTGCGTCTTTTTCCGTGCAGAGCCAGCGCTATGTTTCCATGGAAAACACGTTTGACTATGTAGTGCCGCCCAGCATTTCGGCACTTGGACCGGAGGCAGAGGCGCGTTTTGCGGCGCAGATGGAGCAGATGCATGACTGGTACTGTGAGTGGCAGACTGCACTGGGAAAACAGGGCCAGTCAAGCAATGAAGACGCACGTTTTGTGCTGCCCAATGCAGCTGCTACACGTCTGGTCGTCACGATGAATGCACGGGAGCTCAGCCACTTTTTTTCGCTGCGCTGCTGCGGCCGGGCACAATGGGAAATCCGGGAGATGGCCTGGCAGATGCTCGAGTGCTGCCGCAGGTCAGCGCCGATTCTGTTTGCCAAAGCCGGACCGGCCTGTCTGAATGGCTCGTGTCCGGAGGGAAAGAACAGCTGCGGGCGTGCCGCGGAAATGCGTGCCCGTGTGGCAGCAATTTCAGACGCTGACGGGATGTGACATTCTGCTGCAGCGAAAAAGGATCCAGCGGCTGCCTTGGCACAAAGCTTCAGACTGCCAGATAACCGGCAGCAGAAAAGCAGAATAAAGAACAGAGCAGCTGCCTGTAAAAGCGCAGGTATGACGGAGAGACGGATCTGGAAAAGGCAATGAGCCTGTCCGGCCGGACATCCTGCGTTTCAGCTGAATAAGAATAATAACCGTAAAAGCCTTTAACGGGCGACGGATGGGGAAAAGGATGTGAACACATGGCATTTTATGAAAAGGTCGTAGGAAAGAAACGTGATCCCAGGGATGACTGGCGGGATGATGAGCAGACACGTCGCCCAAAGCGCGATCAGGAGACGAAGGATAAAGGCAGGGACGGACAGCGCAGGACGGTCCGTGGACCACAGAAGCCCGGCTATGAGCATGCTGACAAACGGTACGACAATCCACATCGTGACGGATACGGGAACCGTCAGGAGGGCCGCAGCTTTGGCCATAATGACAGCGAACGGAATGCACCAAAGGGCAGATTCCAGCATGCGGAAAAGCGGGAATTTGAACGTGAACATACGGACCGCCGTTCATTTGACGGACGCCGGGCACCGGAGCGGGAGCATATCGAAAACGAGCAGCATGAGGCTGAAAACCTTCTTGTCGGCCGCAATCCGATCCGTGAGGCCTTGAAAGCCGGACGGGACATGGAGAAGCTGCTGGTGGCCCGCGGAGAGCTGATGGGCTCTGCACGTGAGATTGTGGCAATGGCCCGGGAACAGCATATTGTGGTTCAGGAAGTTGACCGGGTACGTCTGGATGCTATGGCACCGAACCATCAGGGCATGATTGCCGTCGTGTCTGCATATGAATACCGTACGGTTGAGGATATCTTTGCGCTTGCAGCAGAGCGGAATGAGGAACCGTTTGTTGTGGTGCTGGACGGCATCACGGATCCGCACAATCTGGGCGCCATTATAAGGAGCGCGGAATGTGCGGGTGCACACGGTGTCATTATCCCGACACGCCGTGCTGTCGGACTTACACCGTCAGCCGTAAAGGCAAGTGCCGGTGCGGTTGAACACATTCCGGTCGTTCGGGAAACAAATCTTTCAAGGACACTCGAATACCTGAAGAAAGAGGGATGCTGGGTCTTTGGAACAGCAATGAATGGCAAGAATTACAGAAATGCCGACTATTCCGGTCCGGTGGTCCTTGTGATCGGGTCTGAAGGCGAGGGCATCTCAAGGCTGGTAGCGGAACACTGCGATGATATGGTGACCATTCCGATGCATGGAAAGATTGATTCACTCAATGTATCCGTTGCGGCCGGCATTCTGATGTTTGCCATCGCGGAAAAGCGGGGTGCGAAGTGAAACCACTTCTGCTGGTGGACGGGTACAACGTAATTGGTGCCTGGACGCTGCCCCAGCGGGAACATTTGACGATTGAGGAGTCAAGGGACCGGCTTATCCATATGGTTGCCGATTACGCAGGGTATTCCGGTGAGGAGGTTATAGTGGTCTTTGACGGGCACTATACGGACCGGCCGATGAGTACCCGGATGGAGCAGTACGGCATTCAGGTGGTGTTTACCAAACACGGCGAGAGTGCGGATAACTTCATTGAGGCAGCCTGCGAGGCGGCACCCAAGTGGCGGAAAGTCCGCGTTGCGACCAGCGATTCCGTGGAACAGACGGTGACGATGGGACGCGGTGCTGTGCGTGTGTCCTCGCGTGAGTTTCTGATAGAGCTCTCACAGGTCAGAACAAACGGAAAACGGAATATGGCAGAGATGCCGGTTTCACGCGGCGATCTGCTCACGCGTCTCAAACCGGAACAGCGTGAAATCTTTGACCGGATGCGCAAAGGAGAGTCGTAGTAGCGGATGGAAGCAAGGCAGTATGACGTGATGACGGATGAGAACGTTGTCCGGCTTGCCCAGAGCGGAGATACTCAGGCAACTGACTATCTGCTCAACAAGTTCAAGCCGCTTGTTACATTAAAATGCCGGCCGTACTTTCTGATTGGCGCAGACCGGGATGATATAAATCAGGAGGGCATGATCGGTCTGTATAAGGCGCTGCAGGAGTTCGATCCGGAGCGGTCTGCAACCTTCAGCTGCTATGCGGAGCTGAAAATCCAGAATCAGGTAATGAGTGCAGTCCGGGCGACATCACGTCAGAAACACATTCCCCTCAATTATTATGTATCGCTGCAGACACCCGTTTATGAGGATGGGAATCCGAGAACACTCATGGATACACTGGTTGAACAGAAGAACGTTGATCCGATGGAGCTTCTGATCGGTCAGGAGGATCTTGACAGCATAGAGCAGCACCTGCTTCCGCTCCTGTCTCCGCTTGAAAGGGATGTGTTCTATGCGTACGTGGAAGGAAAGAGTTATCAGGAGATCGCCAATTCACTTGGCAGATCCACGAAGAGCATTGACAATACCATCCAGCGGCTCAAGTTCAAAATGGAGGATGTGCTCAGGACGAACGGCATTCTGATAGGAAGCGCGGAGGCGGATGAACGAAGGGCCCAGGCGCGCGAGCGCCGACGGGAGTCAGTACGGGTCAATGCGCGGGAACATGCCAGAAAAATGGCGAGAAATGCCAGAAACTTACGGAAAACGGCAGATGGCATCCAGCACAGAAAATCCGTTAAGGAACCGGACGAGGGCAGCGATTCCTGATAAAGCATAATAAGGCACGGCATAGCCGTGCTTTTTTCCTTCCTGAGAACTCCAACTGTCAAAATACTGCGTTTACAATCTTCATTGTGCTTTTACGGTTCTGTAACATTTCATTCATTGACGTCCTGCAAAATAGGTTTCATAATAATCGCAGATCGTATCTCAGGAGATGGCCCGGCACTTCGTGCTGGTTTGTCAAACAATGGCATCTGCTGTTGATACGATGCCGAAAGCACGACATGTCATCATATTAGATTATAATCAGATTATATGCGCCTTACTATTTGGCAGGTAGCAATGTGCGGACATTTGTCCCAGACCTGCGTTGCGGACTGAAAAACAAAAATACGAGTATTGACAATCCTTGATGATTCGGCTAGAATATGTGCGTTAAAAACGGTTGACAGACCTTGCAGGTGTAGTTTAATGGCAGAACTTCAGCTTCCCAAGCTGATCGCGTGGGTTCGATTCCCATCACCTGCTCCATAGCGACCACCGACAATTCGGCGGGCCGCACAAATACTGTCAGCCGAAATATCGAGGAGGTTTTTCCAATGGCGAAGCAAAAATTCGAACGTACGAAGCCGCACGTGAACATCGGAACGATTGGACACGTTGACCACGGCAAGACGACCCTGACCGCCGCCATCACCATGGTTCTTTCCACCTTTGGTGAGGCCCAGGCCATGCGCTATGACGAGATTGACAAGGCCCCTGAAGAGAAGGCCCGTGGAATCACGATCAATACCGCGCACGTTGAGTATGAGACCGCGAAGCGTCACTATGCACATGTTGACTGCCCCGGACATGCTGACTATGTCAAGAACATGATCACC
>JAFUHD010000276.1 GCA_017469025.1 Clostridia bacterium
ATTGATAAATGGTACACCAAGTTCATCAGCCAGCACCTGACAGCTGTTCATGTTCCGCTGCTCTTCATCACTAGCGGCACTCGGAATCGCTGTCAGAACCAGATCTATCCCCTGTTCCCTGCAGTAAGCCGCTATGCGTCGTATTGCATCCTTCCCCGGCATTTCCTCAAGATTCATTTCCGTCGTTCTGACAAAATGAGATGCCGGAACCCGTTCAAGTCTCATCTCCGCACCCATCATGCACGGTACTGAATTCATGGTCAGCTCCACTTTGCCACTGAGCATTTCCTCCCAGCGTCCATGATAGAGCGTAAAGGGAACAAGAAACTCGTCCCAGTATTTCTCACGCATTGTCTTTGTAACTGCCTGTATTTTAAGCAGGTTAAGCGGCATGGCATCCATAAACAGATGCCGGTAGGTATATGCCCACTCATTGGTCAGGTCACGGTCAACGTAATAGACATCCAGCACAACCAGTTTAGGCTTGTGGAACTGAAGTGCCAGTTTCAAGGTCCATTCCGTAAATTCCATAAGCTCGGAAGAATTGGCAATATTATAGCTGGCAATTCCATAATCCCTGTAAAGCTGCATTGGATAAACGCCATCAAAAACATGGCTTGTGCCCATCAGGAACACATCAAATGGCTGTGTCTTCTCATCCTCTGCAAAAAAGCGCTCATACTTCAGATTGCTGTCCGGACGCATAAAGAAACGGTTCGCAAGCACCAGGCATACAACAAGACAGGCGATCCAGATAAGAAGGGCAATAATACTTTTCTTTTTCATACTGCATTCCCTCCCTTAAAACTGGAAATAGATGAAGGCCTGTGCGCTGTAACCAGGGCCCCATACACCAAAGATTACAATGGTCATTACCGCAAGCAGATACAGTGCGCCTCTGACCGGGAAAGCCAGACGGTCTGTCAGTGCTGTCACTGTCATCTTCTTCTCATGGATTACCTCAAAGGTAAAGAGAACAACAATGCAGATCGACAGGACTATTGCCTGAAGGACAGTAAAGCCCGTATCAAGCGGCTGATAATTCCATCCGGTGACAATCCGTCCCAGCATGCCCATTGCACTGCCCATGGAATTGGCCCGGAAGATCAGCATGGTAATGGCAATCAGAAAGTCTGTTCTGGCTGTATCCCAGATCCTGTGGAGCTTTGGATGCTTGATCTTTGGTACCGGGAAAAAGCCCTCAATCACCTGCAGAACACCGTTCAGCATGCCCCACGCAACATACTTGAGTGCCGCGCCATGCCATAGTCCCGAAACCGTATAGACCACCATTGTATTGAATGCTTTGCGTCTCGGGGATACACGGCCGCCTCCCAACGGAAAATAGATATAATCTCTGAACCAGCTGCCAAGGCTCACATGCCATCTGGCCCAGAAATCCTTGACTGAAATGGCAAAATACGGCTGACGGAAGTTGGTCATGAGCTTGATGCCCAGTACCCATGCTGCACCTATGGCGATATGGCTGTATCCGCCAAAGTCACCAAGGTCCTGGATGGAGAATACGATCGTTGCAAGTGCAATCTGCTTTCCGGAAGCATTAATCCAGTTGTTGAAAATGGCATCCGCATATACACAGGCACGGTCCGCAATGACCACTTTTTCAAAAAAGCCAAGCATCATGATCAGCAGACCGTCGCGTACACGCTTCGCATCAAAATCGTGCGGCTCGCTGACCTGCTTCAGCAGGTTGCCGCTCCGTTCAATCGGGCCTGCAACCAGCTGCGGGAAGAAACTGACGAACAGCGCATATTTGAAAATGTTGGTCTCCACCGCCGTTTTTCCACGGTAGACATCAATCATATAGCCCAATGCCTGGAAGACAAAGAAGGAAATGCCGACAGGCAGCAGAATAGATACCTTTGGTGCCTGCCATGCTATATGCAGAAGATCTGCAGCGCGCTGCAGAATATCCAGGAAGAAACCTGTATATTTGAAATATCCCAGCATACCGACATTGGCAATAATACCGAGTGCAAGTACGATCTTCCTGGTTCTCGGATTTTCAAACCGCGTCACTGCCAGCGCAGCCACCCAGGTAACAATTGTACTGGCAGCCATCAAAAGTGCATACTCGGCATGCCAGTTCATATAGAAGTAATAGCTCATTACGAGCAGCCATACCCATCTGACTTTCCTTGGAATCAGAAAGTAAATGAGTGTGACAATCGGGAAAAAGATCAGAAACTGGTACGAATTAAAAAGCATAAATCCAATATCCTTTTCTATCTATTCAAAGCGGCCCGGGAAAGGTCGTTTCAGATTTCCCTGACAGCGATTTGTTAACGGGAGTCTCATTCCCGCATCCGGAACCATATTTCAATTCCGCTCCGGCATTTTCTGCCGGTATTCTGATTTGCAATCAGTTTTTAAAAGTGCTACACTCTGTGTCCAGTAACGGCTGCCAGCAGACCGTTACAACCTGAGACTCAGAATTAACATGCCCTGCACCACCGCGGCATACCTCCGTTCTGATGGCGGACAAGGGAACAAAAGCCGTGTATTCGTAAGAAAAAAGAGAGAACTGGCGCTTCACGCCGATCTGTTAAAACAGTCATTTGAAAATCAAAGCCATACTAACCCAGCGCAAGCTCTGGTTTGGCAAGCGATTGATACGGTGCCGGAACCACAAAATTAAAGGAGTCCCCGTCATGAAAGTATACAGATACCTGATGTTCTTCGTCCTCATACTCATCACTCTGCCCCTTTGCGGTGCGTCTGCCGCAGAAAGCGGAGACACCATATCGTTGGGCCAGTGGAACGGATTGCCGCTGACTTGGCGGATTCTCACAAAGGACAGTTCAAAAGCACTCCTGTATGCAGAATACAGTCTGCCGTCGCTGCCATACAACACAGAAACCAAAGCCGTGACATGGCAGACCTGCTCCCTCAGAAAGTGGCTTCAGGAAACATTCATCACACAGGCTTTTTCAGATGTGGAAATCCGCGCTGTCTGTACGGTTCTCAATGACAATCCGCCTGTTTACGGTACAGACGGCGGTCCTGCTACGGAGGACACCATCTTTCTGCTCAGCCGGGCAGAACTTGAGGCTTATTTCCCCGTTCTGAA
>JAFUHD010000277.1 GCA_017469025.1 Clostridia bacterium
CTGCAGTATCCTTCGGCAGTTCCGTCACTGCCGGCACTGCAGTATCCTTCGGCAGTTCCGTCACTGCCGGCACTGCAGTTTCCGCAGGAAGCTGTGTCGCAACTGGTACAGTTGTATTCTTTGACTGTTCAGTTACCTTCGGCTTCTCAGTAACCATGGGCATGTCAGTCATGACTGGCTGGCCAGTTTCCACCTGCGCTTCCGTCTGCGCCTGCGGGGCAGCTGTCGCCGGAGGCATTGTTGCTGCAGGCTCAGGCGTACTGGTGGAAACTGATGTACCTGTTCCTGCAGGAGCTGCCGTAATCCTTATAACAGGTTCGGATGTATTCTGATTCTGGGACATGTCCAAACCTGCCGGATTGATAACAGGTGTTACAACCGGAGCTGAGGTAGGTACCGGAATCGGAGTTTCTGTCGGCGCAGGTGTTACAGTCGTCCCCAGGATACGGCGGACAGGTTCAAGTGTCCGGATATCCGGGATTGCCACATGAAACTGGTTCAGGATAGCAACAGTACCGCCAGCCAGAAGTGCAATACTGCATAATACTGGCAACACAGCCCTGCCGGAACCGGATTTCTGCTTTTTCCCCTGACTGTTCCGAGGCAGTTCCGTATGTGTCTCTGCCGAATCCGGGTTTTCTTTTTCATCCTTTGACGGAGGTTCCGGACGATGTGGTTCAATATCCTTGCGAACCATTGGAATCTCAGCAGCAGGATGAATATCAATTATCACTTCAGGATCCAATCGGGCAGACTTCGGTGTAATCCCACCTGCCTCTGTCAGAGACGATCCGCCGGATGGTATTTTTTCATCAAGCACAGCCGCGGCACGCTTAGGCTCTATAGATATTTTGGATTCAGTCCCCCGAAGGCCTGACTGCTGTTTGTCATCTGTCTTCGGTTTCTTGTCCGTAGCTGCGGTTTTTGACCGCTTTGCAAGATTCCCGACAACATTCAGCAGTGCGGCAGAATGATGATCATCATAGAGTGTAAACGGCTTTTCTGCACGCTTGTAGCCATTTATTCTGCGATGGCGACGAATCTTAAGCGGTTCGCGCGAGATGACAGCATCCTTGCCTGCAAACAATATCCGGTCATCCGGAATCACGCTCTCATGCAGTACCTGTGAGCGTGTCTCCACAACTTCCGGTTCAGAGAACACAGGCTCTTTCAGTGGGTTTATCTCCGGCTCCATCAGCGGAGTCGCATCAATGACTCTGTCACCAAAGGTAAACAGCTGAACATCTTCTTTTTCCACTGGTTTCTCGACCTTTTCCTGAGGTTTAATGATCTCAGGTGCCGGAACCGGATGTTCAAATTCTGGCAGTTTCACCAGCCCTGCATACTTAACCGGATTTTGTTCACTCAAATACTTGACAATGGTATTAATATCGCTCTGTTCAATATAGCAGCAGTCAAGAAAATGCGGCGTATGCTCACCACGACGGATCTGATATTTCTTTACAAGCCGGTGTGTCGGTGATTCGCCATCTACAGCCCTTCTGAAACACAAGGTGCTCTTTGTGATCATCGGCACCGGTACCTGCTGAGAGGTAAACATGAAAAAGTGTATGCCAACCAGGAGACCATACTCACGGACCATTCTAAGAACAGTAATGAATTCTTCATTTTCCATGAATGCATCCGCATCAGTAACAATGACCAGAAGACGCGTAAATGTCCTCTCATCTAGTCGGAGAGAGGCATTATATCCATCCAGAGACCTGGCACCTTTCGCCTCCATGACCGTCAGACGTTCCTGTATTTCCTGCCGGATCCATGCAATCGTCGAAAGACACCCCTCCGGCGTTACAATAGACGGCTCAAACAGGTGCGGCAATGTTTCGTAAGCATTCAGACACTTCCCGTTGTCAAGAAACAAAAACCGGATATCTCTCGGCGTAGTTCTGAACAGAAGCGCAATCAGAATTACATCTATCATGCCCGGAACACTGTCAACACTGTCAATTAGAAAAAAACATGAGAAAAAACGGATATCCAGTGTTTCAACCATATCCGTAAATGCCTTGCCGACCGGAATGGTCAGCTTGGACGGGCTGGACAGTATTTCACGGCTTTCAAGTGCAGTCCGCAGTTCCAGACTCACTGTCTGTTCTTTGGAGATCGTCAGAAGAAAAGCATGTCCATTGTCAGGGGCATTCTCAAGTGTCCAGTTATCCTTTTCAATCAGGTTAAGGATGTTCCGTTCGAACATCTCTTTATAGTAACTCATAGAGAAGCGATCTTCAGAAATGATAATACCGAAAATGATCTTCTCATCTTGCTCTTCAAGCAAAAAGACACGGGCTTCAAACCCATCCCGCATCAGTTCGCGCTCAATGATACCCCCTATCTCTTTCCAGTTCATGACGGTCTGATTCGGGTTCCCTTCAACGCGATACAGCGGTATCATGCTGAGTGAAGGCATCTGATATTTATTCATTACAATTCTCCCAAATTCCATGCTAAATCAGGGATAAACCGGGATTCCCTCTATTTTCACTTCTTTATTCTACCTTGAAACATATCATTTGTAAAACACTTTTTGAAAAAAACAGGTGATTTATCCAACAGAATCAAAGAAATTGGTGTTTTATAAAAAGAGGACCAATAAAACAGCCCGGCAAATGCCGGGCTGAAACACATCATATGGTATGCCAGGTATTGTCGTATGTATCTCTTTCCGCTTTCGTTTCAAAAGGCTTCACTCTTTGCCCGCCGCTCAGCCGGTACAGTATGGTATCAAGTGGTTCAGGGTGATAGAAAAGATACCCCTGGGCAAATTCACATCCGATCTCTTTCAGGAAATCACGCTGTTCTTCCGTCTCCACGCCCTCAGCCAGCGCGTGAATCCCAAGCCGTCTGGCAAGACTGACCATTGAGCGGAGGATCTCCCGGTTAACACCATTGTGATCATCCAGATGCTGAAGGAGTTCAAGATCAAACTTAACCAGATCTACGTCAAACCGGCTGAATAATACATTGATTGACGAATATCCGCTGCCAAAGTCATCCAGCCAGAGCGTAAAGCCGCTGCTGCGGATCCTGCGCAGCTGCTCCATGATGTTTTCACGTCCCGTAGCCATGTCCTGTTCGGTGATTTCTATGATGAAAAAGCTCTTATCGATGCCATACCGGGACAAATCATATTTATCTATAATCCGGTCAAGTTCTGAAGCGATGTCCGCATGGTCAAAGTCCTGACGTGCAAAGTTAACCGAAACCGGCATCATAAGCAGGCCTGCATCATAACGTCTTCTAACTTCAACGCATACCTGTTCAAAAATGTACAGGTCCATCTGATACAGCAGATGGTATTTTTCAAATGTCGGAATGAATTCGGACGGCGGGATAATCCCGCGCACCGGATCCACCCATCTGGCCAATGCCTCAAACGTTTGTAAGTCATTCAGGTTCAGCCGTGCTTCGTCTTTAAGGAAAAATCCTTCATGTTTTCAGCCCTCGAAGAATGCGGCCAATACCACGATAATGAATGGATTTACTATTCGGCTTTTTTACAGCTTCAGATTCTGCGTCTACCGGCAGATGTATCATTATTTTCTATGCTTGACAGCTGGATGAGAAGCGGATAAACTTCGGCTGATTTGAAATAAATTCAAATCAACTTTTATCTTCGGTCCATATGCCGGACTGATCCCCCATCTCAGGAAAACCTGACAGATAAAAAACCTGATGGAGCAATACTATCATGCGAACACCGAAAGAATGGCTGATCCGCGTCATTCTGCTCATGATCGGCCTGACCATTGCCCATTTCGGCGTCACACTGTTTCTGTTGGCCGAACTGGGTTCTGATCCGTTCAACGTTCTGGTACAAGGTCTGTACCGTACAGTTTCCATGCTGCCATATGTGACGCATGGACGGGTTCATATTGTCGTAAGCCTGATCATCATTGCCATACTGCTTTTTGCAGACCGCAAAAAAATAAAGATCGGAACTGTGCTCTGCATGATATGTGGCGGACCCATTATAGACCTGTTCAGCACTATGCTCTCTCCGCTCAACATTCCTGCAATGCAGGTCCATGTACGTCTTATCATTCTGGCAGCCGGATGCGCCATCCTGGCTTTCGGAATGACCATTGTCATAAAATCGGATGCCGGAACCGGTCCTAATGATCTTGTTGCCATAGTCATCAGCGAAAAGCTGAGCCGTCCATTCAGTATCGTACGGATAATTGTTGACCTCTGCTTCGTTCTCACAGGGTGGCTTCTCGGCGGTACTTTCGGAATTGGCACCATTGTCTGTGCCGCGCTGGTTGGTCCGATCGCCGGTCTTTTTCTTCCTTTGAACGAACGTACCATTGCACGCATACTCCATTTGGCCGGAATTGACTGAACACCTGTACCCCCCAAGCTTGCATATGCAAGAAAGGAATTCTTATCTTATGCTCAAACTGACAAAACCCCTTGTCCTTTGCGGATTTATGGCTTCTGGCAAGAGCACCATCGGACACCTTGCCGCCGAAGTCTGGCACCTGCCGTTCCATGATACAGATTCCATGATCACGGTTCAAACCGGTAAAACCATCCCCGAAATATTTGACGCTTTCGGAGAAGTCGGTTTCAGAGACATTGAACACGACATCTGTCAGCAGGTCAGCAGATTCAAATCCTGTGTCGTTTCTACTGGCGGCGGCCTGCTCACCTTTGAACGCAACGGAGATGTCCTTAAGGAAAAAACCTGCATCGTTCTGCTTCACCGCGATTTTGACAAAACGTGGACCTATTTGTCTGGATGCAGGAACAGGCCCATGATCCGGAATAAAACAAAAGAAGAGGTTCAGTCCCTGTATCTGGCCCGAATCCCTCTTTATCGAAGATATGCAGATATTGAAATTCAAAACAATGATCAACCGGATGCCTGTCTCAAAAAACTGGAATCTGCATTGTATCAGGCAGGCATTATCCAGTCAGACTGAACCCCATGCTGCGTAAACAGTTACCGTGGCTGCTCCGGATACAGCAGGCCGCAAACTGCTTCGGCCATTTATGCCCGTGCTGTTCCCCTGCTCCAGCAGATGCCAATGTTCAGGGAAAGCACGGGCGAATGTTTAATGCGGCATTTGCCACTCTGCTCTATCGAGATGTAAGGATGAGAGAGTGTTCTTTCGAAAGGAGGTGATTGCAAAAGAACGCTTCTGACGTTGTTCGCCGTTCGAAGCATTTTGCGTAATCTCCTGATCAAGTTTTTACAATAAAATATGCAGCGTTATCGTTCATCTGCATCTGAACCGACGTCTGCAAGTCCTTGTCCTGCCGTATCCGGAGCAGCCCACAGTCAGGCTTTTTCTCCTGTAAACTGCTCAAAAGCATCTGCAAAACTGGCATTAACATCAAAAGGCGGTTCATATTCTACTTTGGATGTGACCATGCAGAGATCTATCCGGGTAGACATCTCATCCGCTTCACGATTCAGTTTTGCAAGATCATTCCGGATCACATTCCGGTTGAAATTGATCGTCGTTACACGCCGAACATCACAGCGATAAGTCACCTGATTTCCTTCTGCATTGAACCTGTATCCGGTTCCACCGTTTTCAATGACTTTCTCTGAACTGCGGATATCATTCATCTGCTTGAAGATTCTGGCAAGATTCTGCCTGGCTCCATTCAGAGAAACTTCACTGTCCATATCAATCTCAAGTGCATTCTTTGCCTTGCGAATGGCCGCATACAATGCAGCTTTCTCATTGAGGAGATACATCATAAATCCCGCAATTTCCGTAATCTGCTCATCATATTCTGTCTCTGCAGTTACAGGTACTGTCTCATCCGCCGCCTCCTCCATCACTTTATGGCGAAGATACGTATTGGTCACCTTTGTAATATTTGCCTCATTTTCAAGGATCATCTGTCCCTCTTCCATGAGTGCCTGAAGCTTGTTCTGATAGCGGAATGCTTCTTTCAAATTCATTGAACTATCCTTTCAACGTCGCTACTATGTTTGAAAATGTCCGATGTACGCTGGCGAGAACATATCGTCATTATACGCCCGGAATTCCATTTTGTCATTCAACCGCCAGTTTAAGATTTATACCGGACGAGCACCAGTCCGTCCAAAACAAACCGAGAATCTGAACCCAAAAAACAACGCCATCCACTACAGTATCCCTGCTCTGCTGATGAAAATCCGCTATGCTTTGCAACTGTTTCCCCGAAAATATGGCCTTTCTTTTCCAAAGCTACCACTTTCAAAGAAAATACATTTGAAGCGGCTGATCTCAACGCTTCTATCAGAGATTACAGATGGAAGCAGAAAAATGGATCTGCCAAAGAGAAGTTCCATTGTCGTATTGCTTATTTGCAAAAAATACGATTCTTTCCTGCTGCTTTTGCCTGATAAAGAAGTTCATCAACATCATGCATGACCTTCTTTATTTCTGTTTCTCCAGCACAGGAGATCACACCTCCGCTAAGTGTTACTACCAGATCCGGGACTTCATCAAAGTGTAGTGCCACGACATTTCTGCGGATTTCTTCTGCTCTGTTGTATGCCTCTTCAAGACTGCCGGCAGACAAAACGGATACAAACTCTTCGCCGCCATAACGGGAAGCAAGTTCCCCTTTCTTAATGTCTGCAAACCGGTCCAAAACACCGGCGATTCTGGAAAGGACCGTATCACCAAACCCATGGCCAAATGCATCATTCAGATGCTTAAAATTGTCAACATCAAACATTGCAACATACAAATTGTCACGCTTCAGTGTTTCATTCCTTTCATTCTTTTCCCCGCTGAATGCAATTTCAAGTCTGCGAAACAGTTCGCGACGGTTATACAGCCCGCTAAGCTCATCTCTCGTGGAAAGATTGCGCAGCTTTTCCATCAGCCTGGCATTTTGATCGCGCTCACGGTTATATGCAGTCAGAATCAGTGTCGTAATGGCATAAACCGGCAGACCGGACAAGAAAAGTGTTACCTTTACATCCTGATAATGTTGCCATTTCGTCACCTCGGAAACAAACTGCGGAAAAAGATTTGACATGGTTACGGTCAGTTCCATCAACAACAGTGACAAAACAAAAACGATTCCTCCGAGATTTCCCCTCAGCATGATCGCTACCAGGAATAGACCGACCAGAAAAAACAAACTCATTCCACTGTGAATACCGCCTGCAGCAAAGAATGTCAGTGGGAAAAAGATGAAGTTGATGACTATAACCAGTACAATTCTTTGCCCCTGCCTGTACTCCGGATGCTTCATGCTGAAAAAAAGCAGAATGAGTGTGAAAACGAGAATAAAAAAAGTAATAGCCTGGACACTAAATGGCAAACGCTGAATGACACCTGCAATACATGTAATGATACCTGAGGCAACAGCTACAAACAGCGTCATAAAGTAGATTCGTTCATCAAGTGTTTCCAGTGAATGCCAAAAATGCATCACGTGTTTTTTGATTTTCTTAATCATACCTTCCACCTTCAGATGTTTCAATCACTGGATCCCCCACCTTTTTCATTCAAGAAGCAATAACAGAGGTGCTCCATTCGTCTTTCATCCATTCAGAATACCCATTCTCAAAGCCGACAGATTCCGCCATATTCTCTCTTAAACTGAGCGAAAGCTGTTTATGATAGTCCATTCTATCATGACGTCTGCTGAATCGCAACACCTGCATTATACAAAATATCATAATTTTATAAATTATATCAAATAAAAAGACTCATATTCAGCATTGAATATAAATAACAGTTAAATTTATTCTTATATTATCAATTAACGTATTTTTATCTGTTCATCAATAAAAATCCATCAAGGAATAATAATGAATCTTCCTGAATGCATATCATACATGACAAATACCGTGAATGAAAGCCATCTGCATATCTCCAGTGACACAGCCGTGCTTTCGGCACCGGTTCAATCGCAGTCATGATTTGACAAACCAGCACGAAGTGCTGGGCCATCTATTCTCAGGCTCAATCCAAAAAAAATATGGGAGGCTTAAAATAAGCCTCCCAAAAGTCGAGATGACAGGATTTGAACCTGCGACTTTTTGGTCCCGAACCAAACGCGCTACCAAACTGCGCTACATCTCGTTAATTCAGAGCCAAAGAAGGGACTCGAAACCTTGACCTGCGGTTTACGAAACCGCTGCTCTACCGACTGAGCCACTTTGGCACAACCGCTCAACAGGTACGAATTATATCAGCATGCCTTATAAATGTCAACAACAAATATCATCCGGATTTTTTGGGAAAAATTTCAAAACAATGCATCAGGCAGAACACTCCGCCTGATGCATAAACCTCATTTGGCTGCTACCCGCAGTTCCTGAGGTGGAAACTCGGCTACCACCTGTTCTGAAGCCGGACGATAAGTAGGTACTGCCTCCTTAATAAGATGCAGCAGTTTCTCTTCGTCCTCATCATAGGCTGCATACATCATCTCATTAAGAATCTGCAGGAAACGCTCATGATCAATGGCAATCGGCTTGCCAATATGAATCAAGTTATTGTCTGTCTTTAGGAGACCTTCCTCCTCCATGAGTTTTTCCTCATACAGCTTTTCACCCGGCCGTAAACCGGTATACACGATCTTTATATCCTGGTCTGGCCGGAAACCGGAAAGCTTGATCAGATTTCTGGCCAGTGTATCAATCTTGACCGGCAATCCCATATCCAGAATAAAAATTTCCGAACCATGTGCCATAACGCCAGCCTGCATGACCAGACTGACCGCCTCAGGGATTGTCATGAAGTATCTGATGATCTCAGGATGGGTAACCGTTACCGGGCCGCCATCCTCAATCTGCTTTCGGAACAATGGGATAACAGAACCGTTGCTCCCCAGCACATTTCCAAAGCGGACAGCAACAAAACGCGTTGTTCCTTCAAAGTCAGCCGACAGTGAATATTCATTCCCTCCATGCTGCTGCAGACACGGCAGTTTGGACTCCTGATGCATCCGGATCATGTAATCAAAGGTCTGGATAATCATCTCGCAGATGCGTTTGCTGGCGCCCATTACATTTGTCGGATTTACTGCTTTATCCGTGGAAATCAGAATGAAACGCTTGCAGCCGTTGCGCATTGCAGCATATGCAGTTTTATAGGTGCCGACAGCATTGTTTTTGATTGCTTCGCAGGGACTTTCCTCCATGAGCGGCACATGTTTATGGGCGGCTGCATGATAGACGATATCCGGCTTATACTGTTCAAAAACCTGATTAATGCGTCTGCTGTCACGAACCGAACCGATTAAAACTTCCAGGTTAACCTCCGGATGTTTTCGTTTCAGTTCCTGCTCGATCTCATAGGCATTATTTTCATATACATCAAAAATAATGAGCTTTCTCGGATGATGCAAAGCGATCTGTCGGCAAAGTTCGGAACCGATGCTCCCGCCACCGCCTGTTACCAGTATGGTTTTCCCATTTATAAAACGGTAGACCTCTGTCAGATCACTGCGAATCGGATCGCGTCCAAGCAGTTCCTCAATGGACACATCTTTCATGGCGGCAATTGTGATATCGCCATTTACCAGTTGAAACATACCAGGCAGATTCTTGAGTTCACAGCCGGTTTCCTGGCAGATCTTGAGAACTTTCCGGCGTTCCTGCTCAGTGGCACTTGGAATGGCTACATATATCTTACTGACATCATACTTTTTCACCATGTCCGGAATCCGTTCACGGCCGCCTACAATAGGAACGCCATCAATATACCGGTGCCATTTGTTGGGGTTATCATCGATAATACAGCATACTTTTCCGTTAATCTCTTTTGCCTTGTGCAAATCCCTCAATATCATCTGACCTGCATTTCCTGCACCAACCAGCAGGATCCGCGGTGCAGCCTTTGCCATTGCCTTCTCCCGTGGCGTTTTTTCCATTAAATAGAAGCGGTATGCAAAGCGCACGCCCAGCACCATAAGATACTGGAAGAACGTCCCCATGACATAGTAGGAAATCGGCATCCTGCCATAGAACAGCCAGACCATGGTCAAATGAAATGCTGATGAAATTCCGGTTGCAATGGTAATCCACGCCAGTTCATAATAACTCGCGAAGCGCCACAGGCTTCGATACAGCCGCAGAATCCAGAACAGGGTAATGCAAAAAATGGTATAAACCGGTGCAAATTTCGTCCATGTCTCAATGTACTCAGCATTTATCGCGGCATAACTCATTTCATGACGCAGCAGAAGCGCCAGAAAATAAGAAAAATTGACAGCAAATACATCATAGATCATCAGGAGAACGGCAATCTTCTGCCAATGCTCCATCCGGAACAAGGTCTTTTTCCTTTGTTTTCCGGCCAATTTCTGTTCCCCCTAAACCAGTTCACAGAGCATGAAAATGTTAAGTCCGTCAGACACTGTCACATTCCCCGGGCGCTCGTCTGCCAAACACGTTTCCCTCTGTTCTCAGTTGCAGTCCACAGCCGGAGTACATTCCTGCTTTTAAGGCTGTGAACCCTATCCCCCCTATGAATCTTCAAAAGCTGCATTCCCCTCTGCAGCAGAACATGATATATCTGCTCAATGGCAGATCCCTGCGCAGATATATCAGTTCATCTTTTCAGAAAGCTCACGTCCACCCAAAATATGCAGATGAAGATGCGGTACGGACTGTCTGGCATTTTGGCCGCAATTTGAGACAATACGGTATCCGTCCGCCTCAAGACCTTCCTGTTTGGCAACAACAGCCGCTGTACGCATCAGATGAGCCAGCAGTTCATCACTCTCTCCGGTCACCTGAGACCAACCGCTGATGTGCTTTTTCGGAACAAGCAGTACATGCACCGGTGCCTGTGGTGCGATATCGCGAAATGCATATACCTTGTCATCCTCATATACCTTTGTGCTGGGAATGGCACCGCTGATGATTTTGCAGAACAAACAATCGTCCATGACTCCGTCCTCCATGTTCGAATCAATTTTCACTTACAAGACACGCTGTCAGAGTATCGCTGGAAACACCGGTAATCCGTACCTCGGCCATCTTTCCTGTCCAGTCGCTGCCTGCGGATATATTCTCGTCTATTATACACCGAAAATATGTATCTGTATAACCCACTAACGCACCTTTTTGTTCCGTTTCCACTAAAACTTTTTCGTTTCTGCCGATCATCCGGGCACTGGCTTCATTTTTAAGTGTTTCACCGAGTGCAATAAGCCTTCTAGCCCTGGCCTGCCGTTCTGCAACAGGTACACAGCCATCCATGACAGCTGCAGGTGTTCCCTCCCGTTCAGAGTATGGAAATACATGCATCCGGGTAAATCCTGCACGTCTGCAGGTTTCGCATGTTTCAAGGAACAGTTCCTCTGTTTCTCCCGGAAATCCACACATGACATCTGTCGTAATCGCGCATTCCGGAAAACAGGTTCTCAACAGATCACAGGCTGCAAGAAATGATTCCTTTGTATAACGCCTGTGCATCCGTTCCAGAATCGGATTGCTGCCGCTTTGCAGCGCAAGATGGAACTGCAGACAGACCTTTGGATACTTCTTAAGTGCCGATACAAACGTCTCCGTAATGATCACAGGTTCAAGTGACCCAAGACGGATCCTTTCAATGCCGTTTGCTGAGCTGACTGCATCAATGGCATCCAGAAGCGTCGTTCCGTCTTTCAGATCCAGACCATAACTGGTCAGATGAATGCCGGTCAGAACGATTTCCCGATATCCGTTTTGAGCAAGGACAGCTGCTTCCTCCCGTATCTGATCAGCAGGACGGGAGCGGATCGGACCTCTGACAAACGGAATAATACAGTACGTGCAGAACCGGTTGCACCCTTCCTGTATCTTCAGCACAGCCCGGGTATGGCCTTCATTGGCCTGTACGGGCAGATTTTCAAAGGTACGTTCAATTTTGCTGCTGACAGAAAGGATGGTTTCATGTCCTGCAATTGCCTGATGCAGAAGTGATACGACACTGCTTCTGTTCTGGGTACCGAGAACCAGACGGACGCCGTCCATTTCTCCGATTTTCTCCGGTTCGCGCTGGGAAAGACATCCTGTCACAATAATATCCGCCGCCGGATTAATCTTGTGGCATCGCCTTATAGCGTTCAGGCTTTTCCTGTCTCCGGTACCGGTCACAGTACAGGTGTTTATCAGATATACATCTGCCGGCGCATCAATTGGCACCTCCTGATATCCTTCCGCCAGAAAACGTTCGCGCATTGCCTGTGTATCATACTGATTGACTTTGCATCCAAAGGTTTGAAAGGCAATCGTCCGCTGGCCGTCCGTCTGTACCGATGGATTCACGCCTGTCTCATTCATCATTCTGCCCCTTTTTGCAATCTGACACACTGCCCTTTGATACTTTCTTTGCGATCACAAGGTCCCGTTCAATGGCCTGTTCTACCCAGTGCTCAAGACTTCCGGTTTCAACAACCGAAAATCCCGCTTTTTCTGTCTCACTGACCAGCAGTTCACGGCGAATCGTGTGCGTGTTAAAACTCATGCACAGCACACCGCCGGGACGGATTACGTCAAACCAGCCTGGCAGCGCCTGGGAAACTGTCCCAAGGAGACCATCGTCCCGGCCTGCTGTTCCGGTCTGAACTCCATACGGCAGATCTGTTACCATCAGATGAACGGTTCCCGACTTGAGAAAAGCCAGGGCATTCCGGGTATCTCCACAGATCATTCGGAAAGAACGGGTATCCCCGTCTTTAAAGTGGGCAGCAGAGTCTGAGAACACCCATTTATGCTGTGTTCCGCCATTTTTCCCGCGAACGGTCAGTGAAGTCTGCTGATGCTTGTATTTAATCCGGTGAAATTCAAAATATCTGTCCATGTATGCTGCCAGCTCATCCACATTGTTCCGTCCGATTTCAATGCCGATTCCATGAAACCCGCGGCGAAGCGCCAGCAGTGGTGTTGTTCCCTTGCCGGCCATCGGATCACATATGACCAGCTGGGCATCAAAATTCCGGCTGAAATCACTGGATGCAAGTGCCATGGTCAGCATACTGTCCGTGAACATTTCATTGGTCTTGCCCTTGTACTTCAGCAGAAGCGGCAGATCCTCATCTATATAATCCGGTGCCTGACTCTCAAGTGGCAGTATCCGGCCATCTTCCATCAAGAAGATCATGTATACCGATGAAAGCTGCCAGATCATCTTCATTTCCCGCTCTGTAAGCAGCCTTCCCGAGTCAAACGTCAGAAACTGAGCCCCGCCGATCTCCTCTGCTGCTACATCAGAAACCAGACCGAGTGAACGCAGCACAAGTCTCGTTTCTTCAGAGGCAATCTGCAGAAGTGATGCCCGATAGCGGATATTTGAATGAGGATACAGGAGCAAAGCCAGTTTCAATCGCAACGCCTCCCCGGATTTTTTAACAAAAAAATAAAACACCCCATCCGAAGATGGGGTGAGCTGGGTTGATTAATACTTGCGCTTACGAGCAGCTTCGGCCTTTTTCTTACGCTTAACGCTGGGCTTTTCGTAATGCTCTCTTTTCCGAACCTCAGCAATCACTCCCGAACGTGCGCACTGCCGTTTGAATCTTCTCAGAGCGCTCTCGAGGGATTCGTTCTCACGAACACGGATCTCAGACATCGTTATCCCTCCCCTCGAATATAAGCTTCTTAGAACCTGTCTGAATGTGTAGATGACAGAACTCCACGTCGCTCATTATAACCCATTCCATTCTGTTCGTCAACAACATTTTTCTAATTTTTTAATATTATACAAAATTAAAGCATCAGGTCTTTCACACCGCGGCCTACTGCAGCAGCCGCATATTTGCCACCGAAGATACGTTCAATTTCCTCACGGACCTGTTCAAAAGTGACATCATTCATATGTGCCAGAACCTCATGCGGATCCGTCACTTCTCCATATAAAAGAAGACTGCGGCCAAGCGTCATCATACGTGAGAAACCGCTTTCCATGCCAAGCAGGTACGATACCTTAAGCTGCTCCTTTGCCATCCGGAATTCCGAATCTTCTATTCCATCCCGCAGCCGCTGAATCTCCTCATGCAGTGCATGTGATACCCTCTGTGCATTTTCCGGATTTGTCGCTGCATATATGACTACGGTCCCGAGTTTTGAATACACAGAAGGATACGCATATACTGAATACGCCGCACCCATGGATTCCCGGATGCGCTGGAACAGCCTGGACGCGTTTCCTCCGCCCAGCAGATTACAGGCTACAGAGAGCGGATACAGGCGCAGGTCTTTCTGTCCAACACCCTGCCAGGCCTGCGCAATATGAATCTGCTCAATGTCCTTTTCCCGGATAATCGCTTTGTAGTCAGGGCCGGAAAACACCGGCATTTCCTGCACCGGTTCCATATCCGGCTTCCAGCCGCCAAACAGCGCATTACACTGTTCCGCAAATGCTTCAAAATCAAACATGCCAGCAACGGCAATGACAGTCTTCTCAGGGCGGTAATGCGACTGCCGGAATGACAATACCGTCTCACGGGACACCGATGAAATCCTGTCAGCATACCCCAGAATCGGCATTCCAAGCGGATGTTTGCCAAACCATCCTTCGGCCAGCAGATCCAGAACCGTATCATCCGGTGTATCCTCGCTCATCGCGATTTCCTCAAGAATGACACCGCGTTCCCGTTCGAATTCTTCCGCGTCAAACCGCGGATACAGCAGAATATCACTTAACAGTGACAGTGCCCTTGGCAGATGTTCCTGAATGACCTTTGCATAATAGCATGTGCATTCCTTGGACGTATATGCATTTACATTTCCGCCCAGGAAATCAATTTCAGAGGCAATATCCAGTACAGAGCGGTGATCTGTGCTTTTAAAGAGCATATGCTCAATGAAATGAGACAGTCCATTTGTCTCCTCCGTCTCACAGGCAGAACCGGTTCCAACCCAAATGCCTACCGAAACCGATGGAAAATATGGAATATACTCGCCTATGATCCGAATGCCATTGTCCAGTGTTGTCACACGAACGGCCCGATTGTCTTTTTCCATCTGCAGTCCTCTTTATCCTTTCGGCTAAACGCCGTCTTCTGTGTCAGTATAAACACGACAAAAGCTGCGGCAAAACCGCAGCTGTATATTTTAGGAAATTCCGGATTAACGGCGGGAATCACGGCGCGGCGGCCGCTGGCCCGGTGCCCGGCGCTGAGTCTCAGGCACAGCACTGTAATCAATGTCATTACGGACAAGATTGATTCTGCCCTGAGCATCGATCTCAGTGACCTTAACTTCGAGTTCGTCCCCGATCTTGACCACATCTTCGCACTTCTCAACACGATGGTCAGAGAGCTTGGAGATGTGAACCATGCCGTCCTTGCCCGGAAGGAGCTCGACAAATACACCGAAGTTCATCATGCGGACAACCTTACCGGTATAAACCTCACCGACTTCAACATCCTTGGCAATGCCCTCAATGATACGGCGTGCCTTACGGGCGGCCTCCTCATCAGGCGTTGCAATGTAGACATTGCCATCGTCTTCAAGATCAATCTTGACACCGGTTTCCTCGATGATCTTGTTGATCATCTTTCCACCCGGTCCAATGACCTCACGGATCTTGTCCGGATTGATCATGAAGTTGATAATCTTCGGTGCATACTTGGATAGCTGCTCACGCGGCTGAGGAATGGTCTCGAGCATCTTTCCGAGGATGAAGAGACGTCCATCCAGTGCCTGCGACAGGGCCTGACGCAGAATTGCCTCATCAATACCCTTGATCTTGATATCCATCTGGATGGCAGTGATACCATTCATGGTGCCGGCAACCTTAAAGTCCATATCCCCAAGGAAATCCTCAAGGCCCTGGATATCCGTCAGAACGGCGACTTTTCCGGTCTCAGTATCCTTGATAAGACCCATAGCCACACCGGCAACCGGCGCAGTAATCGGAACGCCTGCATCCATCAGGGCAAGCGTGGATCCGCAGACAGATGCCTGAGAAGTGGAACCATTGGAAGAGAGAACCTCGCTGACCACACGGATGGCATACGGGAACGTCTCAACCGGCGGAATGACCGGCAGCAATGCGCGCTTTGCCAGTGCGCCATGACCAATCTCGCGGCGGCCCGGGCTCTTGAGACGTCCGGCCTCACCGGAGGCGTACGGCGGCATATTGTAATTGTGCATATAGCGCTCAGTGGTCTCTTCGCCAAGGCCCTCAATAACCTGAGCCTCGCTTACAGGTGCCAGTGTCGCAATGGACATGACCTGTGTTTCGCCACGGGTGAATACGCCGGATCCATGAACACGGGGCAGTACAGAAACTTCAGACCAGATCGGACGGATATCCGTCAATCCGCGTCCATCCGGACGGATGCCCTTGTCAATGATCTTGCGGCGCATGACTTCCTTATCGAGATAGTAGAGTGCGTCATCCACCTCGTTCATGCGGTCTGCAAAGATCTCAGCATACTTTTCGTGTGCTTCCTGTTTGACAACCGTTTCACGGTCGCCGCGCTCATGACGGTCAAATGCTTCAAAAGCCCATTCAGTCCGTTCAAGGAAATCGCGATGAACCGCTTCCTTAATGTCCGCACCAGTCTCAAAGACCGGGAAATCACGCTTCTCCTTGCCGATTTCACTGACGATCTCTTTCTGGAAAGCAACCAGCTTTTTGATCTCCTCATGACCCGTCAGGATCGCACGGAGCATATCATCTTCGCTGATTTCCTTAGCACCGGCTTCAACCATCAGCACGGCCTCATCCGTTCCTGCAACAGTCAGGGCGAGCTTGGAAACTGCACGCTGAGCGGTGTTGGGATTGATCACAACCTCACCGTCGACAAGACCTACGGCTACAGCACCGATCGGGCCAGCCCACGGAATATCACTTACGGCAATTGCTGCAGAGGCACCCAGCATAGCCGGGATTTCCGGCTGCACGTCAACCTCACAGGAAAGCACCGTACAAACGACCTGAACATCATTGCGCATGCCCTTGTTGAAAAGAGGACGCAGCGGGCGGTCAATCAGTCTGGCGGTCAGCGTTGCCTTTTCAGAGGGGCGTCCTTCACGCTTGATAAATCCACCCGGCAGTTTGCCGATAGAATACATCTTTTCCTCGAAATCAACGCTGAGCGGGAAGAAATCCTGTCCCTCACGGGGCTCATCTGCCGCTGTCACATTAACCATGACCACAGTATCGCCCAGGCGAACAATCACGGAACCGTTTGCCTGTCCGCAATACTTTCCGAATTCCATCGACAGAACACGGCCACCCAGTTCAGTCGTAAAAACTCTTTCCATTAACTAAGAAACTCCTTTCAATACTACCTGCCACACTAACCTCGGACAAGAACCCTCTCGTCCGATCAAAAAAGCCGTCACTTGGACTGTCCCAAACGACGGCTCATCTGGGAAAACGCGCAAAAAGTAAACCTGAGCTTACTTGCGCAGACCCAGTTTCGCTACCAGAGCACGATAACGCTCGATATCAATCTTCTTGAGATAGTCGAGCATGCCACGGCGCTGACCAACCATCAGAAGAAGTCCACGATGCGAATGATGATCCTTCGGATGCTGCTTGAGATGCGCATTGAGATCATTGATCCGCTTGGTGAGCAGTGCAATCTGCACCTCAGGGGAACCTGTGTCACCCTCGTGTCTGCCATAAGAGCTTACAATTGCTTCTTTTTCAGCCTTCGTGATAGCCATTTTGAAAATCCTCCATTTCGTTTGTGTCAAATGCCAGAAGCCCGGATGAACGCTTGGAGTATCGTTCCTCTGAGCAGGTGGTTACGACCGGACGGTATTCTAACACGGAACCATCTGTTTGTAAACAGATAAAATCATTGTTTTCCATCCATCCCGCATTTTTGTTGAACCTGCTGACTGCACTGCTTCATAAACCCGCCCTGTCGGCAGCGCAAAAACCCACTTGACGTCCGCCTGCACGGCATTGGGCAGTTCCCGGGCATCACCGGAAACAGACTTCTGCATGCTGAGAATCGCTTCTGAAGACTCTGTCAGGCGTTTTCCATGGCAGCACGCTCCTTCAGCTTTCCGTACAGTTCCCTTGACATACATACTGCCGTACCGCCCTTTTTCTCTTCCACAAGGACCGGATCTCCAAATGCAAACAGTCTGGCCGGATCCTTGAGCAGTTCCACAAACAGTTTTCTGGAAATCTTCTGCATTCCATCTCCAGGCATCTGTTTCCCAAACAATTCCGGAGCATCCGATCTATCCTCTGACAGACGGTTTAATTCGTCAATCACAAGTTCCGTTTCGGTTTCTTTGATAAACTCGAATGTAAAGATGCCCCGCAAACCACAGGGATAATACTTTGTTCCATCCCTTGCTTCTTCATAGTCCTCCCCGTACCGGTTCCCCTGCTGTGGTGTCATCTGAAATCCTGTATAGAATTCAAGGCGCCGGTGATCCAGATCAATCCGGTATGCGTATTCACACATGATCGAATCTTTTATAAACCAGCCATCCATCCTCCGGTACGGATAATCCTTTCCTGCCGCAGCCTGCTCGCAGTGCCAAATATCAAAATTCATTGCTTCATTCCCGTCAACTGGAATCAGGTGATCGTACAGCTGCTCCAGGTTCACCGTCTTCACAAGCCGGATCACATCCCGTCCGAGTCCATCCGGATAACCATCAAAATGGTTATACAGTTCCTTGTCCACATCTCCCCTGCAAAAAATCACAGATGCACGTGTACTCATTGACTCTGTTCCTCCGTTTTCATATTATTTACCGTCTTTAGAGCAGCTGGATCGCTGTCCCCATTTAACACTATCTCATTCACAGAGGAAACACCACGTCATGGATGACGCAAAATGTCAGATTTTTCGGCGGACTCCGATGCCGTCTTCAGCGCAAAATCAAATATACGCCGCAATTCTTCCTTTTTAACATCCAGTTTTGCCAGTTCTTTTTCAAACCTGGCAATCTCCTGGAACTGTTTCCCTTTTTCTGCATATTCAGTTTTCTCACTGTCAACAGACCTGTCACAGATTTCAACACCGAAGACAGATTCCAGCTTTCGAAGTGTTTTGAGTGCCGGAATCGAAGCGTTCCTTTCAATTCTGCTGATCTGTTCTCTTGATATTTCAGACCACCAGGCCAGTTCCTCCTGAGACCAGTTTCTCTGCCGCCTCAGCAGACAGATTCTCTGCCCCATCGTCAGTTTGGACCAGCCCTGACCACTGTTCAGGTTTCCGGAAAGCTTCTCCATATGCTTTTTCATCGCTTTTCCCTCCAGTTTGCATCAGAAAAACAACTGACTTGTTTTAGAACTACAATATATCTGTCTGCTGTGTATAATTGGTCACTGGAAAAGCGACATTTGAGATTCAAACTTCCAAAGTATTCTTTAATTTTTTGTTGGTTTTTTATTTTCCGCGTTGTAACGCATGACCGGCCGGAATCCAGTCGGCACACTTCGTGAAAGACAGAAAGGTCTGCAGAATCACTCTGCAGACCCATTCATTTTTTTCGAAAACAGACCAGCAACCTGACCGCAGTTTCGAAGCACTTCATCTCTCAGGTCCTCCAGCGAATCAAAACGCTTCTCAGGCCGGATAAAGTAATAAAATTCCAAAGTCAGGTCGGAATCATACAATGAGGCGCCCGGATAGTCAATCAGAAATGCCTCTATTGTTGGTTTTCCCTCGGGCGCAGTGGGATGAATACCGACATTGACCGCAGCCGGATATTGTCTGCCGCTGATATGTGCCATACATCCATAGACTCCGTAGCGGGGCAGCAGTTTTCCCTCAGGAAATGAAAGGTTGGCCGTTGGAAACCCCAGCGTGCGTCCCAGATGTTTGCCGCTCTCTACCAGACCTTCAATCCGGTATGGGCGTCCGAGCATCGTATTGGCCAATGCGATGTTCCCTTCCTGAAGCGCAGAACGGATACGGCTGGATGAGACAGTTTCACCGTCAATTTCAACGCGGTCTACAATCCGCGTTTCAATGCCGTATCTGCTCCCAAGACGCAGCATATCCTCGGCTTTTCCCAGTCCTTTTGCGCCAAATGTATAATTAAATCCTATGACAAAAACACGGGGATGCATGGTTTTCTGAATCTCATCGATAAACTGTTCTGCACTGAGCCCGGCAAATGATTCATCGAACGGTCTCAGAATTACCGCATCCGGACCGCATCCTGCAATGTCCTGAAGCTTCTCCTGACGGGTATCAACCTGATCCGGAATACAGTCAGGCCGGATGATGCTGAGCGGATGATTGGAAAATGTAAAAACAACCCTCGAAAGGCCCATCTCATTGGCTGCCCGACAAGTTGTCTCAATCAGCCTTCTGTGTCCGAGATGAACGCCATCGAACATGCCGAAGGCGATCGCCGTTTCTCCGCCATTCCATTCCCGCTCATGTGTATATATGTTCAAATCTGCTTCACTCCAAAAGCATACAGTCAAAATGATATGCTGCACCTTTCCGGTGTGCAATACCGCAGAACTGTCCCCGCCAGTAAATTCGGACAGGCACATTCTCTGCTGTCTCCATATCACACGGAACAGGCATACCGGATCTTATGTGACGTTCCTCTGCAGTATCAGGAACTGTAAAAGCCGGAAGATGCATTAACGGATAATCCATTGGATACAAACGTTTTTGGTCCAGATCGGAGCCAAGTTCCTCAAGCGTCAGACTGTTCTGAATGTCAAAAGGGCCGGCACTGGTCCGAATCAGCATTCCCATGCATCCGACACTGGAAAGGGCATGCCCGAGATCATGACAGATCGTCCGCATGTATGTACCACGTCCGCAGGTTATCTCAATGAAGAAGTGTCCTTCCTCTTCAAACAGAATACGGAGGCTGTCGACATGAACCGTACGCGGTTCGAGCGCAATGCGCTCACCGGCACGGGCCAGATCATACAGCCGGCGGCCATCTCGTTTCAGAGCAGAATACATGGGCGGAATCTGCTGAATGTCTCCCAGAAACTGTGGCAGAACCGCTTCAATCTCCTCTTTCGTAAAAAGGCTTTTTCCACGCTGTATCACTGTTCCCGTAATGTCCTGTGTGTCCGTTTCAACACCCGGAATAAATTCAACGAGATATGTTTTGGCTTTGTCGGTCGTGTAGTCAAACAGACGCGTGGCACGTCCAATCATAATGGGAAGGACACCGGCAGCTGCGGGATCCAGCGTACCCGCATGACCAACACGGACGCCCCGGGGCAGAAGATGGCGAATACGCCCGACAACGGCACCGGAAGACATGCCGGGCGGTTTCAAAATAGAGAGAAATCCATTCATAATTTAGCCTGAATCGCCTCAAGAATGGTCTGTTTTGCCTCCTCAAGAGACATGTAAAGCGTGCATCCCGCCGCCTGCGCATGGCCACCGCCGCCAAAGCGGACCGCCACGTCATTTACCGTATCAGGTTCAGCGGCGCGCAGTGAGATTTTGATACCGTTTTCCCGTTCGCTCGCAAGAAAAGCAAAACGCACACCTTCAATTTCAAGTGCAAGGTTCACCAGGCCGTCCGCCTCGCCAAATGTACAGCCTGTCCGTTCAAAGTCTGCTTTGGTCAGATCAAGCATGCCAATCTGTCCGTCATTTTCAAAGTGCATCTTCTGATAAGCAATCTTCGTCATCTGAATGCGGCGCATTGGCTGAGAACGGTACATAAGCTTTGAAATCCGGGAGATTTCACCACCGGCATCTACCAGTGCTGCTGCCGTATGTATTGTTCTTGCTGTTGTTGATGCGTACTGGAAATGTCCGGTATCTGTAGACAGGCCGAGCAAAACGCAGTTTGCTATTTCCTTTGTCAGCGGGACCCCGAGTTCCATGATGGCATCATAGACAATCTGACAGTTTGCAGACTCTCCGCGGCAGATCCAGTTGATATCGCCATAAGCCTGATTGGTCGAATGATGGTCCATGACCATTCTGACCGGTGCTGCTTCAAAAAGCGGCAGAGAGGCACCCATCATATCCGGTGAACTGACATCGACTGCTATTGCTGCATCAAAAGTTCCCTCAACCTGATCCGGTTTCAGATAGCACTCATGCCCGGTGAGCATGCTCATGTTCTTCGGGATGTCTCCATCGCACACCAGCTTCACCTTTTTCCCCATATGCAGCAGTGCCAGACGGAGGCCGAGAACAGACCCTATTGTATCACCATCAGGGTTGACGTGGGAGATGAGCAGAAAAGATGTTCCTTTCCGGACCTGTTCAAGCCAGCCCGCCTTGCTTTCAATACCCATCCTGTCCCTCCTGATGAATCTGGTTCAAAATTTCAGCAATATGCACACCGTATTCAATGGATGTATCCAGATAGAACAGCAGTTCCGGCGTATAACGCAGCTGGATCCGCTGTCCGACCGCATGCCGGATAAAACCGGATGCGTTCTTGAGCGCCTTCATAAACGGCGCACGCTTATCCTCCTCGAGGACACTGATATAAACTTTCGCATACCGGAGATCACGTGTTACATCTGTATGCGTGATGGAAAACAGGCAGTCAGTCCGCGGGTCTTTAACCTCCTCACGGATGACCTTCTCAATTTCCCGCATCATTTCCGCACCGATCCGGTCTGTTCGTTCAAATTGCTGTGTCGCCATACTGTTCCTTTCAAAAAAAGCACGTCCGGGGGAAATCCGCCAAACGTGCCCTTCACATTTCGTTTTACGGCAGACACCGGTAAAACCCGCTGTCTGCCCTGTCATATATTATGCCACACCGGCATCCGGTCAGTCTGCTGAGATTTCCTCCATCAGGAAGCACTCGACCACATCGCCGTTCTTGATATCTGCATAATTCTCAAGACCGACACCGCACTCATATCCCTCTGCCACCTCACGGACAGAATCCTTGAAGCGCTGCAGAGAAGAGAGCTTGCCCTCGAAAATAACCACATTGTCACGCAGCAGACGGACCTGCGCATTGCGCTGAATCTTGCCATCGATGACATAGCAGCCGGCAATCGTGCCAACACCCGTGATCTTGAAGACATTGCGGACTTCGGCATGTCCAAGGAGATTCTCCTTGAATTCCGGGGTCAGCAGACCCTTCATAGCCTTCTCAATGTCCTCAATTGCCTGATAGATAATACGGTAATAGCGGATATCGATGCCGTCACGCTGAGCAGCCTCACGGGCTTTGCCGTCCGGGCGGACATTAAAGCCAATGATGATTGCGCCGTCAATACCGGCCAGCATAACGTCATTCTCCGTAACACCGCCAACACCGCAGTGAATGGTCTTGACATGTACCTTGTCATTGCTGAGCTTTTCAAGCGACTGCTTGACAGCCTCAACGGATCCCTGCACATCTGCCTTGATGATGATGTTGAGATCCTTGACCTCACCCTCAGCCAGCTTGCTGTAGAGTTCCTCCAGCGTGGATGCAGAGCTGCTCTTCGCCATGGAGGCACGCGCCTTCGCCGCACGCTCCTCAACCACCTGACGGGCCAGCTTCTCGTCTTCAACCGCTATGAATTCATCACCGGCATCCGGTACAGAGCCGAAACCGACAATTTCAACCGGTGTTGCCGGCAGGGCTGACTTCACGCGGTCTCCGCGGCTGCTGACCATGGCACGTACACGGCCATAGGCGCCGCCGGCGACGACCATATCGCCAACATTGAGGGTACCATTCTGTACCAGGGCGGTTGCAATCGCACCGCGGGCATGATCCAGTTTTGCCTCAACAATGACACCACGGGCTTTTCTGTTCGGATTGGCTTTGAGCTCCAGCATATCTGCCAGCAGAAGTACGTTTTCTAGCAGGTCGTCAATGCCCTCGCCTGTCTTCGCAGAAACAGGCACCATAATGGTATCGCCGCCCCACTCTTCAGGAATCAGCTCATACTGCGTGAGTTCCTGTTTGACAACATCGGGATCTGCACCGGGCTTGTCAATCTTGTTGATTGCAACGATCACAGGGCACTTTGCAGCTTTCGCATGATGGATGGATTCAATGGTCTGCGGCATGACACCGTCGTCTGCTGCAACCACGAGAATCGCAATATCCGTTGCCTGCGTACCACGTGCACGCATAGCCGTAAAGGCCTCGTGTCCCGGCGTATCGAGGAACGTAATCTGACGGCCGTTGACCTGTGCCACATACGCACCAATATGCTGCGTAATGCCGCCGGCCTCGCCTTCGGTAACTCTGGTCTTGCGGATATAATCGAGGAGTGAAGTCTTGCCATGATCGACGTGGCCCATAACCGTAATAACCGGAGGACGCGGCCTGAGGTCTGCCTCATCGTCTTCCACATTTTCAGCGGAAAGCGCATCCTCAGCAGTTTTGTCAAGCTTCATCTCGAGCGTTACGCCGAATTCTGAAGCAACAAGAGATGCTGTATCGAAATCCAGTTCCTGGTTGATTGTGGCCATAATGCCAAGGAGCATGAGCTTCTTGATAATCTCACCGGCAGGCTTGCCGATACGCTCAGTCAGATCGCGCACCGTGATCGTCTCAGCCGTCATGAAGGCTGTTTCAATCTTGATGGGCGCCATCTTCTGCTGCTTATCCTGTTTGCCCTGCTTCTTGCGGCGGCCGCGTACGACTTCATCGTCCATATCGCTGTATCCGCTTTCACGGGCCAGCTGTTTGCGGTTCTTGGCATTCTGATGCTCCGGATCATGCTGCCGCTGACGCATCTTCTTGTTGGGATCGTAATTGGAGACGCGTTCCTTTTCCATGGACGGAATGATATCCGGTTCTGCTGCCTTCGGCTTCATGCGGGCACCGGCAGGACGATTCTGTGCGCCTCCGCCCATGGTCCCCTGACCCTGGCGCGGTCCAACTCCCTGGCCCTGCTGACCCTGACGTGGCCCATATCCCTGGCCCTGCTGCCCCTGGCGCGGCCCAAATCCCTGGCCCTGCTGGCCCTGGCGTGGCCCAAATCCCTGGCCCTGCTGCCCCTGGCGTGGTCCGTATCCCTGGCCCTGCTGGCCCTGACGCGGTCCAAATCCCTGACCCTGCTGACCCTGACGCAGCGCATAACCATTCTGGCCCTGCTGGCCCTGGCGCGGTACATAGCCATTCTGGCCCTGCTGGCCCTGGCGCGGCGCATAGCCGCCCTGACCCTGCTGGCCCTGGCGCGGTGCATAACCATTCTGGCCTTGCTGGCCCTGACGAGGCGCATAGCCATTCTGGCCCTGCTGGCCCTGACGCGGTGCAGCTGCAGTCTGACTCTGCTGGCCCTGACGCGGTGCAGTCACTGTCTGACCCTGCTGGCCCTGACGCGGTGCTGCCGCAGCCTGACCCTGCTGGCCCTGACGCGGTGCAGTCACTGTCTGAGCCTGCTGGCTCTGACGCTGGGCAGGCGCAGCCTGTGTCTGCTGACCCTGACGCGGTGCGGCAGCCGTCGACGCCTGCTGGCTCTGCTGCTGGGCTTTATCTGCCTCCGGTGCAACCGGCTGCTTGCCCTGCTCTGCAAGGTCCTGACCGGCAGGTTCTGATGCAGTAACGGGAGCAGGTGCGGGCTCGGCTTTCTTCTCCTGACGGGGCTGCTCTTCTGATGCAATCGGCTTCACATCAGCCTTCGGTTTTTCGTCAACAGGCTCTGGCTTTTTGTCCTCCGTCTTCGGCTTGCTTTCCGGTACATCGTCCGGCATGGTCCAGGCTTTGCTCTGAGACTGAATTGCACGCAGCTTCTGCTCTGCAATTTCAGCCTCTTCTTTCTTGGCAAAGCCGTTTTCGATCTTTTTAAGATCCGCCAGAAGCTTCTCAGCGCTTGTCTTCACCTTCGTGATGTCCGTATACAGCTGAACCGATTTCTGACTGAGTTCTTTCGTAATTTCTTGAATCTTTTTTGCCATTCAGTAATTGCACCCCCGCAATTCACATTTTTCCCTGTTCTGTTCCTTCTTACGGTTCCTGATATATCCCATCAAATTCGTTTTCCACGACCTTTTTCAGTAATTGTGTTCCAAGACCGCCCTTCCGGATTCCAATGCATATACATGCCGGTTTTCCAATAGAGCTGCCCAACAGCCCCGGCGCAGTCCGGTACAGCGGCACATTGTAAAAACTGCACTTGTCCCGGAGCGTTTTCGCTGTATTCTCTGACGCGCCTGCATCCAGAACAGCAAGTGCTGCACTTCCTGCAGATATCAGATCCCGGGTCTTTGGTTCACCCGTTACAATCTGCCCGGAGCGCATGGCCAAACCCAGTGTTCCAAAGAATGCATTTGCGTTACTCATTGATTTCCTTTTCCAGATTATTGTAAATCCCGTCGTCGATCTTGGTTTCCAGTGCACGTTCCAGCTGCTTCTGCTGTCTGGCCTTTGCAAGACATGCTGCATTGCGGCAGATATATGCGCCGCGCCCTGAGGCTTTTCCTGTCCGGTCGAAAGCGATGATTCCCTCCGCATTTTTCACAATCCGCAGCAGTAGTTTCTTTTCCTTCATCTCACGACAGCCGACACACATGCGCATTGGAATCTTCCTTGTTTTCACTGCGCAACCTCCTCCTATAATGATGCAGCCCAGGCTTACGGCACAAATGAATCTGCTTCGTCTGTTATTCGGACCAGCCGCAACAGGGAATGCTGCAAATCACAGCCGCAAGAACGCCTCACATCAGATTTCCTCTGTCAGATCGATGTCGCTCAGATCCGAACCGATATCCAGATCATCCGGAAGGTCTATATTGATATCGCTGACGTCAAAGTCAGCTTCAGGATTGATTCCGCGCTCAATTGCCTGTGACACGCTCTTGATATCAATCTTCCATCCAGTCAGACGGGCAGCAAGTCTGGCATTCTGGCCTTCCTTGCCGATTGCCAGTGAAAGCTGGTTGTCAGGTACAATAACGTCGCAGCTTTTCTCCTTCTCATCCACCGTTACGCTTTGTACGGTTGCCGGATTCAGTGCATTGGCAATAAACTCTGCCGGTTCCGGAGACCACTTGATAATATCAATCTTCTCATTCTTGAGTTCGGCAACCACCCGGTCAACACGCTGACCTCTTGGACCAACGCAGGAACCAACCGGATCAATCATCGGATCTGTCGAATGTACGGCAATTTTGGTTCTCGCCCCGGCTTCACGGGCAATGGAACGGATCTGAACCTCGCCTTTCTGTATCTCAGGCACTTCCATTTCAAACAGCCGCTTGACAAGGCCCGGATGAATACGGGAAACGTGAACCTGTGTAGCTGTCTTTCCACCGCGTCCGGCACTGTCAACCTCAAGCACGTATACCTTGAGACGCTCGCCCGGTCTGTAATCATCCGTCGACATCTGCTCCCTGGCCTCAAGAATGCCAGCCGTCTTGCCGATTTCAACATTGACATCATGCGTTTCCTGGTTCACGCTGTAAACGATGGCAGTCAGGATTTCATTTTCCTTTTCAATAAAGGCATCATATGTCTTGCCGCGCTCGGCCTCGCGGATCTTCTGCACTATGACCTGCTTGGCTGTCTGTGCTGCCATCCGCCTGAAATCCTTTGGCGTCACCTCAATCTCTACAATATCGTCTTCTTCATAGATCGGCTGTATCTTTCTCGCATCTTCGATGGAAATCTCCGTTGCATCATCCAGCACCTCAGGGACAACCATCTTGCGGGCAAATAGATGAACAGCACCGGTTTCGCGGTTGAGTTCAACACGAACATTTGTGTTGATCGGCATGGCCCCATTCTGCTTGTTGAAGTTGTTTTTATACGCGCTTTTGAGGGCTTCCTCAATTGCGGTAAACAAAACCTCCCTGCTGATGCCCTTTTCCTTGGCCAGCATGGAAACGGCTTCAATCATTTCCTTGTTCTGATTTCTATCCAGCATACTGTCTAGATCCTTTCTCCTAATCCCCAACCGTATCACCGAGATCCACGGCAGCTCCGTTCAGATCCTCTTCGGTGATAACAATTACCGGTTTGCATACAGATATCTCTTTCAATTCGAACGTCTCGGTCCGGTCTCCATCCGCCAGGCTTATTACACCTGCATCAAAGCCGGACAGTGACCCCTCAAATACCTTTTTCCCGTCACGGGGTTTATACAGATGAACCTCCACCAGCTGCCCGATATGTGAAAGGAAATCCTTTTCCCGCTTAAGCGGACGATCAAGGCCCGGCGAACATACCTCGAGATAGTCATAATCGACTTCCTCCACGATCGGGAGGACCCGCCTGTGATAGCTTTCACAGTCATTCAAGGTAATTCCGCCGGGCTTGTCAATATAAATGCGAAAATAACGGCTTGTGCCTTCTTTCACAATCTCTGCATCAACAAATTCAAACGCAAATTCCGCCGCAAGGCTTTCCAGCTACGGCTCTATGGTTTTGCTTAATTCGCTTCGTGCCATCCGCACTCTCCTCTTAATTTGCAGCAGCAGTATGCGCGCCAAAGGAATCATTGCTGACTTTCTGACAAATCCGCGCATTATGCCCGGGCAACCTCATTAACGCAGCATTCTGACCTTCCGGCATCAAATCATCTGCACTGCCTGCTTCTTTTCAATACCAGTGCTTCGCACTGGTTTTCCATTTCATATCCGGTTTCCGGCATCAAACCCTGTCTGACGCCTGTGCGCCTGCGCCCTGGCTGCAGGCAGAAACCGTAAAAAAACCGAATTAGAACAGAAAGAGTGGGCACGCCCACTCTTTCCATAAAAAATCAGTTAAACATTCATTGCATTCACAAACAACCAGATTATACACCGACTTATTTTAAAAAACAAGCTCAGGCCATAAAAACACAAGTTTTTATTAAACACCGCCAAATTATATGCTTTCAGAAAGGTAACATTGCAACATGATCTGCCATTATTCCATCTCCAGATAGGCCGCAAGTGCCTCCGGTGTCTCAAAATAATTCGGCAAACCGCGCATGAAAACCTGAATCGGTGCTATGCGGTGCGCCCAGCCCGCGCCGGCAAATGCGACACCGGCATCTCTGGCCATATCATACCCGGGTTTGAGGTCATCTATCACCACACACTCCTCAGGCTGCAGGCCAAACCGTCTGCGGATCTCTTCTACCGGATAAACAGACGGTTTCCGCATTTCCTTCGGCTGTTCCCAGCCAAATACGCAGTCCGGTTCCGGCAGTCCGTTTTCGGCATAATCCCTCAGAATATTGTCCCGGACAGAGTGGGATACCACGCACACCAGCCCGCCCTCTGCCTTCTGACGCTCAATGATCTTTCGCATGCCTTCAAAACAGACCGGAACGCGTGCTTTCACAAAGCTTTGCCAGATCTCATATTCCCGCTCAGTTTCCCTCTCCGTAAACCCGAGCGTCTGTTCGCAGTATGGCAGGAAGCCGGGTTCAAAGTTAAGCAGAAAGTAGTCATCCAGTGAAACATAATGTGTTGGCCGCATCTCCTCCAGTGCGGCCAGAAAAGCGGGATAGTGGATCATACGCGTACTGTCCATCACAGTATCATCGTGATCCAGAATCAGACATCTGTATCTCATGCTCGTCCCTTTCCATACCTGTACTTCCGATAAAGGCTGCTGCGCATTTATGACAGAAGCTTATATTTTTATCCCGCGCATTGTTTCCATCCGGTGGGCATGATATAATTCTCAAAAAATTGCCAGGAGGTTTCTCCATGTTTAAAAAGACCCTTGATCAAGGCTGGAACCTGACCGTTATCGGCAGCAATGTCTATGACATTCCCCAAAATCCTGTCTCAGCACAGGTGCCATCCAGTGTCTATTCGACCCTGCTTGAACACGGACTGATTCCAGACCCATTTTACCGCGACAACGAGCTTTTGGCAACTCGTCTGCTTGAAAACGACTTCCGTTATGACACGGAGTTCACCGTCTCCGAAGAAGAATTGAGTGCCGCCACGCATATATTCCTGCGTTTCAACGGTATCGATACACTGGCAGATATCCTGCTCAACGGCGCTCAGATTGGACAGACCGACAATATGCACCGCGTGTTTGAGTTTGATATCACAGACCTGCTCACTGCCGGCGTCCCCAATCATCTGACCGTCTGCCTTCATTCGCCCATCCGGTATATTGAATCCGAAAATGAACGCTGTCCGGTCGGCTACTCTTCAGATGCCATGCCCGGTTTTCCGCATCTGCGCAAAGCCGCATGCATGTTCGGCTGGGACTGGGGTCCCCGTCTGCCGGATGCCGGTCTGTTCAGACCTGTCGAGCTGCTCTTCCTGTCAAAGGCCCGAATTGAATCGCTTGGCATCCGTCAGATCCATGACCGCGAAAACGGTATTGTCAGCCGCGTAAAAATGAATCTGTCCGCCAATGTCGAATTTATGGATACCCCTGCACAAATTACACCGCTCATCCGTGCAACCATTACCGGACCGGACGGACGCAAATGGACTGCAGAAAGCAAAAAGCTTTGTCCGGCACATGAGGCTGTCCTCACCGAATCCCTCACAGAAACCGGCGTCCGCCGCCTTCAAATGCCCATTCCGCTTTCTGTTGATATTGATAACCCTGAACTCTGGTGGCCGAACGGGTATGGCAAACAGCCTCTGTACACCGTCTGCGCCGAGCTTCTGGATGAATCCGGCAGCATCGTGGATACCTGCACAGTTCGTACCGGACTGCGCACCGTAACGGTTAACACTGATCCGATGCCTGGAGAAACATTTGATCCGCATATGAAGGACCAGACGCCGGACCTTGACGACGGTACCAACATTCTCCTGCCACAGGGCGAATCCAAGCGCATCTCCGTATCACGTCATGACACTCCGCTTGAAGGACGCAATTTCGCTGTTGAGGTGAACGGACTGCAGATTTTTGCCATGGGCGCCGACTATATTCCTGAGGATAACCTGCTGCCCCGGGTCACCCGCGAGCGTACTGATCTGCTTCTCACAACCGCACAGGAAAGCCACTATAACAGCATCCGCATCTGGGGCGGCGGCTATTTCCCGGATGATTTCTTCTATGAACTCTGCGATGAAAAAGGTCTGCTGATCTGGCAGGACATGATGTTCACCTGTGCCTCCTATGAACTGAGTCCTGCTTTTATCAAAAATACCACTGCTGAAATGCGGCAGAATATCCGCCGCCTGCGCAATCACCCATGTCTCGCGCTTTGGTGCGGCAACAACGAACTGGAAACGCAGTATGAGTTTAACGCCTGGCCGCAGTCCAGGAAACAGTTCTATGATTACATCCGCCTCTTTGAAGCCATGATCCCGGACATCGTTCACGAAGAAGATCCGGATGCCTTCTACTGGCCGTCTTCCCCATCTTCCGGCGGTAATTTTGAAAACAGCATGGCTGAAAATCGCGGTGACACGCATTACTGGGGCGTCTGGCATGGAAACGAGCCGTTTACAGCCTACCGGAAGCATCATTACCGCTTCCTTTCCGAGTTTGGTTTCCAATCCTTCCCGGCCCTGCCTACCATCCGCCGCTTTACCGCTGACACTGACCGCAATATCTTCTCGCGTGTCATGGAGATGCATCAGCGCAATGCTGCCGCCAACGGCAAGATTCTCAATTACCTTTCCGCAACCTTCCTCTATCCAAAGAACTTCGACGAGCTCGTCTACTGCTCCCAGCTCCTGCAGGCAGATGCCATCCGTTATGGCGTAGAGCATTTCCGCCGCCATCGCGGCACCTGCATGGGAACCATCGTCTGGCAGCTCAACGACTGCTGGCCGGTTGCCTCCTGGGCCAGTGTCGACTACTATGGCAACTGGAAAGCCCTTCAGTATGCAGAGAAGCGCATGTTTGCCCCCATCCTGATCTCCTGCGAAGAACATGGTGAACAGGACCAGAAGCCCAATCCAAATACCATGCCGATCCCGGTCGACATCAGCGCGGACCTGCATGTGTCAAACGAAACCGGAAACCCTGTTACAGGCCTTGTCCGCTGGCAGCTCCGCCGTCCGGATTCTTCCATAATCAAAGCGGGCGAGCAGCAGATTACAGTTGCTCCTTACAGCGGCGAATGGCTGCCTCACCTTGACTTTAATGATCAGGATCCACTTGAGGCTCACCTTACCTACGAATTTGCGGTGGACGGCGCTTCCGTTTCCTGCGGAACCTCGCTGTTCTGCGCGCCCAAGCACTACCACTTTTTGGATCCGGAACTCACACTCCGTCAGGACGGCAGTGATCTGGTCGTCACCGCCCGCAACTTCGCCCGTGCTGTTTCCGTTGAAACAGAGGACAGCGTGCTTCGTCTCGATGATAACTTCATCGATCTCGAGCAGGGTGAACACCGCTTCCATGTACTCCCGACCCGCGATTTCACCAAAGCCGGCGAAGAAGCTGCCCCTTCCTCTTTCCGCGTACGCAGTCTCTACGATACTTACGAGAAGTAAATACAGACCTTTTGTTCATAACAAAAACCGCAGCCAAATGCTGCGGTTTTTTATTGATTGTCCAGCAGGTGCGCTCTTTCGGCTCCAGACGCTGCTTCATTTGAAAGACCGGTCACGGCAGGTCAGCTTCATTCTTTGGCGGATGTATGTCGTCATCAAAAAGCCATTATCCGTCTGAAGCATGAAACACCGGTAATTCTGAAAATCGTTCCCGAACAGTGCCGCCTCCAGATACAGACCCGGTAATCATACCGTTTAGACGTGTGCACCGGATGTAACCTGTTCGACAGAGTGAATACCGTCAATGGTATAGATGTGTTTGATCAGTTCGTCCGGATGTGCGTTCCACGGTGCATGCAGAAGTACATCTGCATGATACATGCTGTTATCTCCATGGCTGTTGACCTGAAGGCGCTTAATCGACAGATTTTTGTCCTTACAGTACCGCATCATCTGATCCAGCGCATTTTTCTTTGTATACACAACCCGTACCGTGATCTCTGAATCCCGTTTGAGTCCGTTCACCAGCCAGCTCAGGAGGAGCTCTGTCACCAGAACAAGCACCGTGCAGATAATGCCGCCTTCATAGAATCCGGCACCAATGGAAAGTCCGATAATACCAGTTGTCCATAAACCGGCTGCTGTCGTCAGGCCTTTTACTTTCTTGTTCTTTGTAACCAGTATGGTTCCAGCGCCCAGAAAACCCAGACCGGTAATAATCTGCGCGCCCATACGGGTTACATCTGCAGGTATCCCCATTCCCAGATAGAGATAATGACCAGTCATGGAGGCAGCTGCAGCACCAACACAAACCAGGGCATGTGTCCTGAATCCTGCCGGCCGGTTCTTCGCAGAACGCTCGAGGCCGATGATGGAACCACAGATCATTGAAAGAAATACACGAAAAATAACCGGTATCAGTTCAAGGCCGCGCAAGGAATCAAAAACAGTCAGCATATCCATTACTCCCCGTTTGCTCATGTCAGAATGCTATATGCAGATTATGACTGCACCCGTTTTCAGGATACAAGTTCCTGAACTGAAATAACGCATGGAAGCTCTGCAACCGTCGACAGAAGCGTCGAATGGGATGGTCTCTCACGGCTTAAGCGGATTGACATGATCGCAGCGGGACATTTGTCTGCTTTGCGTTCCGTTTCTTCTATATCCAGATCAAAGATTGTCACACCGCTTTCATCCAGAAACTGTGTGATCTGTCCCAGATCCTCAATCTGTTCAAACATGACATGAATTGTCATATTTCTGAGCCGCCTCTTAAAGCTGAGTTCAATCCGGTATGAATAATCCAGTATAAAGACAACCGGAATCAGAATGACAATAACACACTCAATAAAGCCGGCACCTGCTGCCATACCAATGCATGCCGTTGCAAAAAGACCCGTTGCGGTAGTAAGGCCACTGACCTGCTGATGCCCGGAGGCAATGATGGTGCCGGCGCCAAGAAAGCCAATACCGGCTATTACCTGTGCACCATAACGGGAGGCATCAAATTTGAGGCCTATTTCCTGCACAGCCGAAAGCCATTGGGTGTTCAGCATCTCATATTCATATTGTGCCATCAGAATAGACATACAGGCACCAAGTGTTGTCAGGATGTATGTTCTGAGGCCGGCTGCCCGCTTTTTTCGGGATCGGCCAAAGCCGAAAACAGCTCCGGCAAGACATGCAGTCAGAAGGCGCAATACCACGCTTGTAAATGTAAAAGCTTTCAAAGACTATCGTCCCTTCGGCAATGTAATACAACGATATCATTGTAGACGTAATACCGCCGAATTTCAACCCATCCTGCCCGCATAATATTTTTTCATGGCTGTTGGAACGATTGGCAACAGATTGGTGACAGAATATCACACAATCCCACATTTTGGGTTTTTTGCCTTTTCATTTCGTTTGAAAAGTAGTATTATATATTTGTGCAAAAGAAATGAACCCTTTGAAGGAGAACTGACAATGGAAAACTCTGTGAGCAGGCGGCTCGTCACGCGCAGCGACTTTGATGGACTTGTCTGTGCCATGATTTTAAAAGAACTCAATCTGATTGATGAGATTAAATTTGTTCATCCCAAGGATGTTCAGGATGGCAAGGTAGACATCCGTTCAACCGATATTACAACCAACCTGCCTTTCGATCCGCGTGTCGGGATTGCCTTTGACCATCATGAATCTGAACTGACCCGTCTGGTCGGTGTTGATTACAAGGGCCGCTATATCATTGATCCTGACGCTCGCAGTGCTGCCCGTGTTGTCTTTGATTACTACGGCGGACACGAGAAACTCCCCCGCATCTCTGAAGAACTGATGGCCGCAGTCGACAAGGGAGATTCTGCCGATTTCACACTTGAGGAAATCCTGAATCCGACGGGATGGGTTTTGATGAACTTCATCATGGATGCCCGTACCGGTCTTGGCCGTTTCCATGACTTCCGTATCTCCAACTATGACCTCATGATGGCTTTGATTGACTTCTGTGTTGAACACTCTGTCGATGAGGTTCTTGCGCTGCCTGATGTAAAGGAACGTGTAGACCTTTACTTTGAACAGCAGAATCTGTTCAAGCAGCAGGTAAACCGTCTTGCCAAGGTATACGGCCGCGTTGTCGTGCTTGACCTTCGCAATGAAGAGACCATCTATGCAGGAAACCGTTTCATGATCTATGCCATGCATCCGGAAACGGAAATCTCCGTTCATGTGGCATGGGGCTTCAAGAAGCAGAATACAGCTGTCATGATTGGCAAGTCCATTATCAACAAAAACAGCAATGCTGATATCGGCGCACTGTGCCTCTCCTATGGCGGTGGCGGACACCGCAATGCGGGCACCTGCCAGCTGGCAAACGATAAAGTCGATGAGGAACTCCCGAAGATTATCGAGCGCCTCAACCAGGACTGCACGCCGATCGATTGATTTTTTCCGGTACACGGCACCACATGGTGCCGTTTTTTTTATCGGTAAACACTTCACTTCCTCCTGGGCGTGCTTTCATGCCTTCCGCTGCCTTTGTTTTTTGAATAGACCAATTGACTCATTCGTGCAATTAACAAAGAATCCAGTCCATTCTTGCATATCAATGGGCTGGATTCTTTGTTATGTTTCATTCAGAAAATGGATACCGTATCCGGAAATCATCGCATGAAGCGGGTAACTGCAGGCTTTGGGACAACATGCCCACTCTGAAACGGGACAATCACGGATCGCTTCACCGGCAGAACAGTACGCCTTCGCTCAGATCACATGTACTGGAATAGACGTATATGGGCCTATCAGGCCTCCGGTGCCCAGATAAGCCGCGTGCAGCGAAATCCTCATTGCCTGCATCAGGCTTTCCACACAACAGCAGCATCACAGATATTCAAAGTGCGGACTTTACCGTTCGCTTATTCTTCCACTGCACGTATTCTGCCCAGTTTGAACTGTTCCATCATCTCATTGGTCAGACTGTATGGCTGGGGCTGGAGTTCAATCATGGCACGCGGAACCCATTCGGCATACCGGAGTTCAGTATCATCCATCCGGATTGTATCATCTCCGTCCACCTCACAGTAATATCCCGCCAGTATGTCCGCTGCAATGCCCCACGGCTGTGATTTGTAGTAACGGATATGCCTGACACGGAGACCGGTTTCCTCCATCACCTCACGGGCAACGGTTTCCTCAAACGTCTCCCCTATCTCCGTAAACCCGGCTACCAGTGCATTCATCATCCCGTTTCTGTACCGTGTCAGAAGGAGACGGTCTCCATTTATGACACCGATAATCACAGCCGGATTGATGCGTGGATATACCTTCCGCCTGCAGGCGGGACAGTACATGGCACGTTCCGTATCATCCGGCGTCATCCGGCCTCCGCAAGCACCGCAGTACCGGGTCGACCTGTACCATTCCAGCAGATGATAGGCCGTAAAAAGTGCAAAAACGACCGTTTTCGGCTCAAATCCAGCACTCCGCACATCTCTCAGCGAGGAAAAAACAAAATGCCGGCCCGTAAGAAAGGAGGTGTTCACACTGTCTGTGGAAAGCGGTGCAAAAAAGGCCTGTCCATCCACCTCGAACAGATAAATGAGCTGTGCAGGAAGCGCGTCTCCAAAGTCAGCTGCTGTTGGTAGAACAATCCAGCCTGCAGAGTCATCTGTCGAAACCAGGAACTTCCCGTCCTGATACAGCACAATGTAGTCCGTTTCCCGGCATTTGGCATCTTTCCGGTATTCGTTATGAAATACATGCGGTGTAATATCCTGAATCATATCTTCTATTCCCCAGTCACAGAATGTCTTGTCCCGTTTGTCCGCTTCCACCCCATCATGAAGCGCACTGCCAGGCTGTACATGGACAACAGGTCAGCTTCTCAATGGCTTTCACCAAGATCAAGTGTCAGTCTGAGATGTGCTCCGCTTTTCTTATCGGTCACCGCAATTCCGCTGCAAAGCCGTCCGAGTGCCGGTTCTTTTGCAGCTTTGGATTTTGAATAACCGCGGATCTGAGTCTCGGTAACATCCGATTCACCTGCGAGAACAGCTTCATCCAGCGCATACACGGCAAGCTCATATGTCATCTCCGGATTTCCCACTTTGGATCTGGCGCTCTCAATGATGACAACCAGGTTCTGATCAGCAAGTTCCGGTGTATCAGCGCGCACCCAGTCTGTCATCTCATTATTGCGATTCAGGCGTTCTTCGGATGTATAGGCGGCACTGAAGGAGGTTGTATTGTAATTCCAGATGTAATAACCCGTAATCGTACAGATGCTGAAAACCAGTAATACACCCAGCAGCACAATCGTACGTTTATTGAATTTGAGGCGCTGTGTGCCACTGAACACATAGCCGAGCTTCTGCGTCGGTGGAATGACCAGACGCATAAAAATAATCAGCAGAATGGATTCAAGCGGAAACATCGCCAGATTCTTGACGATGCGCAGGACATCAAAAAGTGCATAACTGCGTCCCATGATCATGGTATAGTACAGTGCCATGATTGGCGCATTCAGCACAACATTGACCAGCATGTCAACGCAGAACCTTGCCAAAACAATCCGCACCGTGCTGACCTCTGTCCGGTACAGAAACAGGGCAAAGATCAGGGAACCGGCAATTTCTGTCAGCACAAACGGGAAAAAATAAATGCCGTCCGGAAAGACCAGATACCCGAGCGTATCCGAAACAATGGCGCCAAATATGGCCATTACAGGCCCGAAGACCATTGCCCCGTAAGCATTTATAAAAAACCCTGCATTGATCCGCAGATCAGCCGCAATTGGAATGCTGACCGGCTTGAGTGCAATCCGCAGTGCAATCATCAGGGCGGCAAAAACCAGCATTCTCAGGTTTTTAAAATCCGCCATTGCCTGCTTCCAGTAAGCTTTTGAAAATGGTGTTGAAAATAGTCTGTTGCGATCTGCCTGCATGGCAATGCCCCCTTCCGGCATCATGATCAACGTTTCCGCCCAAAGAGTCCCCGACGTGCGGGCATCCTGCCTGCACGCTCATAAAGCGCTTTCAGCAGAGTCTGCTGTACCGGCAGCCTCTGCTGACGCGGTATTCTGGTTTCGTATGCATCAGCAAGTTCTGACGCCTGTTCCGGCATCAGACGGGAGATCAGAGGAATCGTCATCCCATGGATGGCTGTCAGGGTAAAAAATACGAAATCCTGACGCCTTGACTCCTGTGCCTCATAAACATAAGAAAGCACTGATGCGGTATCCTCAGAAGATGGTTCACTGGATACAAATGCCTCGAACCACTTCTGCATATCACTCATGAAGCGGTCATTGCAGGGATCATTTTTCGGTGCAACCCCTATGCCAAACAAACCGGCACCAGGTTTTGCTGTCGCAATTACCTGGTCAATTTCCTCCAGATACTGTGCATATCTTGATCTGACTTCATCCGCTGCACTCATCTGTATCCTCCCACTGTCTGCCAGCCGGTGCAAAGCACCGGATCATTTCCCCGGCATGTATCTAAAGTGCTTTTCATCCAGCTGACCTCATATCTGCTGTCTGCCGCATTAACACTGCAAAATCTGTTTTTTATGTTCCATTCAATAGCACCTGTCATACTGGACAATTTGAATGGATGTGCTATACTGTCCCGGAACGGAGGATCTTATCATGCGACAAATAGACTTTTCATCCGACAGGACAGCACATAATGTGGCTGCCTCCGCCCTTCCCATGCTTGTAGCCCAGCTTCTCAGCCTGCTTTACAGCATTGTAGACCGCATCTATATCGGCCGTATTCCCGGAGAGGGCACTGCCGGCCTTGGTGGTATCGGTCTGTGTTTCCCGGTCATCATGATTGTCACCGCTTTTACAAACCTGTTCGGAATGGGCGGTGCTCCGCTCTGCGCCATAGCCAGAGGCAGAAAAGACCAGACTCAGGCAGAAACGCTCATGAACACCTCATTTACGCTGCTGATCGGCACATCCATTGTGCTCATGGCGTTCTTCGAAGGATTCGCCGCCCCTGCCCTCCGGCTGTTTGGCGCCTCTGAACAGCTGCTGCCCCATGCCTCTGTTTACCTGAGGCTGTATCTGCTTGGAACCCCCGCAACCATGATTGCATCAGGCATGACCCCGTTCATCAATGCACAGGGATATGCCAGTTCGGGTATGCTGGCCATCTTTATCGGTGCAGTCAGCAATCTGATTCTGGACCCCATTCTCATTTTTGTCCTTGGAATGGGGCTTCGCGGTGCTGCCCTTGCAACCGTCATCGCACAGTGTCTGTCTGCTGTATTTGTAATCCTTTTTCTTCTGCGTCCGGCATGCGAACTGCACCTTAAACCGCTCCCGCCGAGCCGCTTTGTTCCTGAAAACGTCATCCGCATTCTGAGCGTCGGCTTGACCAGCTTTATCATGCAGTTCACCAACAGTCTGGTTACCATTGTCTGCAACGCAACACTGTCACGGTACGGTGGAGACCTTTATATCTCCATCTATACCATCATCGCATCCGTACGTTCCCTGCTGGATGTTCCCGTCAATTCCATTTCAGATGGTGCGTCGCCCGTTCTCTCCTACAATTACGGCGCCCGGCGTCCGGAACAGATGCGCAAAACGGTCCAGCTTTTTACCATCTGGAATGTCGGCTATACCGGTGTCGTCTGGGTTTTCATTCTTCTGTTTCCGGCTTTCTTTATTCAGATCTTTACAAGCGACCATGCACTCATCGAATCTGCCGCACCTGTCCTGAAGCTCTATTATTTCGCCTTCATTTTTCAGGCACTTCAGTACAGTGGACAGACCGTGTTTAAAGCACTCGGCCGTACGCGTCAGGCTGTCTTCTTTTCCCTTTTGCGCAAGGTCCTTATCGTCGTTCCACTGACACTTCTCCTGCCTGGCATTTTTGGATTTGGTGCCCGCGGTGTCTTTCTTGCAGAGCCCATATCAAACTTTCTGGGCGGTGTTGCATGTTTTACCACTATGTACATTACCGAATACAGACAATGGGACAAATTGTCCGGCTGATTCTGTATTCAGGCGGGGATCAACCCCGCTTTTTTGTTTTACTCTTTTTTATCTCTTCACTCTGTCTGACCGTTCCAATAAAAGTGAACTCGATAATAGCTGTAGCCAGTACATCCAATACACTCAGAACAATCATCCACACCGGCATGGAAGGCCATTTGAAGAGTAACGTAAGGAAAACAAACAGCAATGTCGGACTTAAAAAAATCAAACTGTCATGGAAGCATACATAATACAGATATTTCTTATCCCCGACGGCTTCATCCATTTCCTTGAGTGCATTGATAAAATGAATTCCCTGAAACAACAGGAGCACAAATTCCAGAATCCATATGCCTTTCGCGAGCCAGTCAGGTAATGCGGACTGCATCAGGTAATGTACCGTGGCGAATCCAAATACAGTATACACAATAGACTGCGCAGCTTTGCCTGCAGTAAAGTGATAATACGCATAACTGGCCAAATCGTCATTACTTGACTTGGACATAACATAACATGTTGTTGTTATCGTGAAATAAGCTCGAATCAGAATAGCCGCCAACAGCAATAAAACGGTCATAATGATCGCCAGAATAATTGGAAGCCGATCCAGATTAAAGCTGTTCTGTATGGCTGGAAAAATGAGGAATACCCCCGTCATTCCCACAACAGCACTTACAATTAATCCCCTTATATCGCTCGTTTCACTGAACAGGAGACCGATATCGTATAAGTTGAACAACAATAACAGAGGAAATGGAACACTGCTTATCATGTTCAGCCATGGATTTGCACCATTAGGATTAAAAAAAACAACTATACCATAGGTAACCGCGAACAGAATAACAAACTCCAGTATGATTTTTTGAATAATAAATCTATAACTGGCCCATCTCGGTTCGGCAGTACCCAGGATGTTTAAATTCCGGACTTTTTTATACCATTCAAGGAAACCTGAAGGCTTGTTCTGTTTTCCGGCATCTCGTCTGTTTTCATAATCTTTTATATTCCGCTTGATACACTTTTCATGTCGCTTATCATATTCAGAGTAATATGATTCTCTGGCAGAATACCCTTCCTGTTTCGACGGATGCAGTCCCCCGCCTTCTTCAGTTCTGTGAGTCTCCCGGGCATGTTCCTTCATATATCTGACAGCTGCTGCTCTCAGATCTATCTTCGAATTCCAGTAACGTTCTGTATACTTCGTGCGCTTTTCCATCATAGCCAGTGCAAGCGCATCAGCCCCCGCTGTGCCGGATTCAGCATCCATTGCACTTGCTGTTTTCGTCGCCCATCTAAGGACAGGTCCGGCTGATGTAAATGACACATCCCGCTCTGTTGACAGACGCTTCATCTCATTCCGGACTTCACCCAGATTAACCAGTTTCCCATCAAGGAATGCTTTAAGTTCGTTCTGCTCGTCTTCCCATTCCAGATCAGGTTCCTCATTCTCAAGAAAGGCAGCCAGCCCATAAAACAAATGTTCATGACATAGTTCGTTCTGATCTGTTTTACAGTAAAATGTATAGGCTCTCTTCAGAACTTCTTCTGCCCCGGGACTTAGTTTCATCTTTATATGCCTCTCGTTTTTCCGTTTCAAGGGATACACGCTCTGTTTCCGCTTTTTGAGTCTTTCAAAAGCACGCTCTCAGTGTTCCATATATCACTGCAACACACACACTAATACAGGAAGAAAACAATCCTATACCTTTTCCTGTTTACCGTATAAAAGGTTGACTAAGAAATCAAATCCGGCACGTGTCTGAGAAAACCACGAATCCCTAAACAAATGCATAAAGCGCTGCTGACAAGCATCGCCTGCAAAAAAGTTGGATCTGATCTTCCTTCATTTGAGACATATTCTTTCGTCATCCCTTATTCCTGCAAATGCGCCAAATCAGGGAAACGCTTATAAAAAGAGCTGGCATTTCTGAGCAGCCATAATCCACCCAAAAAGCATACAATGCCGCCCTGAATTCTGCCTGTATGAAGAAAACGGGAGTTTCACTACCCATTGGATAATGAAACTCCGTTAATGACATAGTTGTGCTTCCGGCACTGTATCAATAGCAATTGTCACTATTGGACAAGCCAGCATAAAATGCTGGGCCATCTCCGTTAATGACATAGTTGTGCTTTCGGCGCTGTATCAATGGCAGATGCCATGATCCGACACCCGGCATGAAGCATCGGGTGTCTTATGATTTTTACTGATGAATCGGTGTACGTGCCCAGTCATAATTCCGCAGATGCATATTGAGATGCCGCGGCAGGCCGTCAACCATCATCGGGTTATACTGGCCCTGGATCAGCGGACGGACATAGTCGAGGAACTCTTCTGTTACATAATCGCCCTCTTCATTGATCCACTTTCTCGGTACCAGCTTTTCGCCATTGGCAATGCGGTGCACATCATACACACCGGTTGCGCTCTGATACGGATCGTCCGATACACGGTCAATAACGACCATAACGCCGGAGGAACCTTCATCAGCAGCCTTAACGGTAGCACCACCGACGTTGAACGCTTCGTCAACATCGATCTTGGAAGCCAGGTGTGCAGCAGCACGCTGCAGCGTGGAGAGTTCAACAGCACGTGCCTTGCAGCCGAGTTCTTTGTGAACAAGATCTGCCAGATAAGCAGCTGTTCCGGTCATCTGAATGTGGCCGAATGCATCTTTTGTCTCAGAACCGGATGTGAACTCACAGATATACTTGCCCTCAGCGGTCCGGATGCCCTCGGAAACCACTGCGACTACGGTATCCTTGACTTCAAGAATATCGCGGAGCTTTCCGATAAATGTTTCAGGATTAAATGCCGGTGAATCAGCTACAGCGACTTCACATAATGTTACAAGAATTAATGGTACTCAAATAGTTGGAAGCTTTGATTTAACCTTCAAAAAATCAAACGGACAAGATGGTCTTGATAGTGGTTTGGATAAGAGAACTATTGTTATAACATATAGATCCAATGTAGATGAAAGTTGGCTCGCTGCTGCTACATCTCCAAGTGGTGGATGGCTTAAGACACATACTAATACTGTTAATGTAAATGCAAATGGTATAACTCTATCTAAAACAGCAGATGCGACACCGGTTGCACCTGAGATTTTAAAG
>JAFUHD010000278.1 GCA_017469025.1 Clostridia bacterium
CGCTGCGGCGTTCCCGCTGACAGATCGATATTATATCCATCAAAGCATGTTCTGTCAACAGGTTTTTTTAACTTTTCTTTTTTTGTAAATTTCCCCCATGATTCAATTCCGAATCTTGTCAGCAATGATTTACAGTCCCAAAACCACATCTTCTGTATGGATCTGTGATCCTTCAATCGACAGAACAGCTGCTGTTCTCAGCCGTCCCGGATAAGATCCGGATACTGCGCCAGGATTCAGCACAAAGATTCCATCATCATAAGAGCAGTACCTTTCATGTGTATGTCCATAGAGTGCAATATCGCATCCCGCCGCTTTGGCTGCTCGACACAGGTGACGCGTTCCCTGGCGTACACCATACATATGTCCATGCGTCATGAAGATCTTCCTGTTTTCTGCAGAAAGCACAATGTGCTCCGGTTCACTGGACATCAGATCATTGTTGCCCCGCACACTGTAAACCGGCACCTTCTCCCCTTTGTCCTCAAGCCATTTCCGGAAATGCTCTACGTCTGCCGTCATATCACCAAGAAAAAGCACAAGGTCCAGCGAACCCATTTGGCCATACAGCTGTTTCATGCTGTCCACACAGCCGTGACTGTCCGAAAAAATCCCCATTCTGTACATAGTCTCTTGTCTCCGCCTATTCATCAGATCTGCAAGCCATGATGCAGATCAGACGTTTTCCCTTTCAAGTTCCCTGAGTACAGCATCTATTCCACGTCTGCGGTGACTGATGCTGTTTTTTGTTTTCTGATCAATCTCAGCAAAGGTCTTCCCTGTTTCGCACAAAAACAGCGGATCATACCCAAAGCCGCCATCTCCCTGGTAATGCGTCAGGATTTCCCCTTCACAGGTTCCCCGGCAGCAGATATCCGGTTTTCCAGGACGAACCAGTGCCAGCGCCGCTACATATCTGGCTGTACGCGGTGCAGGAACACCTTCCAGTTTTTTGAGCAGCAGTTCATTATTAGCAGCATCATCTCCATGGCCGCCGCTGTACCGTGCACTGTATATGCCCGGTTCACCGCCAAGCGCATCCACCTCAAGTCCGCTGTCATCCGCAATCGAGGAAAGACCGGTCTGCTGCATCACATACCGTGCTTTAAGCAGGGCATTTTCTTCAAATGATGTTCCTGTCTCCTCTGCTTCTCCGGACACACCGGCGTCATCCATCGACAGAACCTCGAAATATTTTCCAAGGATGGCACGAATCTCCCTGATTTTGTTCTCATTTCTCGTCGCCGCAACAAGTTTTTCCATGATTATCCCCATTTCCCTTCCGCCTGTCTGTTTCCTGCAGGCGCATATAGACAAATACTGTCTGCACAGAATTCCTTTCTGTGCACGTGATCTGAAATCTGTTATAATATCCGCGCAGCCGGAGCATGCTCCGCACCGAACCACATTTGGAGGAATCTGCCATGCCAATGGACGGCATTATGCTCGGGTTTATTGCCCGGGAACTCAATTCGAAATTGAAAGACGGACGGATAGACAAGGTCATTCAGCCGGAACGGGATGAAATTCACCTGCTTATCCGTGCGCAGGGACAAAATCATCGTCTAGTCATGAGTGCCTCTGCAAATTCAGCACGCGTTCATCTGACAAATGAATCCCAGAGTGCCCCCATGGACCCGCCCATGTTCTGTATGCTGCTTCGCAAATATATCGGCGGCGGCAGGGTGCAGGGCTTCCGTCAGGTCGATGGTGACCGCATTCTCGAGATGGATATAGCCAGTCTGAGTGAACTTGGTGATCCGGTCACGCGGACACTCGTCGTTGAAATCATGGGCCGACATTCCAATATCATTCTGCTGACCGGCGGCCGGACCATCATTGACGCCGCCCGCCATATCAATGAAACACTGTCCCGTGTAAGACAGATAGAACCCGGTCTGCCTTACGAACGTCCACCGCTTCAGGACAAGCTTTCACCGGATACACTTGATTCATCCATACTGGCAGATCGTCTCAGGCATGCGGAATCCGGCATTGCCAGGGCCATTTCAAAAAACATAGCCGGTTTCTCACCACAGGCCGCTGAGGAAGCCGCGGATGTCCTCGGCCTTAATCCGGAACTGGCACCCGCCTGTTATGATGTCGAATCAGTCGCTGCTGACCTGTGCAGGTACATTGAAACGCTGCCCG
>JAFUHD010000279.1 GCA_017469025.1 Clostridia bacterium
TACTTTACCATTAAGCCATGTGACCGGGACCCTGAATCAGGCAGAAATTTCACATGGGAACGAAATTATGATGTTATTCAATTAGAGAAGAATAAAAAAGGATACTTTTTGATTATTTCTAATGGTGGTATGAGTGCTGCTGAGGAGATTCTCATTGCCCGCAGACGGGATTGCAATGAGAAAACATATCAACGGCGCAAGACATTTCTGGGGATGGTTACTCCTGGGACAGAAACCGATGAGACATTTAGGGGGCAGAATTTAATCGGGGATATAGCTCAAAACATTATTGAATCTATGACATATTTTGCAACCCCGTTTTTGAATAAAAAACGTTCTGAGACCGTAGAAACTTTTATCGCAAAACTCCGCAGATACAAAATTGAGTTCAATGATGACGGTACAGGGAAACCTGCTCATGGTATGAGAAGCGACGAAAAAGAAATGTTTAGGTGTCTCGACCTAAGCAGTGAGATCATTGAGCAATACATGCGTACGATTACCTGGGGAGAAACGCCTTCCATGATTCTGAACGAAACTGAATTCAAAAAGAAGCAGGAAGAGGATAAGCAGAAAGAAAAAGAAGCTCAAAAAGCTCAGCGTGCGGCAGAGAAAGCAGAAAAAGCTAGAGCTGATAAAGAAGAACGGGAAAAACGTAAAGCAGAAAAAAAGGCTCAGCGTGAGGCGGAGAAAGCAGAAAAAGCTAGAGCTGATAAAGAAGAGCGGGAAAAACGTAAAGCAGAAAAAAGGATTCAACGAGAAGCAGAGAAACGAGAGCTTGATACTGAAGAAAGCGGAAAAGAGAAAAAGCAATCTGAACCAAATAAGGATAATCAGACCGAAAATAGGTAATTGAACATCCTAAGAAATGAAATACTGTGGCAAAGTGGTCTCGTGATAATTTTTGCCAAAGTTCAGGATATAATGAAGTACAGTGTTTCCATGCTCAGAACAGGGACGGCTCCATTGAGCTGCATCAGACTGTGGTCTCTCATGAGAAGATGGATCCTTTTTCTGAAGGCAGGGCGGATATTGGTTGATGAACTTTACATAAAAACCTTCCCGCAAGGTGATCTTACGGGAAGGTTTCAGGATCTGGAAATTAACGGAAAAATGCATCAATCATGGTGCCGGTGACCGCATTAAATTCAGCCCAGGCTGAATATACTTTATTTGATCCGGCTTCATTGTACAGAATCTGCCAGACCGGAACAAATACCATACCATCCTGTTTGTTTTCAGCACGGACCGCAACATAGGTCAGTGCGACACGCTCAACAGACTGGACCTCTCTGCCGTCTCTTGATCGTGCAGCTTCTGCACAGAGGCTGTTTACCGCATCCTCGGGCGGGACCAGCTTTTCAGGAATGCCGGCTTCTTCACCACGGGTATATGCGCTGACAATATTTGCATAAACGATACCGCGGCAGGTGATGAACAGTGTAATCTGGTGCCGTCCATCACTGATTCTGTCTATGCCAAGCGGAGTATAGAAAAGGAAATAACCTTCGTTATCCGCTGTTGCTGAAGTGTAATCCTGGCGCGGCAGATTGCTGTAGCCTCCGCCTTCGAACCAGAAGTGGTTATAAGCTTCACCGAGGCTGTGAATCCGGTTCAGATTCATATCAAGTTTCCAAGCAAGCGCATATCCCTTAAGCCCAAGTTCATCCAAGAGCGCTGAAGCAGTCTGCTGTGCCTCTTCGAGTGAAATTTTAGTCAGCTGATTGTGCTCAAAGACAATGCCTTTCGTAAAGTCTTCAGAACCTGAGTGAACCTGTGCTGCCATTTGTGCAATGCTCTGTGACAGCGCTGTCTTCGGGGCCATCATCGGTTCGATGTCCGGAGTGTAGGTCTCCCGCTCTTTCCAGTTATAGTCAAACATTTCATCCGTGTATTCAGCGTAATAAATTGCCTCGGCGCTGCAGGACAATTCAGCATGGTCGTTAAACGTCAGACTGATGTCTTTTTTCGATACTTTTTTTGCAATGCCGCTCTGATTAAACCATTCAGGGCGGAGTATCTTTCTGAAGTCGGTTTCAACTGCCCGGTATACAGGCATTGTGCCGGTTTCCTGATAAAATGCGGGTGTCAGAATCTCATAACCTGTCTGCTGTACGGTTTCAGAGGGAACGGGTGCAGTTTTTTCTGTTTCACGGGTTTGTGAAACGACCACCGGCGCGAAGCTTACTGTCCAGGTTATGGGCTCTATCCGGCTGTTTTTGACCATTCCGGCTTCCGTCCATTCATCCACATCAATGTAAAGTTCTACCTGATAAGTTGTACCGTCCTCCAGCGCATATCCGCCGGTCTCGAATGAGAAGGTAATGCTTCCATCCGGGTTACGCAGATTATACATGCCTGTATCTCCGGTTTTCACCATGGAGCCGTTGTCCACACCGATCCTTTCGGGAATGCAGTCTATGGACAGCAGCCTTCCTCCGGATTCCCTGGCCTGACGGATTAAGGCCTGGGCTTCTTCTCCCTGAGATACCTCTTCCAGATCCCATCCGTCTGCAAGATCCATAGGCAGCAGGACATCCTTTTTATCTTTTACGCGTGCAGTACCGACAGCATAAATTCCGCGGTCACGGTAAACCACTTCATCCAGTGTGAAATCAACACCGCCCAGTGAAACGGTTTCACCGATCTGTGCGATTTTACCTCCCTGAAGCCAGCTGCCGTAATCATGTCCCCAGTGCTGGCCGAAGAATTCGGCCACCTGGGAAGAAAACAGTGCATATGCCGTTCCCATTACGGCAAGTATCGTTACGACGCTCAATACCAGAGCGAGAGAAATCTTTCTTTTCACAGGCGCTTCTCCTTTCGCGTTTGCAAGAACCCGCTGCGCAAGCCATGGATTTTCCTGCAGACCGGAAAGGGTGGAATTCATTGCCTTTTGTATTTTTACCTGTTCCTCATGCAGGGGCATTATTATTCACTTCCTTCCATTACGAAACGCAGTTTTCGTCTTGCACGGTCCAAACGTCTGCCGACAGCCTGGAGACTGATGCCCAGTGTTTCGGCAGCTTCATTGTATGTCATTCCCTGAAACCAGCACAGCAGCGCAGCTTCTTTCAGCTTTGCCGGCAGTTTCATGATTTCCAGTGTCAGGCTTACATCTCCCGGTTCAACAGGCGCGGCAGGCTCGGGAATCATGTCCAGGGTTATGGAACGGTCCACATGCCGGAACCAGCTGCTTTTTTGAAGATCTTTGCAGGCATTGATCGCAATCCGGCTGAGCCAGGTTTTCTCTGAGGCATTCTCCCTGAAACTATCCAGCGAGCGGTATGCCTTGATAAAGGTCTCCTGAACCGCGTCTCTGGCAAGTTCCACATCATGCAGATATGCGTAGCAGAGTCTCAGCAGCGGAAGCTGATACTGGAGAACCATGCGTTCGATTCTTTCTTCTTTACTGTCCGGGCCCTTGACAGTATTCATGGTTTCCTCACCACCTTTCCCTGATTAGACGAATGAATCCGGCGTATTTCAACATCCCGGCAAATATTTTTTGCAGGTGGCCGGAACTGCACAGTGTAACAGATTATACGACATTTGCTTCAGGATAAGACAGATGACCGTTTTATATCATCCCTGCTGTTGAATCGGGCAGCGATGGGGGCGTATGAGACGGATGAAAGGCAGAAGAAATGGGCTGAAATCCTGACGGTAGATATCTGTATCCGCCGGGATAACAGCAGATGATTTCTAAGGGTTGCAAAGGAAAGAGACAAAGGTAAAAGGCACATCAGCCCAAGGAAATCGGTAAGCGGTATTTATTTTGAACAATCGAAATGAATGAGATACAGAGTATGCTACGTCAAATGCATTCTGACTAACGGGGGCTATGTGAGTGAAGTCCAGTTCGTAAAAAAAGCCAACCGGAACGTGATTACCGATGAGAAAGACGAATACCAGGCGCGGCGGTATCTGAAGAACCATCACGAGAGAATTGTGTAGCCTAAAAACTGGATGCAGTTCAGACGGGAAAGAGGGAGAGATGGCTGAGATAAACGTCATTTGGAGGTTGTGTCCGGGGGAAAAAGCATTGTTTTCCTATGAAGGGACGAGTCCATAGTATTCCAGACAATTTTCATCTTCCCAAATGCATTGCTTTGTATTATATTAGTTAATACTAACAATTTTAATGGGGCGGGAAACCGATATGGCAAAGCAGGTCAGATATCTGAGACAGGTTGTTTCACATCTCGAAAAAAAGGAAACGAGAAAGCGCATCTGATCATGGAGAAAGCAGTCAGACGATATGACGAGCTGATTGAAGAAAACAGGGATGAACCGAAAGCATATTACATGCATACAAGGGAACGCATCTACCCGTCTATAGCTGTTTTCGATGCGCTGCTGGCTGACCAGGAGGCAGTGGATTTTGTGACAGATAACTATCGCTGTAGATCCAATGGAATGGCCTCAAAAATCAAGATGATTTTCAAAATTCCGGGGCTTTATAAAATCGTCCCGAAGTTTTTCTTCAGCATGACACAGAAAAGCTTTGGCCCGTAGGCGGGGGTTGCATCTGAAAATCAGTATCTTGGAAAAGGCGAGATGCGCTTTGATATGGTTAAATGCCCGTATCAGGACAAATGTCTTCTGTATCGCTGCCCGGAAATCGTAAAAGGGTTTTGTGATGCGGATGACATATGCTATGGCCATATGCACCCGAAAATTTCCTGGGACAGGACAAAGACGATCGGGCGCGGCGATGGTGTCTGTGATTTCAGGGTTCACATAAAGGAGATGGCCCAGCATTTCATGCTGGTTTGTCAAATCATGACAACTGCAATTGATACGGTGCCGAAAGCACGACTATGTCATTAAAGGAGGTTGATCTGGTTTGCATTGTACCGTTTTGCCGGAGCAACAGGCGTCGCAGATTACCGGCGCCGGATGCTGAAACAGCACAGTGAAGAGAGGGGGCCGGATGATGGGCCATGAGCTGCTTGGAATGTATCAGGAAATCCAGAGAACACCGGAACTGGCCATTGATATTCCGGATGAATCGGGAAAAGGCCGTATTGTGCGTCTTGATACAGGTATATTTTCTCTTTCTTCATGGGAAATGATGTTTCACAGGAATACCTTTGTTGAGGGAAGTGTTCCGGGAGACCTGCGCCTGCTTTTCTGTTCAGGAGACGGTGTGGAATGGTTTACGGACAGCGGTTCAATGTGTCTTGACCATAATGAAGCCTGCTTTTGCCTTTCAGATGGATCTGCTGAGAGAATGTGTTATCAGGGCGGTTCATCTTTTTCTTTTCTGTCGGTTTCCGTACCTGCAGAGCGTTTTGTGAACATAATTGACGGCTATGTTAAAGATACTGACAAAATAATGGACGTGCTGCCCGGCAGAAGGTTTGCAATTCCAGTGGAAGTTTACAAAGCGCTTCATGATATTGGTTCACTGGAAAACATACACAGCGGCTTTGAGATGATGCGTCTTGACGCCCGGCTCCTTGAAACACTGTCGCTCTGCCTGCAGACTGCGTTATGCGAGCAGGAGGCGAAACCGCATCTGCATCAGGATGATCTAACAATTATCCGCACGATTGGAAAGCGAATAGAAGATGATCCGGCAACCATACCGGATATTCCAACGCTGGCACATGAATACTGCATGAGTGTTTCAAAACTCACACGGAGTTTTCGAAAGGTGTATGGGATTTCACTGCATGCTTATGTAATTGGAGCCCGTCTGCAAAAAGGAGCTCAGCTCCTTGCAGGCAGTGAAACGCCCATTGAGGAAATAGCGGAGATGGTGGGGGGGTATGCAAAACCAAGACATTTTTCAGCTGATTTCCGGAAACGGTTCGGTCTTTTGCCGGGAGAATACAGACTTCACTGATGGACACATGCTGGTGATCATCTGACGGCAGTTTGCAGTACAGGATACAGACTTCGCTGACGGGAAGACCTGCCCGTTTTTGGGCATATCTAGACTGTTTTTTGGGTTATATCATACTAACATTGATGATACACTGACAGCATCACACAAATAGGAGGATGCTATCGTGAAAAAAATGTTCTGTATAGTCCTGATGACTGCGATGCTGCTGGCTGTGACCGCAATGGCTGACGGCGGCTTTACTGTCGGAAATGGTACAAAGGCTGATCCGTGGCAGATTGCGTCTGCTGAAGAATTGAATCTCATCCGGGAAAAGCTGTCCGGTCATTATGTGCTCACTGCGGACATTGACCTGTCCGGCTATGAAAACTGGGAACCGATCGGTGCATTCCAGTCCCGGTCCGAAGCTCCAGAAGATGCAGAAGTGCCTCATCCCGATTATGCTTTCACGGGAACTTTCAATGGCAATGGACACACCATTTCAAACCTGAACGTTGCTGCTGACTCACCTATGGGCGCCGGTCTCTTTGGATGTGCATCCGGTACGGAGAATGGGGAAGCATATATCGGCAATTTTACGCTCGAAAATGTTAATGTGTCCGGCTTTTATCTTGTTGGCGGAGCTGTCGGACTGCAGTTCATGAACTGCAAAGTTTCTGATATTGTACTGAAAGGTGAAAACAAGCTGAGTGGTTCACAGGGTGTTGGAGGCATTGTTGGTACAGGATTTGATCTGATCTCTGACTGCAAGGCAACCGCTGATATAACGATTATCGGCGATGACGGCGCCTGTGCGGGTATTATTGCAGGTGGTACAACCATGAGCCCCATTGCAAATTGTGAGGCAATTGGTGGGAGCATTGTTGCTGAAGGAAATGCGGACTGGGGATTCGGTGGAATCTGCGGTGCACCATGGGGAGCAGCAGCAATTACCGGCTGCCGGGTCAGCGGGACTTCCATTACGGTCTCCGGAGAAGGAAACCGTCTGGTAGGCGGTCTTGCAGGCTTCTGCGGAACGTATGATCCTGCTGCGCCAGCCCAGATTACAGGCTGTACGGTGGAAAATGTAACGATCTGTGTGTCAGAAACCACTACTGCCGTAGGCGGCCTGATTGGCGGCGGAAAGGAAATGATGGAAGGCAGTGATGTTATGTCTTCCTTTGAAGTGCATGACTGCTCTGTATCCGGAAGCATTGCTGGCGGCGGTGAATGTACAGATACAGTTGTCGGTGATCCCACCTGTGCGGTTTCCGTAGACTGCAGCAGTGATGTAAGTATTACGGACGCCAGGCGTAATGCCGCTTAACTCACAACATGGAAATTCAAAGGATCTGCAGAATCCTGGACTTGGGAATAAACGAACGCATGCGTCTCTCCGGAGGCGCATTTTTGATTTACAGAGTACTGATTGACTGGTTGACCGACCATGTTAACGGATCTGACCGACCAGTCTGATTTCCTGCACTATTCTTATGGCTCGGCGAAATCCCTTCAGATTTTAGAGATGTAAAATGACCGGGCAGAATGACGCCAGTATCTGAAAAACAAGTTTAAAAATCATTCTGTGATCTGAGCTGCGACGTATTTTCATGCAAGCTCAAGGCAACTTCTTTTATGACATAGTTGTGCTTTCGGCACCGCGTATCGCAAATGTCATGATTTGACAAATCAGTACGTAGTGCTGAGCCATCTTCTTTCGAAGTAAAACAGGGATAATGTACGAAACAAAAAAACGTGTCGCTTTTCGCGACACGCATGCATCTTCATCACTTGTTAATTCGAATTTTAATCTGCCTGGAAACTGGCTCCAGCGGTCATGATATTACGGTTGCAGTTGGCGATATGTGACTGACCATTCATAGCAAAAAAAAAACACCCAGCCCATCGCTGCCAGACTTATCAGAAGTTCTTGATAAGCATGGTAGCAATGAGCTGGGTTGGTCTGTTTACAGCCTTACACTTTCACGATTTCTTCCGTTTCCGCTTCCTCCAGCGGATAGATTCCGTACTCGCAGGGTACCGCTCTTCCGTTGGCAATCCAGACTGGATTGGTGGCGTCCGTGCCGAGCCGCCCGTTTTCGGTCAGGTAGAGCTTCTGACGGCTTCCAGATTCATACTGGACAACATCCCCGTCATGCAGTTCTGTGCCGTTGCGGTCGAAGTAATGATATGTGCCATTTTCGTACCGGATCATTGTTCTCACCTCCTCTTGCCATTAATCGCTCTGAAAACGATACATAGCAAGAGGAGAACGTGTTAAGTGTATGCCCATCCCTCAAAGTTTTCAGAATGCCCGTATGTGTTCGAATGCGTGCTCGCAGCTTTTCCCTACTCTTCATCTGGCTGTTGACCGTCATGCGCTTTCCACTGGCAATCCATCAATTCCATGTTGGTAAAGGACGCTTTGAACGCTCCGTTCTCCGCACTACAGGCATAGATACCAAAGTGAATCTCATCCTTCACATTGAACATGTGGCAGATCCGCATTTGCTTGAAATGCACACCATCCTCCGAATACTCAATGCAAAAGTCATCATCCCTTCGGCTGAGGCGGAACCATGCCGATTTGATGGATGCGTCAACATCAACGGATGTCCAATCGGAATAGCCGTTGTTGATCACAACGCTGCCAAGCCGCTGGATTGAGTCATTCTCATA
>JAFUHD010000280.1 GCA_017469025.1 Clostridia bacterium
AAATTTTTGGTATTTACATAGTGATGTCTTTACTGGTATAATTATCTCGGAAAGGAGATGGCCCAGCATTTCATGCTGGTTTGTCAAATCTTGACAACTGCAATTGATACGGTGACGAAAGCACGACTATGTCATTAAAGGAGGACTGTTATGAAAACGGTTGTTGTTTATTATTCAATGGGTGGAAATACGGCATTGGCTGCAGAGCAGATTGCCGGCCTGCTGGGGGCGGATCTGCTGCGGATTGAGCCGAAGCAGGCGTATCCGGACAGCGGTTTCCGGAAATTCTTTTGGGGCGGCAAGAGCGCTGTAATGGCAGAAGCGCCTGAGCTGGCACCATATGTGTTTGACAGCAATGCCTATGACAGGGTGATCTTTGGCTTTCCTGTATGGGCTGGCAACATTACACCGCCGATTCGGACATTTATCAGGGACAATGATCTGCGCGGCAAGCAGTTTGCAGCCTTTGCGTGTCAGAGCGGGGCAGGTGCGGAAAAAGCCTTCGGCAAATTAAAGGCCTGCCTTGAAACGCAGACGCTCTCCGCGGAACTCATCCTGATTGACCCGAAGGACAAACCTGCAAAAGAAAATGAACAGAAAATCGCGGAATTCTGTTCAAAGCTTCAGTAATCCAGTTAGATGGCATAACGTCAGAGAGAAGGTGAGAAAATGAAACAGATGATTCTTCTTGTATTGTCAATGATTCTGTTGACTGGTTTTTCGTCCGTGGGAGATGCGGTGAATGAGGGAACATATACGCAGATCAGCCAGGAAACAGCAAAGGAAATGATGTCCCGTGATGACGGGCATGTCATTGTGGATGTACGCCGGCAGGACGAGTATGATGTCGGTCATATTCCGGGAGCGGTACTGATCCCGAATGAGTCCATAGGGACTGAAATGCCCGTGGAGCTGCCGGACTTGGACCAGATCATACTGGTTTACTGCCGTAGCGGAAACCGGTCCAGACAGGCGGTTGAGAAGCTGGCACAGATGGGCTATACCGGCATTTATGAGTTTGGCGGCATTATTAACTGGACAGGGGAGATTGTGACAACCGCTGAAGAGCATGAAGCGGGCGCAGAGGAAGAAAAGGAATCCGGCACGGCTGTTCTGTCGTTTTCTTCATTCGATGGCGGCGGTTATGTATACAGCGCGGAAATCGGGGACCCGTCCGTTCTGACTTACACGTTTTTACGGGATTATGGAACCAGAGATGAACTGGATACCGGGTCGCCGTACGAGGCAGTATTCACATTTACCGGCCTCAAACCCGGTAAAACGGTGGTCAATATATATGGTGTTTCTCCTGTTGCCGGGAATGATGATTCGATCTATATGGCAGTCGTGGATGATATGCTGAATGTCACCCTGAAAGCTGAGCGCCAGATTTCTTCCTTCTTTCTGTACCGCAGCGGAGAGATCCGCTATGATAATTACAACATTTCACATGGACGGGATGGATATCATGTATCGGTGAACGACGGGCCGGAACAGTACATTGACCGGAAAACAGCGGACGACCTGATGCAGGTAATAGAGGCATACGATCTGGCCGGCTGGGACGGATTTGATGCCTCGGCAGATAACGTACTTGACGGGGAAAGCTTCTGGCTGGATATCAGGCTGACAGACGGGAGCAGAATTCTGGCACAGGGGGATAATGTTTATCCGGAAAACTATGCGGCAGCCATTAGCCGGATTCAGGAGATACTGGATAACGCAGCGACTGAATCCAGCATGGCTTTGGAAGGAAGGACGGATGTACAGGAAATGAAAATAAGGGTTACCGATGGGACACACACGATTGTCTATCAGCTTAACAACAGTGCACCGGCAGCCAGCCTGTATGACATGCTTCCGTTTGATGTTCCCGTTGAAAACTACGGCAGCAATGAGAAAATCTTCTATCCGGCCGGCGATGTGTATGCACAGGATGGCATAGAAGGCGGGGGAGAAGCAGGCGGACTCGCGCTGTTCTCGCCATGGGGGAATGTGGTCATGTACTATGATTCCTTTGGCGCTTACCCGGGCCTGTATATTCTGGGTGAAGCGGTGGAAGGCATGGAACAGGTGCGGGCACTGAGCGGAATGGTTCACGTTGAGAAAGCGGAATAGGGATCCCGCGGATGCAGGAAAGCTGCATCGTTTATCTGTCAACCGGCATGAAAGGAATTCTGGATGGCTGTTAATTCAAAGATCGAGGAATCTCTTGCAAGGATTACTTTTGAGCACCGTGAACAACAGTTCTCTCATCACAGTTATGATGAAGACCTTTACCAGTACGAATTCATTAAAAACGGTGATATGAAGTCTGTGGAAATCGGGAAAAAGATGTTTGAAGGTGCGACAACGGGTTCTCTTTCAGATGATCCACTTACGAATTACCGATATCTTTTTGTGGCATCCATTACACTGGCATGCAGATTCTGCATTGAAGGCGGAATGCCTTCAGAGGATGCGTTCAACATCAGTGATCTTTATATCCGGCAGATGGACAAGTGCCGCAGTGTACAGGAAATATTTACGCTGCATGATACGATGTTCCGGGATTACACATCACGTATGCAGGCCATTAAACGACGAGAGATATATTCGAGGCAGGTGTATCTTTGCATGGATTATATTGAGTCTCATCTTCAGCAGCCACTGACTGTTGACACACTGGCCGAAGCATTGAAAAAATCCCCGTCATATCTGTCTACCCTGTTTAAAAAACAGACGGGCATAGCCGTCTCAGAGTACATCCGGCGCAAGCGTATAGACACCGCAAGGATGCTTTTGCAATATACAGAATTTTCATGCGTTGAAATTGCGGAATATCTTGCTTTTTCTTCTGACAGTCATTTTTCTTCAGTCTTTCGGGAGTACACTGGGATGACGCCAAAGGCATTTCGCAAGGCAAACTATCGTGCTCACTGGTCTTAATATTTTCTTACCCTATTGGAATTTGATACCCCAAAATGTTGAGCATAGCTAATTATTATACTATTTGTATGTTGATGTTCCACAGATAAAGGGGCCTGCCGTGGCATGGACTTTTGACACAGCTTTTGGGCCCCTTAAGGCGCCTAGCGCCTGTTTTTGGTTCGCTTACTTTTGCCTCTTGTCTTTCGTTTTTTGCCCAGTTCGACAGAGTACCTTCTTCC
>JAFUHD010000281.1 GCA_017469025.1 Clostridia bacterium
AGCTGGTAGAGTGCCACCTTGCCAAGGTGGATGTCGCGAGTCCGAATCTCGTCTACCGCTCCAACGGCGTCATGGCCAAGTGGTAAGGCAAAGCTCTGCAAAAGCTTCATTCTCCAGTTCGAATCTGGATGACGCCTCCACTCACCATACGGTGATAGACCACTCATTCGAGTGGTTTTTTCTATTTTTGGCAAAAACCGGATGGTACCTGAGTCAAGGGCCGGGATGATACCGGATGAATCGGCCCGGGATCTGCGTTGTGTGTTATTCCCGGATGATCGCAGCTGCGTGAAAGAATAAAGGGAAGATAAAGGTCTGGAGTCCGGATAGTATGAGATGTGTACCGCCGTTATAAATCTCGCAATCTGATAGAGATACGTCGTTAAAATCCGCAGTAAACTGACAGTATCTCTGCATTTTATTGGTTTGACAAAGCGTAGTAACGGGAGTAATATACCTCTGATTAAAAAGATTTTCAAAATCCCTTATTTTGAGAACAAGAACTGAGGAAGTATGGAAAACATAGCTTATTATAATGGAAAAATTTCCCCTATAGAGGAAATGATGATTCCAATGAATGAACGCTCCAGCTGGTTTGGAGACGGTGTATATGATGCCATGTTTACAATGGAACATGTACCGCTTTCCCTGGATGACCATTTGAAGCGGTTCTATCGTTCCGCTGCTGCCATAGATATCAAAATTCCAATGCCTTATGATGAACTCCGTGCACTGGTGATTGATCTGTGCAAAAAAGTGGACAGTCCGGTTGCCATGGCGTATGTTCAGGTAACGCGCGGCGTTGGAATGCGCGGACATGCGTACCGCTTTGCCGGTGACAAACCGAGCGTCTGGGTATTTGTAAAGCCGGATTATATGGATCCGCTGGACAAGTCTTACCGCTGTATCACGCATGAGGATACCCGGTATTATTACTGCAATATTAAAACGATCAATCTGCTGCCCGCCGTTCTGTACACGGAAAAGGCAGAATCTGCCGGCTGCGATGAGGCGATTCTTCACAGGGGAGACCGGGTGACAGAATGCGCCCATTCCAATGTGCATATTCTGAGAGACGGTGTCTTTCAGACAGCGCCATGTGACAACCTGATTCTGCCTGGCATCACGCGTGCACACCGGATTGCCCAGTGCCGCGAAATGGGCATTCCGGTTGTTGAGGAGCCGTTTACACTTGAAGAGATGATGGCGGCGGACGAGGTCATTTTCACCAGCTGCAGTGCACTGTGCTGCCGGATTGGTGAAATTGACGGGAAACCTGTCGGTGGACGGGCACCAGAACTGTTTGAACGGATTAAAAAAGCTGCGCTGGATGAGGCGTACAGCGAGGCTGGTATTGTCCGGCTGTAAATGTCAGGTACTGAGAAGCATTCCTTCAGAATATGGCCCGGCGCTGCATCAGCATGACTGAAAAGCAGATGCAGACGGTACGGGGCTGAAATAATCAGATGAACCGGTGCACGGCACCGGCCTGTCCTAAAGGCGGATGCCGTCGGCGTGGCGCTGCCCTGGATGTGAATTTCCTTAAAAATGTAGGAGGACCTCATTATGGTTAATATTGGCTATTACAATGGTATTACAGGACCGATTGAATCCATTCGCGTTCCCATGAATGACCGTGGCTGTTATTTTGGCGATGGCGTTTATGATGCAACCTGTGTGGTCAACCATGTACCGATGCACTTTGATGATCATATTGACCGGATCTATCGCAGTGCAGGCATGATTGAGATCACCATTCCCATGGAAAAAGCCAAGATGAAGGAAATTCTGCAGGGACTGGTTGATCAGGTTGACAGTAATGTCTGCATGCTCTACTGGCAGATTACCAGAGGCAGCGGCATGCGGAACCATCCGTTCAGCGGCGCGGAGACGGAGCCGAGCCTGTGGGCATTTGTGAAGCCGGTAAAAATGCGGGATCCGTATGGCGCATACAAGTGCATTACGCAGGAGGACAAGCGTTTCTTCTACTGCAATATCAAAACGATTGATCTGCTGCCTTCTGTTCTGGCCAGCGAGGCTGCGGCAAAAGCCGGCTGCGATGAGGCCATCTTCCACCGCGGTGACCGTGTGACGGAGTGCTCCCATTCCAATATTCACATCATCAGGGACGGCGTACTGCATACTGCACCCTGCGATGAACTGATCCTGCCGGGTATCGCCAGGGCACATATTCTTGAGATCTGCCGTGAGCAGGGCATTCCGGTTGTGGAAGAGCCTTTCACGCTTGCAGAGCTGATGGCGGCAGATGAGGTCTTCTTCTCCAGCTCCAGTGCACTGACGAGCCGGGTATGCAGTGTCGACGGCATACCGGTTGGCATGAAAGATGAGAAGACGTTTGGCATCATCCGGGATACCTATCAGGCAAAACTCCAGGCGGAATGCGGAGCATTGCCAAAGTAAAAAGGTTGAATCGATTGTTTCCGCTCATGCCTTGTGGTGTGGGCGGAAACAGTATTATCAGGGGTCCGGCGCCGGAATTGTGTCCGGTGGTTCCGGACACGATTCCGACTGAACAGACGGAAAAGGAATATAGGACATGTTTATCGCTTACTTTGTGCTCTTTGTCATGTTTAACGGGAAACTGACAGTAGAGATTGCGGTCTTTGGACTGGTGTTTGCAGTGCTGCTGACAGCGTTCAGCTGTAAATTTCTCGGATACAGCCTTAAAAAAGACCTGGATATGGTCCGGGGGCTGGGGGCGGGGATCCGGTATCTGGTCATGCTGACACGTGAGATACTCAAGGCAAATCTGATGGTCATCCGCATGATTCTGACCCCGGGATTTGAGCCGAAGCCCCAGCTGATTCAGTTCAGATCCGGACTGAAGCAGGAGGGGCACCGTGTTGCGCTAGCGGATTCCATTACGCTGACGCCCGGAACGATTACCTGTGAACTCAATGATGACCTGTTTACGGTTCACTGCCTGGATACTGCTCAGCGGGAGGGAATAGAGGAGATTTGCTTCCTGCAGTCCCTCAAAGCGATGGAAGAAAGGGCAGAGGAGCGTGAACTGAGCAGGCAGAAGGCAGAGACGCCGGAAACAGATACACCAGCAGATGACGTTGAAAGCGGTTCCGGTCTGAATGAATCGGAACATGCAGGCGTGACTGAGGATACGGCGGAGGATACAGAAACTGAGGCCGGAACGGTTCCGGAAACAGATGAGGAAACCGGAATGGCTGAGGCAGAGACTGACGCCGAAAATGAAGTTCAGGAGGGTGAGCAGTGAATATGGAAAATGCATATCAGGTGCTTTGCACTGTTTCACTTGGCATCCTGACGGCACTTGCGGTTTTATGTCTGATCAGGTGTGTGATCGGCCCCAGAATTTCGGACCGGATTATGGCGGTAAACATGATCAGCACCCTCACCATAATCATGGTCGGCGTATTTACGGTCCTGCTTGGCGAAGGATATCTGGCTGATGTAGCGATTATCTATGCTGTCCTCAGTTTCCTGGCGGTCGTGGTCCTCTGTAAGGTCTATACAGGGGTTTACCGCGAGCGGAAACAGGCGGAAAGCCAGAGCGGGATGGCAGAGGAACAGGAGGCGGCAAAATGATACAGCTGATTCGTTTTATCCTGGGTGCTGTATGCATGCTGGCCGGTCTCATTGTCTGCATTATCGGTGTGGCCGGTGTGTTCAAGTTCCGCTATGCGGCAAACCGCATGCATTCGGCGGCAATCAATGATACGCTGGGCATCAGTCTGTGTATGGTCGGACTGGCAATCCTTGCACCGGACGGCTGGGCAGCGCTCAAGCTGCTGTTTGTGGTCTTCTTTTTCTGGATCAGCGCACCTGTTGCCAGTCACCTGCTTTGCAGACTGGAAATTGAGACCAATGAAGAGCGGCACCAGTATATGGAAATTCATGTCGAGGAAGATGGAACGCAGAGAGAGGAGACGGTTAAATGACAGGGATCATACAGCTCATGATGCTGTTTTTAATCGGCTGCGCAATTGCCGTGTCGCTGACGCGGGATCTGCTGACCAGCATCATTATTTACATGTGCTTTTCCATGGTTATGTGCCTGGTCTGGATAACGCTTGAATCGCCGGACCTGGCGATTACGGAGGCGGCTGTCGGAACAGCGATTACGAGCCTTCTGTATTTCCTGACGCTGAAGAAGATCCATGCGATAGATGCGCGCAATGAAATGCGGAAAAAGGATACGGCAACAAAGGAAAAGGATGGAGGTGCTGCCAGGTGAGTGAACAGAAAAAACACTCTGCAGGGGAGCGCTTCCGGAGATGGCTGAATCAGGATACGGATATTCTTGAGCAGCAGATGATTGCGGCGCAGATGAAAGCGCCGGCAGAGGTGGATCCGGAGGAGGTCGAGTGGCGCAGACAACGGCTTGAAGAGGAAGCACAGGAGGAGCAGGCGGTTGCCAGACGGCTTGAAGCTTTCAATGAGCAGAAAGTACCGGAAACCAGCCGCTTTCTGTACTGCTGTATATGTGTGTGCATCTGCCTGGCCATGATCGGCATGCTGCTGTATACGGTGACAATGCTGCCGAAGTTTGCCGCCGAGTGGGACCCGACAATCAATGAGGTACCGCAGCGCTATATTGAAAAAGGCCTGCAGGAAACGGGCGCCGTCAATATTGTTACGGGAATGATTCTTGACTACCGTGCCTTTGATACGCTGGGTGAGTCGACCGTGCTGTTTTCGGCAGTGATGGTTGTCCTGCTGCTCTTGCGCATGGATGCGGAAAGCGACAAATACAGCACGCTGGCGGCGGCCATGCGTTCAATGCCGCATACAGATACATTCTATGAACCGAAACATGATACGATTCTGCAGCACACGGCGAAAATTCTGTTCCCGATTGCAGTGCTTCTGGGCATCTATGTGGTGCTGAACGGACATCTGTCGCCGGGCGGCGGCTTTTCCGGCGGTGCCATTATCGGTGCCGGTCTGGTACTGCATGTGACGGCATTCGGCTTTCAGGACATCCGCCGCTTCTTTACCTACAAGACATATCAGCGGATTGTCTCGGCGGCCCTTCTGACCTATGCCGTATCAAAGACATATTCCTTCTATACCGGTGCGAACCATCTTGAAAGCGGGATCCCGCTTGGCACGCCCGGTGCGATTCTCTCAAGCGGACTGATTCTGGTACTGAACATCTGTGTCGGATTTATTGTCGCCTGTACGGTATATGTCCTGTATGCAGTGTTCCGGAAAGGAGAGGTCTGAGATGCTTTCTAAGTTAGTGGGCAACTATGAGGAAACCGCTGCGATTATTCTGTTCTGCATCGGTTTTTCCACGCTGCTGTTCAACCGGAATCTGATCAAGAAGATTATCGGCATGGACATCATGGATTCCTCCATTTATCTGTTTCTGGCCTCACAGGGCTATATTACGGGCCGCAAGGCGCCGATCATTGTGGACGGCGTAGAGAGCATGGAGGCATACATCAACCCGATTCCGGCAGGCCTTGTGCTGACCGGCATCGTTGTATCCGTCAGTGTTTCCGCACTGATGATGGCCCTTTCCATCCGCCTGTATCACCGGTACCATACGCTTGAGCTGGACCGGATCGTGGCACTGGCAGGAAAGGAGGAAGTGTAATGACACTGGTTCAGAACTTCCCTGCCTTCAGCATTCTTCTGACCATTATCTGTGCGGTGATTACAAGTGTTCTGAAGCGCAAAAGCGCATCTGTTCTCACGACGCTTGTGATATTTGTCAACCTGGTCATGAATTTCATGGTCATGATCTATACCATCCGTACGGGCGAAAGCTACGTATACATGATGGGCCATTTCCCGGCACCGTGGGGCAATGAGATCCGGGCGGGCATCTTTGAGACCGTGACAATGACGGTACTGCTCTTCGTGATTCTGTTTTCGTATCTCGGCGGTTACCGCTGGAGCGCGGCCAGGATTGAACCGAGCAAGTACAATCTGTACTGTGTTATGGTTGAACTCAGCATGCTGGCGCTGCTTGCCCTGATTTATACCAATGACCTGTTCACGGCATACGTGTTTATTGAGATCAGCACGCTGGCGGCGGCAGGCCTGGTAATGGCAAAACAGAACGGCCGGAGCCTTGTGGCCGGTGTACGGTACATGATCATGAACCTGGTGGGTTCAAGCCTGTTTCTCCTCGGTGTGGTCATTCTGTACACCATTACCGGCCACCTGCTCATGGTGCCCATCCATGACGCAGTTGCGCAGCTGGCGGAGACACAGGAGTACAGGATCCCGCTGGATGTTACGGTAGCCCTGATTTCCGTGGGACTCGGCATGAAAAGCGCGCTGTATCCATTTGAAAAATGGGTGCCGGGTGCCTACAGCAATACGACGCCGACATCTTCGGCCATGCTCTCTTCCATTGTTTCCAAGGGGTATATTTTCCTTCTGATCAAGATCTATATCCGGGTAATCGGTCTTCCGGTGATCGACATGCTCGGGATTACGGACGTCATGTTTGTATTTGGCGCCGCCGGCATGATCATGGGATCTGTCAATGCCATCCGTGCGAAGACGACGCGCATGATGATTGCATATTCCTCAGTGGCCCAGATCGGCTATATCTTCTTCGCCATCGGCCTCGGAACGGCGGACGGCCTGATGGTGGCGCTGTGGCACCTGATTGCGCATGCCGCAACCAAATCCATGCTGTTTATCTCATGCGCCGAGCTCAATGATGCATCCGGAAATACGCATATGCGGACGGCTCTGAAAGGCGCGTTTTACAGGTCGCCGCTTGCCGCCGCTGTCTTCAGCCTGGGCGCTGTAAACCTGGTCGGTCTGCCGCTGCTCAGCGTATTTGTGACCAAGTTCATGATGGGTCAGGCAGCGGTTGCACTGGGCGGACGGCATATGGTGATTACCCTGATCTGTCTCGCCGTCTCGACGCTGCTGAATCTCGGCTACTTCATGAATACGACGGTATCATTCTTTGTCCGTGATGAAGCGTCGTATACGGTACATACACCAGCCCGTCTGACGAAATTCAGTCTGATCGGCTTTATTGCACTTAATCTGATTCTGGGCCTCTGTGCAGCTCCGATTTATGAGATTCTGCTGACAGGACTTTCGCGTTTTGCATAACCGCGTAACACCTGTGTACATGCCCAGGCCTGCTGCGATGCGGCGGCCGTTGTATTTCGCCATGACGTCATTTAGGAGGAAATGTCATGAAAGTCTTATTGCCCATTGCGCTGCTCTGGCCGGCTGTTGCCGGGCTGCTGGTCTGGTTCATGCCGGCCGCGAAGGACCGCATTATCAGGGGCCGGATGGTAACATATGCACTGATTGCAGAACTGGTGTTTGTCATTGCGGCCTGTTTTGCCAATGGAAGCCGCATAGTCGTGCTTCAGATGACGCCCTCTCTGCAGATTCTGCTTTCACTCGATATCATAGGCTGCATTGTCTCCGTTCTGATGGCAGCCATGTGGCTGCTCTGTGCGGTTTTTGCACTGGATTATCTCAAGGGAAGCGAGCATGAACACTCCTATCAGGCATTCTACCTCTGCGTGCTGAGTGCGCTGATCGGCCAGTGCTATGCCGGTTCCATGATCACGCTTTACGTATTCTATGAGCTGATGACCATGCTCTCTGTGCCGATGGTGGTTCATGAGCGGACGCCCGAGGCGGTTGCCGCCGGCGTCAAGTACCTCATCTATTCCATTTTCGGCGCCATGATGGGTCTGCTCGGCATCTTCTTCTTCAATCATATCCTGGGAACGGTCAACTTTGTCCCCGGCGGCATGGCCGGCACAGAGGCGTCCGGGACGCTGCTGGTCATCACCCTTATGGTGATCCTGGGCTTCGGCACGAAGGCCGGCATGTTCCCCATGCACGGCTGGCTGCCGACGGCGCATCCGGTCGCACCGGCACCGGCATCCGCTGTTCTGTCTGGTGTCATTACAAAGGCCGGTGTCCTGGCCATCATTCGTGTGATCTACTTCCTGGTCGGCCCCGCGGCGATCCGCGGCACCTGGGTACAGTGGGCATTTATGACGCTGACCCTGGTGACGGTGTTCATGGGTTCCATGCTTGCCTACAAGGAGCCGCTGCTCAAGAAGCGTCTTGCATACTCCACGGTGTCCCAGGTCAGCTATGTGCTTTTCGGCCTTTCCTGCCTGATTACGGACTCCTTTGTCGGCGGCATCCTGCATATCATCGCGCACTCGGTCATCAAGGACTGTCTGTTCCTGTGCGCCGGCGCCATGATCCATGAAACCGGCAAGACCTATGTACGCGAACTTCGTGGAATCGGCAAGCAGATGCCCATCACCGGCTGGTGCTGGACGATTGCGTCGCTTGGCCTGATCGGCATTCCGCCGACAAGCGGATTTGTAAGCAAGTGGGCACTGGCAACCGGATCCCTGATGGACGGAATGGGAGCGCTCTCTGTTGCGGGTCCGATCGTTCTGATCATTTCGGCACTGCTGACCGCGGCCTATCTCCTTCCGGTAACCATCTACGGTTTCTTCCCGGGCAGTGACTTTGACTATGATGCGCATCCGAAGTGTGAGGGCGGCCTGCACATGACAGTCCCGATGATGATACTGGCCGCACTGGTCATTCTGACCGGTATATTTGCCTCCCCGATCATGTCAGTGGCTGCACAGGCTGCCGCGGCGGTTTTGTAAGGAGCGGAGCATATGCTTTCTATTGCAGTATTCTTTCCGATTGTCGCCGGGCTGCTGCTGCTTCTGGTCCCGGAGGAGAAGCGGAGAATGCGCAATGTTCTGGTTGAACTGATTACCCTGGCGGATTCCGTCCTGGTATTTTATGTTCTCCTGAACAGACAGGGAATGGAGAATGAGGCATTTCCTCTTGTCCGGAACCTGATGCTGCGCTTTTCCCTCGACGGAACCGGAACGGTTTTTGCCGCTCTGGCTGCCTTTCTCTGGCCGATTGCCACGCTGTATGCCTTTGAATATATGGCACATGAGGGACGGGAACGGTACTTCTTTGCACTCTATACCGTCTCCTTCGGTGTCACCCTGGGGATTGCACTTTCGGCAGACCTGGTGACAATGTACGTCTTTTATGAGCTTCTGTCCCTGTCCACGCTGCCGCTGGTCATGCATGGCAGCAGTGAGGAGTCGCAGCGGGCAGGCAGACGGTACATGATGTTTACATTCGGCGGAGCGGCACTGGCGCTGATCGGTGTCATTCCGGCGGTTGTCTGGGGCGGCGGCCGGTTTGTCCCCGGCGGTTCGCTGGATGCCTCCCTGTTTTCGGCCCATCCGGTGCTGATGCAGGTATTGTTTCTCTGCATGACACTTGGCTTTGGCGTCAAGGCGGCGGTATTCCCGTTCCACAGCTGGCTGCCGGCAGCAGCCGTTGCACCGACACCGGTTACGGCGCTGCTCCATGCGGCGGCGGTGGTCAAGGCGGGCGCCTTTGCGGTCATCCGTGTCTGCTATTACACCTTTGGCGCGGACAGCATGCACGGGACGGCTGCGCAGGCGGTTCTCATCCTGCTGGCCTCCTTTACGATTGTGTACGGTGCGCTGCGCGCGGTCCGGGAGCATCATCTGAAGCGCCGGCTGGCCTGGTCCACGGTATCCAACCTTTCCTATATTGTCATGGCCGCGGCGCTTCTGACGCAGGACGGCATGACAGCAGCGCTTGCGCATCTGCTGTTCCACGCGCTTGTCAAGATTACGCTGTTCTATTGCGCGGGCGCGGTCCTGGTTCAGACTGAACGGACGCAGATTGAGAGCATGCGCGGTCTCATGCGGATCATGCCGCTGACCAGCGTGGTGTATGCCATTGCCGCGCTTGGCCTGTCCGGCACACCGATGCTGCCGGCATTCATCAGCAAATGGCTGATCGGAAATGCCGCCCTGGCCAGCGGAACACCGTTTGGCTATGTGGGTCTTGCTGCCATCCTGATCTCCGCGATACTGTGCGCAATCTATGTGATCTATCCGGCATTCTTCATGCTGTTCCGCGGCATGGATGATGCGGATGGGGAACCTGTGCGCCTGGATCCCGGTCCATGCATGAAGCTCTCCATGGCCATACTGACACTGGCCATTGTGCTGTGCGGTCTGTTTTCAAATACCATTGTCTCGTATATTGCGGGCATTGCGACGGTGTAAGGGAGGGATACAATGCTTCTGATTCTTGTGTTCTTTCCCATGATCGCGGCCGCTCTGGCCTATGTTGCCGGAAGGCAGAACAAGGACCTGCGGGACAATCTGGTGATTCTGTTCTGTGCGGCAGAACTGGTACTTTCTGCCGTCTGTGTCTTCCTGGCGGCCTGCGGCCGGGATCTGACGGCCTCCATTCCGGGCTTCTGCGGCTTTGGCCTCACATTCCGGCTGGACGGTTTCAGGGCAATGTATGCGCTGATCGGCGGCGTCATGTGGACCATGTGCGCTATGCTCTCAAAAGAGTATTTCAGCCGGCATTACCGCAACCGGAACCGCTACTATTTCTTCTACCTGATGACGCTCGGCGCGACGGTTGGCGTGTTCCTGTCCGCGGACCTGTATACGACGTTCATCTTCTTTGAGATCATGTCCTTTACATCGTATACCTGGGTTGCGCACGACGAGACGCCACTTGCAATGCGCTCTGCGGAAACCTACCTGGCGGTTGCGGTCATCGGCGGCATGGTTATGCTGTTCGGCCTGTTCTGCCTGAAGCTCGAAGTGGGCACACTGGTCATAGCGGACCTGTATGAGGCAGCGCAGCAGGCGGAGCGTTCGAAACTGCTGGTCCCGGCGGTCTGCATTCTGCTCGGCTTTGGCGCAAAAGCCGGTATGTTCCCGCTGCATATCTGGCTGCCCAAAGCGCATCCGGTGGCACCGGCGCCGGCATCCGCCCTGCTGTCCGGTATCCTGACAAAGACCGGTATTTACGGCATCATCGTTGTGACGCTTGAAATCTTCCGGGGCGATCCGGCGTTTGCCAATCTGGTCCTCCTGCTGGGCGTCATTACGATGTTCCTCGGCGCGCTGCTCGGTGTATTTTCCATCAACCTCAAGCGGACGCTGGCCTGTTCCTCCATGTCACAGATCGGATTCATTCTGACCGGCATTGCCTGCAGCAGCCTTCTCGGCGCGCACAATGCCCTGGCGGCGCGCGGCACGGTGCTGTACATGCTGAACCATTCGCTGTTCAAGCTGATTCTGTTCATGTCAGCCGGCGTCGTTTACATGAATCTCCACAAACTGGACCTCAATGACATCCGCGGATTCGGACGGCACAAGCCGCTGCTGCACTTTGCCTTTCTGATGGGCATGTTCGGCCTGATGGGTATCCCATATTTTTCAGGCTATGTCAGCAAGACCCTGATCCATGAGGGCATTGTGGAGCTGGCAGAGCTGATGGCGGAGGAGGGCCTGCGGTCATCCGCACTGGTCTATACCGTGGTCGAGTGGATCTTCCTCCTTTCCGGCGGTCTGACCGGGGCATACATGCTGAAACTGTATATCTGCATTTTCTGGGAGCGCCATCCCCTGTATCAGATGGCATACGATGATGTTGCCTTCCCGATGAGCCGTCTGAGCAGCTTTGCCCTGTTTGTGAGCGCGGTACTGGTGCCCCTCCTCGGCGTGCGGCCCAGTCTTACGATGGACCCGGTTGCCGACCTGATGGCCGGGATGACGCATCAGGGACATCTTGGCGACGCCGTTGATTACTTCTCTCTCACCAATCTCAAGGGTGCGCTGATTTCCATATCGATCGGTCTGGTGGTTTACTTTGGCCTCATCCGTCCGCTGCTGACCCGCAAGACGGCAGATGGCAGGGTATACATCAACGCCTGGCCTGAGAAGCTGGACCTGGAGGAGCGGATCTACAAACCGTTGATTGCTGGACTGACGCGTGCAGGCCATGCAATTGCCGCCCTCGGCAGTGAGCCAGTCCTTGAGCAGCGCATCTTTAAGCCGCTGATCCGGGCTGTCACACTGATAGGCTTTGTCCCGGCCCGTCTTCTTGGAACCGTGACAGACGCTGTCGCGGCGCTCCTGACGCGGACGGTCCTCAGAGAGTCGCACCAGAATGCCTATTCAGAACATGTGGGCAATACACTGGTATATGCTGCGGGTTCTGCGGCAGATGCCGCAGCGGAGGGACTGAACCGGACAATTTACCGCAAGGATCCCAGAGAGCATCACTTTGTCGGCCGTCTGGCGGGCATCTGGGACGGTGCACGCGACGTGAGGCAGAGGGCAACACATACCATGAGTTACGCCCTGCTCATGTTCGGACTGGGACTGTGCGCAACGCTGATTTATCTCATTTTCATTAAGGGTTAAAACATGGATAAAAGAACGATCATGGACAGGGTGCAGGCGGAACGGGACAACATGATCCGTGAACGCCGGTATCTGCACCAGCACCCTGAGCTTTCCGGGGAAGAGATGGAAACCTGTGCCTATATTGCGGCGCAGCTGCGCGGACTGGGGCTTGAAGTCCACGAAGTGCCGCCCGGCGGTGTGATCGGGCTGCTGGGCGGGCATATCCGGAAGCCGGCCATTCTTCTGCGGGCAGACATAGATGCACTGCCGATTCAGGAGAGCAGCCGGAACCTTTCCTGCGCGCGGACCTGTATCTCACAGGTGCCGGGCAAGATGCATGCCTGCGGCCATGATGCCCATACCGCCATGCTGCTGTGCGCCGCCCGGATCCTGGCAGAAGACCCGCCGGATGTGCCGGTCCTCTTTGTCTTTGAAGAGGGTGAGGAGAACAACTCCGGCATCCTGACGCTTCTCCCGTATCTGGATGCACATTTCCATATTGGCGCCTGCTACGCAACGCATGTGCGCTGGGATATACCTGCCGGTCAGTTCGGCATCTGTCCCGGCACGGCCATGTCCGGCGGCTTTGGCTTTAAAATCGAACTGCGCGGCCGCAGCGGCCACGGTTCCCGGCCTGACATGGCCGCAAGTCCCATTGACTGCTTCACCCAGATACATACCCGGCTCATGATGCTGCGTATGACGGAGGCAGAACCGGACCAGGTGCTCACATATTCCGTCGGGTCGGTTCATGCCGGCCAGGTGACCAACATCATTCCGGAAACCCTTCTGTTTACCGGGACGGTCCGGACGTATGATTCAGCCCGTGCCGGGGAACGCTTTGCGGCAGCCATGCGGGCAATTGTCGTGGAAACAGCGGCGTCCTTTGGCTGCGAGGCGACTTTCCTGCACTTCCCCAGACTGCTGTACGAAACGTCCAATGATCCCGTCATGCGGGAGCGGTTCCTGTCCGCTGTTCGGACGCTTGTGCCGGAGGTCCAGGTAGAGGATGTGAAGCCCTGGATGGCATCCGAAACCATGAGCGCCTACCTCAAATGGTGGCCGGGTGTCCTGAGCTTTACCGGCGTGCGGAATGAGGAGAAAGGCTGCGGCGCAGGACACCATACGCCGGAATTCGATCTGGATGAGGATGCGCTGGCAACAGGCGTGGCTGCGGCGCTTGCCGTCGTTGCCGACTGGGAACGCAGTCCCGCCGAAGTGCCGGACGGATTCAGAGGAGAAACGCTTCCAAGCCTGCTGGAGCGCAAACTGTAAGGTTTCTTTGATACTTTGGAACAATGACCTGTCAGATGTGCTGACGGGTCATGTATTACGTCTTCAGGTGAACAAAATGCAAGAACAGACTGTTAAAGAAAACAAGATGGGCGTTATGCCTGTCGGCAGACTTCTCTTTTCCATGAGTGTGCCCATGATGGTCTCCATGCTGGTACAGGCACTGTACAATGTAGTGGATTCCATCTTTGTCTCCCGAATATCGGAGGGTGCCCTGACAGCGCTCAGCATGGCTTTCCCGCTTCAGAACCTGATGATCGCGGTTGCGGCCGGCGTCGGCGTCGGCATCAATGCGATCCTGTCCCGTGCGCTTGGCGCAAAGGACGGCAGGCAGGTCAACCGCGCGGCAGCCAACGGCCTGTTTCTGATGGTCCTCTCGGGCATCCTGTTCATGGTGCTCGGCTTTCTGGTCCCGAATGCCTTTTTCAGAATGCAGACGGATATAGACGAGATTGTTGAATACGGGACAACCTATACGGGCATTGTCATGACCGGCTGCTTCGGCATCTTCATGCAGGTGCTCTTTGAGCGCCTCCTGCAGAGCACCGGACGCACCATGCTTACCATGGCCTCCCAGGCAACCGGCGCCATAATCAACATCATCATGGATCCCATTTTGATTTTCGGCTACTTCGGTTTCCCGGCCATGGGCGTGGCGGGTGCAGCCTATGCCACAATACTCGGACAGTGGATCGCCGCCTGTATTGGCTTTTTCTTCAATACGCGGCACAATCCGGAGGTCAGCCTGAACATGCGCGGCTTTAAACCGAACGGCGACGTCATCTCCCTGATTCTCAAGATTGCCGTACCATCTATCATCATGATGTCAATCGGCTCGGCAATGACCTTCCTCATGAATCAGATACTGATCGCATTCTCCGCGACAGCCGTTGCGGTCTTCGGCGTCTATTTCAAACTGCAGTCCTTTGTTTTTATGCCGATCTTCGGTCTCAACAACGGCGGTGTTCCGATCATCGCATACAATTACGGCGCAAAACGGCCGGACCGGATGCGCCAGGCGGTCCGTTATACCATGATCACGGCTGTAACCGTCATGGGCATCGGCACGCTCGTCTTCCATCTCTTCCCGAAGGAACTGCTGGCGCTGTTTGATGCATCCGAGGACATGATGCGCATGGGTGTACCTGCACTGCGCATCATTTCACTGAACTTCCCGATTGCCGCTGTCTGCATCGCCATGGGCTCAGTCTTCCAGGCCCTCGGTTACAGCATCTATTCCATGATCATCTCTCTCGTCCGCCAGCTGGTGATCCTGATTCCAACCGCATTTATCCTCAGCCGCCTCACCGGAAATGTCGACATGACTTGGTGGTCCTTTGTCATTGCAGAAGGATTCTCGCTGCTGTGCAGCCTGTTCTTCTACAACAAGATCCGCCATGAAGTCATTGATGTGCTTGAAAAGGAATAATGCAGCTGACCGGATAATGAACGCCCTTCCATCCCGTTCCTCATAGCAGAACGGAATGGAAGGGCGTTTTCTTTGTCATTAGTGGCCATCTACTTTCTATCATGGTGGTGATACGGGCGGTGCCCAGCGCCACAATGGGCGTGGTCAGCTTCGTGGTGAGTTGCTGCCCGACCTGCGATACCTTTTTGCCGATGGTTTCCAGCTTCGCGCCGGTGTTTTCCAGTTGTGTGCCCAGCTGATAAAAGCCGTTCTGGGACAGCTTCAGCTGCTGGGTGACGAGCTTCAGCACCTGCTCAGTCTGAGAGACCTTCTGCTTCGCCTGCTCCAGCTGGGCAGCCAGCTTTTTCGTTTCTTC
>JAFUHD010000282.1 GCA_017469025.1 Clostridia bacterium
TAACCTCAGGACGGGTTTTAATGGTCATCTGAAGGATGCCCTGGTAAAATGCGGTCTTTTTGAGAGAAGATCTTTTGCTCAGAAATCGGGAGAATCAGGCAGCGGGTGTGGATGGTTGGTTTTGTCTGTTTTCAGATGGCAGGCGTGCGATTGTTGAAGCGTCAGATGCTGCCCTTCGGGAGGCGGTCGGCACTTTCTGTTTTCAGTCTTCTCACCAGCGGATTAACACCTGACCTGCGGCACGGAAACGGCAGAAAACCGAGTATTACTGTTCATGAAAAGTGTCTGTCAAATTGCTTAAAAAGTGCAAAGCAGAGTGATGGGACACGGGGCATCTGAATGGAAGGGAACATATAAGTTGGACCAGAGAAGGCTGGATGCCAAGGCTGGCAGATGAAAAGATCCCAGAGCACCAGAGCGAATCGTGTCGATAAGGTAAATCATCCGGATAAGAACAGGAAGCCTGTTAAGCGGTCATCAGGCTTTATGGGGTTTGAAACTGTGGGTGATAAACTGGTGAAAAAGGAGACTGGGACGAATCGGGCCGCCGGCGTATTCCATGACCCAAAACAGGCATTATGAAGCAGGATGCGGCGCTGGACACAGGATCCGTATCTGCGTCAAAATGAAAGGAGGTGGGCCACTACACGCGCCTTATGTCCTGTTTTTCCATGAAATTCTGATGCAGAGCAGAAAACAATAAAAGACTGGTGCCCGTGAAGGTAAAAAAAACAAACAAAATGTAAAAAAGATTTAGATTGTGGAAAATAGCGTAAAACGTATAATAATATACAAGAAGCAAATGGATGAAAGAGAGGAAAGGAACGTGAAGAAAGCAAGAAAGGCGTCGGCCGAACCTCTGAAGCCCGCGCACAGGCAGAGCCTGCGTGTACGTTTGTGGAAGCAGCGCTGGCTGTTTCTGATGCTGATTCCCGGTCTGATCTGGTTCATAGTATTCAAGTATGCCACTTATGCAGGTCTCGCCCTTTCCTTTACCAATTACGGTTTCAAAAAAACCGTCTCCTTTATCGGCCTGCGCAATTTCCAGCGGCTGTTTAAGTCGGCACTGTTCTGGAAGGCATTTGGCAATACGCTGATCATCAGTGCGTACAATATCGTTTTCTATTTTCCTTTTCCCATTATCATCGCACTGCTGATCAATGAGCTCAGGTCTGTCCATTCGAAGCGGTTTGTACAGTTTCTGATTTACATTCCGTATTTCTTCTCATGGGTGGTTGTCGGCAGCATTTTCGTGAACCTGCTCTCTCCCTCCAGCGGCATTGTAAATCAGATCATCAGGTCCATGGGGTATGATCCCATTTACTTTATGGCAGATGTGAACTGGTTCCGGCCGGTACTGGTGGTGTCATACATCTGGAAGCAGATGGGATACGGTGCAGTCATCTATGTGGCCACCCTTTCCACCGTGGATCCGCAGATGTATGAGGCGGCGGATATTGACGGCTGCGGAAAGTTCAGACAGGTGTTCTATATCACGCTGCCGACCATTAAACCGACCATTATCACCATGCTGCTGCTCAATCTGTCCCATGTGCTGATGATCTTTGAGCAGGTAATGGTCATGTACAATTCAGCGGTGTATTCCGTCAGTGACGTATTACAGACATATGCCTACCGCGAAGGTATTCTGTCAGGCAACCTGGGCTACGGTACAGCGGTGAGCCTGTTTGTGGGCGTAATCAGCCTGTGTCTGGTGCTGGGGACCAACTGGATCAGCAAGCATTTCCTGGAAGATTCCATTCTGTAACCCGTCAGAAACGGGAAAGAAGACGGTTCTGCCGGCCTTTCAAAGAACAATAACTGCAGTGGCTGCAGTGCCGAAAGCAGGACAAGGGTTTATGAAGATGGCCCAGCACTTCGTGCTGGTCTGCCAAATAACGACAA
>JAFUHD010000283.1 GCA_017469025.1 Clostridia bacterium
AAAATACAGAAAAATGTTACCGTTTCTAACCAGGGAGAACATTTTTAATTGATTGATGAAGACGAGAATCGATTTTGTGATTCTCGTCTTTTGTAACTCTCTTGTCCTGACACACTGCGCTCCGCGCATAAAACGACTAATGGATGCTGTTTTTGTTTTCCTGAGATTAAATACTGGAAAAGTGGTGGCTGTTGCACTGAAAATTTGTGAATAATTATCGTTTTTTCGTGGAATTATGATATACTGTTGCATAATAGAAGGCAAGACTGCATGACAGCAGGCTTTCTCATAATCAGAAATGAAATGGTTCTGAATGAAAAGCAGTGTACCTGTCAGGGAGAGAACCGGAGGGCGGAAAATGAAGCGGATATGGCTTGGAATACTTGTGCTGTTGCTGTTTGCTGCCGGCGGATGTCAGAAACAGACAGAAAAAACAGATACGGCACCGATCGTTGTTGGATTCTCGCAGCTTGGTTCGGAGAGTTCATGGCGGATTGCCAATACGCAAAGCATCAGTGAGGCGGCCAAGGCGTATGGATATGATCTCATGATGAGCAATGCCAATCAGAAGCAGGAAAAGCAGATTGCAGCAATCCGTTCATTCATTTCATATCGTGTGGATGTCATTGTATTTTCGCCGATTGTTGAAACTGGATGGGACAATGTCCTGACAGAGGCGAAAAAAGCCGGAATTCCCGTGATTCTGATGGACCGGATGATTGAAACGGATGATGAAACACTGTATACGGCATTTGTCGGGGCAGACTGTTATCTGGAGGGACGGCGCGCGGGCGACTATCTCTTGCGATGGGCGGATGTACAGGCAAAACCGCATTACAATATCGTTGAGCTTTCCGGCACGGTGGATTCTACGCCGATGCGTGAAAGACAGCACGGCTTCATGGATGTGATAGACGGGGATGCACGGTTTACCGTACTTGAAAGCCTGTCAGGCGATTTTCTGCGTTCCAAAGGCGAGGAGTGCATGAAGGAACTGCTTGACCGGTATAGTGCAGATCAGATTGATGTCATATACTCTCATAATGATGCCATGACATTGGGCGTTCTGGATGTACTGCAGGCACGAGGTATAGAACCGGGGAAAGACATCATGATCATCTCTGTAGACGGCGAAAAAGCGGCAGTAGATGCACTCAAGGCGGGAAAAATCAACTGCATCGTACAATGTACGCCGCATCTCGGCGAGGCCGTCATGGAACTTGTCACCGCGCTCAAGCAGGGAAACGAAGTGCCGAAAATCTCGTACCCGGATGAAAAGGTTTTCTCGGATTTTGATGATCTGACAGCTCCTTCGGTTGAGGGATTCTGATATGCCGTACGGAACACAGCACCGGGTACGGACGACGATCAGAGGACAAGGGACGACGTGGAGGGCAGGATGGATAAAAGATACAGTATTATCGGGCAGGTTAAGCATTCTGTCGGTACCATGATGATCCTGCTTATTCTGCCGGTTGCACTCAGCCTGCTCATGATGCTCATCTTCTTTGTGCAGTATGAGAGCATTATCGGCAACATGAATATGGCTGCAACACTTAAGGAACCGGTTGGAACGACAATCCCGGAACAGCTGTTTTCTGTAGCGGCCGGCAGGCTTTCTTTTGAGGAGAGCAGTGTGGAAGGATCCATAGGCGCAATCCTCGAAACGCTGAATCAGCTGATGCAGAAAACCAGTGGAGAAGGGCAGCTTCAGCTTCGCGTTGCCGGACGCACCATGGAAACGCTGGAGCAGTATGCCTACCAGGTCCGTGACGGCATGGCGGAGGGAATTCCAATTCTGCAGATTGAAGGCATTGTGGATGAAGTCCGGGATGTCGGCGAACTGGTCAATGAAATGCTGGATGCATTCATTACGATTCAGATCAATGGTGCGACGCAGACGGGTGCCAGACTGAGGCAGATGATGCTCTTTGCCATCGTTGCGGAGATCCTTGTGGTGCTTTTTTCGCAGATCAGGACAAAGCGGACGATCACTCGCGTGGCAGATGCCTTCAATGCGTCTATTCTGGAATTTGAAGGCGCTGTACGGGAAATCGCAGGTGGAAATCTTATGCACCGTGTGCCTGAAATGGCGGAAGAGGAGTTCAGGAATCTGGCAAAGCAGATCAATGTTATGGCGGATCAGCTGGAAACACTGATCGCACAGATCCGCAAGGAACAGACCAGTCTGGCCAAATCGGAACTGAGAGCCCTTCAGGCACAAATCAATCCGCATTTTCTCTACAATACGCTGGATACCATCATCTGGCAGGCAGAATCCGGGAATGAGGAAGCTGTTATCAGGCTGACAAAGACACTGAGTGATTTCTTCAGAATTTCGCTGTCTGCGGGGGCTGACTGGATTCCGGTCCGGCAGGAGATTCAGCATGTTGCTGCATATCTGAGCATTCAGCAGACACGCTACAGGGACATCCTGACGTACTCAATAGATGTGCCGGAGCAGGCAGAAAACTGCATGATGGTCAAGTTCCTTTTACAGCCTTTGGTAGAAAATGCACTGTATCATGGCATTAAAGCGAAGCGGGGCGGTGGTGCAATTTCCATTACCGCCGAGTGCAGGGACAGAAAACTGCATTTTGCGGTACGGGATCAGGGAAAAGGCATGAATGAGATGCAATTGTCCGAGGTCAGGAGGATGCTTGCGGCGGAACCCGTAACCGTAATGGGAGCCTGGGATCCAAAGCAGACCGGATTTGGTCTGCGGAATGTGGATATGCGGATCCGGCTGTATTACCAGAAACCGGATGGTCTGACCATTGAGTCCGGTCCTGGTGGAACCTGTGTTTCGTTTGAAGTACCCATGATGACAATGGAGGAGCTGTCAAATGATGAACGTCTTTCTGGTAGATGATGAAATAGCCATCCGGGAAAATCTGAGAAACTCATTTCCGTGGGATGAAAAAGGATATCAGCTGGTCGGAGAGGCTCCGGATGGTGAGATGGCATTGCAGATGATCCGTGACCTGAATCCGGAAATACTGCTGACAGATATCCGCATGCCGTTTATGGACGGACTTGCCCTTTGCAGAGAAGTCCGCCGAATCATGCCATGGATCAGCATCATCATTCTGTCCGGGTATGATGATTTCTCCTATGCAAAGGAAGCGATTTCACTGGGGGTTCAGGAATACCTGCTCAAACCGGTGACAGCACAGGAACTTGAACGCGCGCTTGGAAAGATTCGTGACAAACGGCTGGAGGAACAGCGGCTGCGGGAACATATGGCAGATCTTCGTGGACGCGTCGTATCCGGGAATGCATTTGTAAAGGACAAACTGTTGGCCTCACTGTTCACAGAGGAAGGGGAACGGTATGAGGACGAACTGCTTCTGGCACAGATGCGGGAACTCGGTGTCAATCTTACAGCAGGGTATTACAGCGTCATTGATATCGCGTTTGACGGTGCGAGTGAAATGCGGATCAATACGCGGGCAGCGCTCAATGCGCTTGCAGAACACAGCGGTGGAACGGTGTATGTGTGCGGTTCACCGAAAGGGGCCAGGGCACTGGTGCTTGGAGACAATGAACAGGATGTAGAGGAGCGTGCGTATTCCTTTGCTGCCTCTGCGATTCGTCTGCCCGAACTCAGTGGACATGAACTGCTTCTGCTGTGTATCGGGCGGCCGGTGAATGATTTTTATGCAGTCCGCCAGTCGATGAAGAGCGCGCGCCATCTTCGCCATCTTGTTATGGCAGAAACGCACAGTCCAAGACGAATCATTGGCGAGGGAGAAGTTGAAAGCCGGACGAAACCCGTCTCAGAGCGGGATTTGAGTCCGATCTATGAGCGCCTGCAGTATGCAAATGCTGAACAGGTTGAACCGATCCTGATGGAGTATGCGTCCGCACTGGAGCCATCCCTGGCCCAGGGCTATCTCAGGATTGCAGCACTGATATCGGCCCAGAAGATCGTGCAGGATGCCGGCGGTGTTCCGGAAACAGTGCTGGGACGGGAAATCATGGAAGATGTTCTTCACTGTGAAATGGAGACCGGATTTGAGCATATGCTGGATATTATAAGACGGGCAATTGTGTACAGGGATAATGCAGGATATGGATACCGTGAATCACCTGTTGATCAGGGAAGGGCATATCTCAGCACGCATTTTACCGATCCAAATCTTATGCTCTCAGATGTGTCAGATGCCGTACACATGTCCCAGAGCCATTTTTCCACGGTCTTTGCACAGGAAACAGGCATTACGTTTACACAGTATCTGACAGGTCTGCGCATGGGAAAGGCAAAAGAACTGCTCGAAGCAACGGAACTTCGTTCATCTCAGATTGCTTTAGAGTCTGGATACAATGATGCACATTATTTCAGTTATCTGTTCAAAAAAAACACCGGTATGACGCCGAGTGAGTGGAGAAAAGCCAAAAAAGCCTGCAAATAAAAGGGAAAAAGGAACCTCCGGAAATCCGGGGTTCCTTTCACGTGGCATAAACAGACTTTCGGTCGCTTCGACTGCTTTAACAGACTAACAGTCAAAAAATATAGGCGGTGGTTGCGGTCGATTGTATAGATATGATAAAATACACCGGAATATTTAAGCAAGAAAGAACATCTGACGGAGCTTTGGCTGGGCACCTGTTTCCGGATCCATCTGCAGGTCAAGAACATCCTTCATATACTCATTCCAGCGGTCGACGATCGGGCTGCCCGCCTGAACACGTTCAGCATACTCGATGCCTTTTTCGCACTCGTAGTATCCGAAGACGTCGCTGCCGTCGCTCCATATGCTGTAGTTTGAGATGCCGGCATCCTTGAGCAGCTGGCGCATTTCCGGCCAGATTTCATCGTGACGGCGTTTGTATTCGGCCTGCATTCCGGGCAGAATACGGCCTTTCCAGGCAAAACGTTCCATGAATTTACCTCCTTAATGGCAGAAGCCAGGCTGTCAGCAGATATGCTGAAGCATGTATTGGTCTTTGGATTTCTGCAGCCTGTTTGTGATGAACCGCGGAGAACACGATTCCCTGTTTGAACACGGTATGTGTCCGGAGGAAACGGGGAAGTCACAGGGGCATCCGAACAGGCGGATGCCAGAACAGGGAGAGAAATCCGGCTGATGGAAATCATACATCAGGCAAATTGCTTTGACAAGTGCAGAAAGCGGGGAATATGCGTGCAAGCGTCAGGGAAAGAAGCTTCCTTTATAGAAAGCCGGACATTCAGACGGCTGTTCTTTTCGTACCTGGCAGTCATTCTGGTCTTTTTGTCTGTGTATGCCATCTGGTATTTCCAGTCGTACAATTCAAACAATGAGCGGATTCTGCGGGAGAAAGCTGCCCAGCAGGTACAGCAGCTGGAAACGGTAATGGATCAGCAGATGATTACGGCTCAGAGCCTGTGCAACAGCATCAATACGTCGGAAACGTGCCGGACAATCCTGCAGGCCTATATGGGACATACCCAGATTGATTCCTTGCAGCTGTACCGTATTCTGGGGGAACTGTCGCGCATTAAAGGCGCCAGCAGCAATATGAACGTGTATACGGTCATGCTTGGGTTCCAGGGGGACAACAGGCTGTTTCTGCCCGGAACGGTGACCTATCTTGACAGCAGCATAGAGCTGCTGGAACGCGCGCCGATGCTGATGGTCACCTCAGTGAACGAGCTGCTGAATACAAAAGAACAGACAGCCATCGTGCTGGACAAGACGTACCTGATCTACGGAGACAACTATACGTCCGGAACGGTGGGATCAGCCAAAGGTGTTATCCTGGTGCTCCTTGAGGTGAACAGTCTGGAGAAGATGCTGACTGAATATCTGGCCGGTGCCGCCGGCTTTGAGATTGTTTCAGGAAAGCGGCAGCTGTTCTGCAGCGGAGAGTGCGAAGGAGAGATGTTCGAGGCGCCGTCGCTGGCCAGACAGAATCTTACATACCGGCTTTATCTGCCGGAATCGCATTTTAAGGCCGCCATGGTGCTGACAGCCATGCTGCCCCTGTTCCTGGTGCTGATTCTGGGACTTCTGTTTGTCGGGATTACATATGGTCTTTCCATACGGTATTCCACACCGATTTTCAGTATCGGGCAGATGGTGGAGGCATGGCGGGGAAAAGAAGGCAATGCGGATGAAATGGAGCAGATTTACGCCTCAATCTCCAGCCTGATCGGTGAGCGGAACGGCTATCGGGAACAGGTTGTCACGATGTCCCCGTATGCACGTCAGGGTGCGCTGCATCAGCTGATTTCCGAGCAGAAAGAGGTTTCGCTGGATATCGATCCCGCATTCCATCATGCCTTTCTCGTACCTGCCGTACTGAATATTCAGACGGAAGAAGGCGGTGAAGCCAGATACAGCGATATTCATGCGCTGCTTCGGGAAATCTGCAGACAGATGAGCAATGAGTCGCATGTGCTGTTTGTTCATGTCAAACAGTTGAATCAGGTGTATGTACTGCTGTCCAGCGATGATGAAGAGGGAAGCGGGGTCATCTATCAGAAGCTTTTCAGAAAACTCGGGGAAGCGGTGGATGATGCAAATACGCATCTGACACTGGGGGTCGGAACAACTGCATCCAGCATTCAGGGACTCCGGGATGCGATGGAAGATGCAGATCATGCGCTTTCCCAGATTGTAACGGGTGGACGCGGAAGTGTCTTTTTCTTTGAAGAACTGACAGAGCTTAGCGGGTGCAGATATCCGCATGATGCAGCAGAACAGCTGACAAAAGCACTGAAAAGCGGAGACGCAGCAGAGGTTGACCGGTTCCTGAATGCACTCTATGAAGAAAATCTGAAACGGCGGGATCCGTCTCCGGCAGCGGTGATTCAGCTGGTGGAGGATCTGCATCTGAGTGTCCGTTCTGCGCTGAGGACGGTATCCTCCCTGTCCACAACGACCATGCGCATTGAGCGGATGGAGATGCCGTTTACCGCAGAGGAAGCATTTGAGTATTACCGCAGGGTTCTCTGTCAGGCGCAGGCTCTGTATGCGGATAATACGGATACAGCAGGGGAAACAGATGTGGAGGAGAGCGTATGCACCTACATCAATGCGCACCTGACAGATCCGGAACTTTCCCTGACTGGCGTGGCAGATCATTTCGGGATCAGTACGAGACTGGTCGGTGTGGTCTGCAAGCGCAGGTTTGGAACCAATTTTCTGCAGTATGTACGGGACTGCCAGATCCGAAAGGCAGCAGAAATGCTGCGGACGGGAGAAGCTTCTCTTGAGGAAATTTCAAAGGCGTGCGGATTCACCAATGTGCTGACATTCCGGAGAAACTTCAAGACGGTGATGGGTGTCAATCCGAGTGACTACAGAGGATAAACGGCACATTTGGACAGACATAAAAACATCGAAATAACGGAATAGTTTCAAGGCAGGCATCATTTTTTTTGCACCAGAAAAATTGATGCTTGTCTTTTTTTGTGCAGAAAAATATACTTGGGCCAACAACAAACGATTCATGAGAGAAGGGATACGATGGAGCAGAAGAAACGCATCGGACAGCTGGTTTCCCGGGACAGATATCTGCTTGTGATGTTTGCACCGGTTGCAGCTTACTATATCATTTTCTGCTATCTGCCGATGGTCGGTCTTTTGATGGGATTTGAAGACTTCAAAATGGGCAGCGGATTTGCAGGTCTGTTTACCAGTCCTTTCGTGGGGCTCAAATGGTTTAAACAGTTCTTTGGCTCCGTTTTTGCATGGCGTCTGATCCGCAACACATTTCTTCTGTCGTTTTATTCACTGATCTTTGGATTTCCGATTCCCATTATTTTTGCGATTGCCATTTCCCAGCTGCGCAGCGCTTCCTTCGGCAAAACAGCACAGGTCATAACCTATCTGCCGTACTTTATTTCCACAGTTGTCGTGGTCGGCATGATGACCAACTTTCTGTCTCCGTCAAACGGTATTGTCAATCAGATCATTACAAAGTTTGGCGGCAAACCCATCAATTTTATGAGCAATCCATCCTGGTTCAGAAAGCTGTATGTCATCTCCGGTTCCTGGCAGACTTTCGGTTTCAATTCAATCATCTTTGTCGCGGCGATCATGGGAATTGACCCGTCGCTTTATGAGGCGATGCGTGTTGACGGTGCCTCGCGCTGGCAGATGATCATCCATCTGATTATTCCGATGATTTCCGGAACCATTATTCTGCTGCTGATCATGACACTTGGAAATCTGCTGAATGTAGGTTTCGAAAAGGTCTATCTCATGTACAGTCCTGCGGTCTATGAAACAGGAGATGTCATTTCCACATATGTGTACCGGCAGGGCATAGAGAGCCACAATTTCAGCTATGCTTCGGCCGTTGGCCTGTTTTATTCCGCTGTCGGGTTTGTCTTCGTAGTCAGTTCGAATTTCCTGGCACGCAGGGTGACCGGTTCGTCGCTTTGGTGAGATACAGACCGGCACAAAGTGCTGTAAGGAGATGGCCCAGCACCTAGTGCTGGTTTGTCAAATCATGACAAATGCAATTGATACGGTGCCGAAAGCACGACTATGTCATTAAAGGAGGGAAAAACATGCAGCAAAAAATAGCACATGAATACCGCAGCCCGGATTCGTTTCTTTCCGAATCACTGCAGGATAAGGTTCTCGATATTATCATTCTTGTTCTGGTGCTGTTTGCCATAGTGATCACACTGTTCCCGTTCCTGTATGTCGTTTCGGTGTCGATCAGCGACGGAACAGCGGTTGCCAAGGGCGAAGTCATGCTGCTGCCGAAAGGTCTTTCAATGGATGCGTTCCACATGGTCACGCAGTATGACCAGCTGTGGATCTCTTACAAGAATACTTTTATTTACACCATTTTCGGGACGCTGGCCAATGTGGTTTTTACCTGTCTTGGCGCGTATCCGTTGTCCCGCAGACAGTTTTTCCTGCGTCGCAAGCTCAATTTCTTTGTCGCTTTCACCATGTATTTTTCAGGCGGTTTGATTCCTACCTACATGGTTGTGACTGCACTTGGATTGTATAACAGCCGTCTTGCCATGATCCTGCCGGTGCTCATCAGTACCTACAACATGATGATCTGCCGCTCGGCAATGGAGAATGTGCCGTCGGATCTGTTTGAGAATGCCTCACTTGAAGGCGCCAATGATTTCTACATGATGCTCCACATTGCGGTACCGCTGATTAAACCCACGCTGGCAGTCATCACGCTGTATTATGCGGTTGCCCGCTACAATGACTTCTTCAATGCCATGCTGTACCTGGGGAAGGCACAGCTGCAGCCGCTGCAGATGTTCCTGCGCCGCGTGCTCATCCTGTCTTCCTCGGAAATTCTCCAACAGGCAGGAACAACCGGTGCAGCAGCTGCTGCCCAGAATACGCTCAAGATCCGGTATGTGTGCATCGTCCTGGCGACGCTTCCGATCTTCTGCATTACCCCCTTTGTCCAGAAGTATCTGGTCAGCGGCACCATGCTTGGGGCTGTGAAAGGATAACGGCAATATGCGCGACAGCGCTTTGCATAAAATGAAAGGAGACCCTCACAATGAAGAAAATGCTCTCTATGGTATTGGCTCTGATGATGGCTCTGACGCTCATGGTTCCGGCATTTGCCGAGTCCCTGAGTGCACTGCCGCTTACAACGGAAGACGGCGCAAGCGTCAGCATCCTGGCAATGAATTCCTGGTATTCTACCGTAGATCTGTCAAACGCAACCCTGCTTAATGAGATCTCAAGCCGCGCGGGTGTCAAAATTGACTGGAACCTGATTGACCCGACTGTCTATGCAGATTCTGTCAGCCCGATGCTTGCCTCTGGTCAGGACCTGCCGGACATCATCCAGCTTCCTGATCTTGACACCAATATGATCTACCTGTCCACCGGTATGTTTGTACCGCTCGATGAGCACATGGACATCATGCCCAACTATGCAAAGTTCCTTGAAGAGAATCCGAACATCAAGGCAATGCTGACTGCTGTTGACGGACACATCTATTATGTACCGCAGACAGTTGTTACCAACAACTATCAGCCTGTTCTTATGCTGAATATGCCGTGGCTCGAAAAGGCCGGACTTGCTGTGCCTGCTACGCTTGACGATTTTGCTGCCATGCTTCGCACTTATGCCGAGCAGGATATGAACGGCAACGGTGAAAAGGACGAAGTTCCGATGTCCATGCAGTCCGCGTTCCTGCCGTACGCTTTCGGACCGGCTTTCGGACTTGATCTTGTTTCCGGTTTCTATGCAGATGATGAGGGCAAAGTGCATTATGCAGCCTATGAAGCGGATGCTTACAAGGCTTACCTCAAATTCCTGAACGGTCTCTACAACGAGGGTCTCCTCGAAACCGAATTCACCTCTCTCAACCGTGACCAGATTACCTCCCGCTGTGCCAATGATGGAACTGGCGCAACCTTCGATTACAGCTGGCAGATGAGCACACTGTACTCTGCCCAGTATCCGAACTATGACGGCACTGTCGGCATCATTGCAGGCGCGGCTCCGCTGAGCGGCGAGCATGCAGGATTCTATGTCGGACGCAACCCGGTTTCCAGCATCTTCGGCATCAATGCCAAGACAGCCAACGCTGAACTGGCTATCAAGTTCCTTGATTATGCGATGAGCGAAGAAGCGCAGGATCTGTACGTTTGGGGCATGGAAGGTTTGACCTACGAAGTGGATGCTGACGGCAACCGTCACTATCTGCCTCGCTGC
>JAFUHD010000284.1 GCA_017469025.1 Clostridia bacterium
ATGTCATTAAAGGAGATGGCCCAGCATTTCATGCTGGTTTGTCAAATCATGACAACTGCAATTGATACGGTGCCGAAAGCACGACTATGTCATTAAAGGAGATGGCCCAGCATTTCATGCTGGTTTGTCAAATCATGACAACTGCGATTGATACGGTGCCGAAAGCACGACTATGTCATTAAAGGAGCTGAATACATGAAGTATATGCATTCTGAGTGGGAGGCAAGACTCAGACACTGGATAGAGACGCTCAAAAAGGATCTCTATCTGCCGCTCGGTCCCATTGAAGTAGAAGCTTTCATGACGATGGATCATCTGACGCCTGAGGATGCATCCAGGGGATGTTTTGCGCCTATGGCGGAAGGAACCAGATGGGGGCATACCTGGGAGTACTGCTGGATGCGCAGCCGGATTGTGCTGCCGGACAGCGCAGCGGGAAAGGCAATTGCCATGGACCTTCAGACCGGCGGTGAATCAACACTGTTTGTGAATGGACGTTCCTTTGGAACGCGCCGTGCCGAGTGGGTTCATGTTCCGCACCACTATATCGAGGATAATTTCCTGACGCCCTGTGCAGAGGCGGGCGCACAGTATGATCTGCTTATTGAGGCATACGCCGGTCATTTCTTCCCTCAGAGTGAGCTGGGCGGATGTGCGACAGGCCCTGTGCTTCCGGGCAGTTATACGGATCCGCTCAAGGAAGGAGAGCGCTCGGTACTCGGTCATATGACCTATGGGATCTGGAATGAGGATGCGTATCAGCTGTATATGGATATGCATACGCTGATGCTCCTTGGTGACCAGCTGGATCCGGAAAGCCTGCGCGCGGACAAAGTCTCATCTGCCCTGCAGGAGGCTACACTGATTATCGACTTCGAGCAGCCGCTTGAGGCACGCATTGAAAGCTACAAAGCTGCACGTGAAGCCCTCAGGCCGGCACTTGATGCGGTGAACGGCTCAACAGCACCTGTCTTCTACGCCATAGGAAATGCCCACCTGGATCTTGCGTGGCTGTGGCCCATGGCCGAGACGCATCGCAAGACCAGCCGTACATTTGCAGCGCAGCTCCGCCTGATTGAGCGTTATCCGGGGTACCGCTATCTGCAGAGTCAGCCGGCAGCGTATGAGATGTGCCGGGAACATTATCCTGAATTGTTTGAACGGATCCGCGAGGCAGCGAAAAAGGGCGGCTGGATTCCGGAAGGCGCAATGTGGGTTGAACCGGACACCAATATGACCAGTGGTGAATCGCTGGTCCGTCAGGTGCTGCATGGAAAACGGTACTTCAAGGATGTTTTCGGTGTGGATTCCGTCGTACTCTGGCTTCCGGATACCTTTGGCTATTCAGCCGCACTTCCGCAGATTCTGCGCCAGACCGGCGTCAAGTATCTGGTGACTCAGAAAATCTTCTGGTCCTATAACGAAGGTGATCAGTTCCCGTATCATTACTTTACCTGGCAGGGTGCTGACGGGTCCACCATTGACAGTTTCCTCCCGACCAGTTATACCTACCGGACCGATCCGAAGGAAATCTGCGAGACCTGGAAAAAGCGCGTTCAGAAACGCGATCTGGATGCGTTCCTGCTCCCGTATGGATACGGAGACGGCGGCGGCGGACCGACCCGCGACCATATTGAATATCTCCTTCGCGAAACGGATCTTGAGGGAATGCCGAGAGTGAAGATGGAAGGACCGGTTGAATTCTTCCAGGATATGGAGGCCAAAGGCGGTCCGAAACATACATATGTCGGCGAACTGTATTTCTCTGCGCACCGCGGCGTCTTTACGTCTCAGGCGGCGATTAAGAAAGGCAACAGGAAATCCGAACTGTCTTTGCGCGAAGCGGAAATGTGGGGAACCATGGCCATGGTTGCCGGCCATGAATATCCGCTCAAACGGATGGATGCTGCATGGAAAAAGCTGCTGCTGAATCAGTTCCATGATATTCTGCCTGGTTCGTCCATTGCCAGGGTCTATGAAGACGCAAGGCGTGATCACAGGTGGATCATTTCCGAAGCAGAAGCGGTCAGAAACGATGCGTTTGCCCAGCTGGCTGAGGGCGAGGGTGTTACGGTATTCAACTCACTGAGCTTTGAGAGGACCGGTCTCGTTCAACTGCCGGAATGCTTTGCGGCAGGCGCTGAAACCACGGATGGAAAATCGGTTCCGACGATTCAGGGCAGGAATGGCATTGAGGCGCTGGTGACGGTACCGGCCTGTGGCGCTGTTTCGCTCCGGCCGGCGTCTGTGGAACCTGCACAGCAGGCTGTCTGTGTAACCCTCTGCAATGGAGACTACATCCTTGAAAATGCGCTTGTGCACGCAACGGTCAATGCCCGCGGTGAGGTGATCTCCTTTGTAAATAAGGAATCCGGGCGTGAGTTCGCCAGTGGTCCCATGAACCATCTTCTCATGTACAAAGATGTTCCGCGTCTGTTTGATGCATGGGATATTGATTCGAACTACATTCTGCAGCCGGTTGCCCTGGATGAACCGGTATGCATTGAAATCCGCGAAAACAACGGATACAAGGCTTCTCTGCATGTGAAACGGACGATTCAGAATTCGACATTTGAACAGGACATCGTTCTTGAGGCCGGAAGTGCACGCCTTGACTTTGTAACAGAGGTTGACTGGCATGAACTGCACCGTCTTCTGAAAGTGGAATTCCCGGTAGACGTTGAGGCAACTGAAGGCATTAATGAAATTCAGTTTGGTTATATGAACCGTCCGACGCACCGTTCCCGCCTGTATGATTCGGACCGCTTTGAGGTATGCAACCAGCGTTACAGCGCACTGGCGGACCAGAGTCACGGCGCGGCAGTGCTCAATGACTGCAAGTACGGCATCAGCATGAACGGAAATGCACTCCAGCTGACGCTTCTGCGCGCGGCAGCTTCGCCTGAAATGCGTGCGGATAATGGACATCAGGCGTTTACATACGCATTCCTTGCCTGGGATGGACCGTTCATGGATGCACCTGTCGTACAGGAGGCGTACAAGCTGAATGTTCCGATGCAGGCGGCTGCAGGTATCTGTGCGCCGTTCAGCGCGTTCAGTGTGTCTGCACCCAATGTGTTCATTGATACCGTGAAACCGGCGGAAGATGGCAGTGGAGACATTATCCTGCGTCTCTATGAAGCAAAGCGCGCGGATACCGCGTGCTGTCTCAGAATCAATGTTCCGGCAAAGCATGTCTACGTGACGGATATGCTCGAAAACGCTCAAAGTGAGCTTGAACTGACGGACGGCTGTGTTCCGCTGCATTTCCATACCTTCGAAGTGAAGACCATTCGCATCAGGCGCTGATGCGCTTAAAAGTCCTGCCGCCTGATTGCGGCAGGACTTTTTCTATCCGGAAGATCATCTCTGCAATTTTAAAGGTCTGGCGTATGCCAGACCTTTAAATATTCAGTATCAGACTGTACTGACCAGGATGAAGCAGCTGCAGTCTGTTGACTGTGGGGAAAATGATTCGGTCAGACGATCGGAATGGCGATGTTGCAGTAAAATCTGTCTCCCTCATAGGAAAACTGGGCAACACCATTGTAGGACTCTGCAGTAGAGGCAATGGATGTAAGGCCGATTCCCTGCCCCTTGTGGCTTGTTGAATAATAGCGGCCACATGCTTTACGGATGATTCCATTAAAGCTGTTGACTGAGACGATATACAGCTGAGTATTCTTTTCTACAAGCAGGGAAAGCTGAATGAAGCGTTCCTCAGTCTTCTGACAGGCAGCGACCGCATTTTCAAGAATGTTTCCGATCATATTGCACAGATCGACATCGGAAATCGGGAGCTTGTCCGGCAGGTTAACATGAAGGGTCAGGCTGATCCTGTATTGTATGGCTATGTGCTCATAGAAATTAAGCAGCGCATTGACGGCATTATTGTTGCAGTAGGATTTTATATCGGATGCCGGCATGGCATGAACATACTGATGCAGATATTCACCGACAGAATCTATATCGCCCGCATCATACAGTTCCGTAAGTGTACGGACGCTGTGCATGAAATCATGTCGGGCTTTTTCGGATGCCCGGATATATCTTTGCTGCGAGAGGTATTGTTTTTCCTGCAACTCCAGCAGCCTGTTGCGCTCTTCCATTTTGGCAGATTTCAGCGTGTCTGTAATAGCGGCATAGAAAGCAAGAATTCCCAGCATCCATACCAGCAGAAGACCGGTAATCAGAATGAACAAAGGCGGCAGGAGCTGGTGATCAACAAACAGATCATATTCTATCGGACGGAGCACCAGATTGATCAAAAGAATGGTTACAGAGAAAAATGTGATGGCATACCAGCTTTTTGAATCGGAATACTGTGCGATCAGTTTTGTTCCGTATTTTGAGAACGGAACCGCAAGAAGCAGGGCGGCAAGACTGGATATGGCAAGGTGGATTACGGATAACCATACAGAATAAGTGCTCATTCCGATGGGAATTCCCAGAATGCCGCCGATAAAAGCAGCATAATTGGCCATAATGGACATCAGCGCTGCAACTACGGAAAAGACTGTAGCCGTTTTTGCAAATGGTACATTGAGACTGAAGTTGTAAACGATGAGGCTTACTACGAAGATTGGAAGCAACAGATCATTTTCTCTGAGATCAAGACGGACTGTCAGATATGCTGCACATAAAATGATGGTGAGGAGCAATGCGCAGATATAAATCAGTGTTGGTACCGTTCCATGCTTCTTCTGTTCCTTCATTGGAATATAACAGAGAAAGGAAGAAGGAATGATAACCAGATAGGAAATGAAGATGCTCAGCATCAGGAATTATGCTCCGGAACATTCATTTTGCCGCGAATGGAAGCAAACTTGTAGTTTAACCATTGCTGACGCAGTTCTCTGCTTTTTTTTATATGTAACGGAAAGACAGAACCGTCAAGCATCATGCACTGATTATCTTTAATCTGCTGAATAAAGTCCATATTGACCATAAGGCCCTTCATAAGAACCAGAAACCGGCTGTCCACGAGGTTTTCTGCTTCGGAAAAAGTCATGCGTGTCCTGTAGGTTTGTCCATTGCGGTCGGCAATGAACATGTAGTTGCCGCCTTTCTCCAAAGAGACAATATCTGCACACCTCAGACTGTAATCCTGCCGGTTGTATGAGATATTTATGCGTTGTCCATCCTGCGTTTTCAGCCTGAGCAGGTGATCCATAGTCCTGAAAACCCGGTCAGATGAAACAGGCTTGCTCAGGTAAGCAGAGGCAAACAGGGAAAAGGCATCTGATCGGTGTATTTCACTTGCTGTCAGAAAAACAATAGAAACGTCATCGTCCATTTCGCGAATGATCCTCGCTGTTTCGATACCAGACATGTCTGCCATAAAGATATCCAGAAAGATGACAGCATATTGAAAGGGACGATAATTCTGCAAAATTGCCTCTCCGCTTGTAAAATGACAAAAAATCATATCAAGCTGGTGGATTTTTCTGTAATCCAGAAGTACCTGTTCGAGGCGCAGACGATCTTCCGCAACATCGTCAATGATGGCAATATTCACTACGTATCCATCTCCTTTGAGGGTAACAGTTTGGCTTTCGGTTTCGTACCGACTGCGTTTGCCCGCTTTTGACACCCGGTGCTTTGCACCTGAATGTCTTTGCGGGAGACAGCCTTTTTCTCAGCATTAAATGGATTGTACTTACAATCTTTCGCAAAGTATTTGGCTGTCATTAAAGAGACCAGGCCGTCTGCTGTGGCATATTCGAACACGCATAATTGCTGCTTTCAAATGGGCCGTCAATGCAGGGCTGACAGGTATCAGATAATTACCCGCTATTATACTGTTCTGAGGCGTATATAACTGTCAAATTGTCACATGTTCAGTACGAATCTTCCCAATCCCTGCAATATGAGTGGACAGGAGAGGGAATGATACTGTTTAATACGAAGGTAAACTCTGTTGTGGCAGAATGCCCCAGTTTTCAGGAGATCATTTTCCGGATCCTGGTTTTCAATCTCATGTCACAGCGTTACGCTGTAATCAACATGATGGAGATGAACCAGGGCTGGAACCATTTTTGGAACTTTGAATGTATTTTACATGTGAATGCTTAAAAGAGACTTAAAATGCAGTTTGCTAAATGATATACCATAATGCGAAATGCCAGTCTGTCAAGTCACGGCAGCAGAAAAACATGATGACGAAGACAGCGGCATGTAAATGAAGGCATCTGTCTCTTTGCAGCGGGAGTTTACTGCGCACAAAACCAGCTGATGTGGAGCATATTGTCAAAAAACAACGGGTGTTAAAAATGTCTGCCCCATACCGGTTCCGTATGAAACGGTGAATCTGGTACTTGAAAAAAGATGTATCTTGTGCTATTCTCCCACAAGACCTATTTTGGAGAAACTGAAATAGATTAAGTTTGTTTATGGTTAGTTATTCTGGATAATTTGAAATTTTTTATCTAAAAATGGACACTATATTCTGTATTATGTCGTTTTTGGATTTTTTATACGATACTGTATCAATTCCGGCCGCAAGGCCCCGGACAGCTGTTTACGGAGGTACTTTATTCCATGTGGAAACCGGATTTCAGAAATGAATTAAATGCAAGGAGGGCACGGGCTGCTGCCGGCGGGGGAGAAGCAAAAGTCGAGTCCCAGCACGGCCGTGGCAAGTTAACTGCCCGTGAACGGATAGAGTATCTCCTTGACAGGGGTTCTTTTTGTGAAATTGAGTCGCTTATGGAATCACGGGAGCATCAGTATGGCATGGATGAAAAACGGCGCCCGGGCGATGGTGTGGTGACTGGATGGGGGACGATTGGGGGACGGCCGGTTTGCGTAGCTGCCCAGGATTTTACGGTGATCGGCGGTACACTTGGGGAGCGCCATGGACAGAAGATCTGCCATATTATGGATCTTGCCATAAAGATGAAGGCGCCGTACATCAGTATTAACGATTCAGGCGGGGCGCGGATTGAGGAGGGAATCAGCTCGCTGGACGGATACAGCGGCATCTTTTACCGGAATACGAAAATGTCCGGAATCATCCCGCAGATTTCCGTGATCCTTGGACCGTGTGCAGGCGGTGCATGCTATTCTCCGGCTATTACGGATTTTGTTTTCATGTCGAAATCCACGGCGAATATGTTTATTACCGGACCTGCAGTCGTAAATGTGGTGACAGGCGAAAATGTCACAGCTGAGGAACTTGGCGGGGCAGCTGTACATGCAGGACAGAGTGGTGTGGCGCATTTTGTTTTTGATGATGACAAAAGCTGTCTTGACGGTGTAAAGACGCTGCTTGGCTATCTGCCGCAGAACAGAGCCGAATGTCCACCGTCTGTCCGGACACTCAGTACGGATGAAAGCCGGAAACTTGAGGATATTGTTCCGGACAATCAGCGGCAGGCATATGAAATCCGGGATGTCATTCGTTGTATAACAGACAGAAATTCTTTTCTTGAAGTTCAGAAAGATTTCAGCCGCAACATGGTGATCGGATTTTGCAGAATGGATGGGGATACCATCGGCATTGTTGCAAACAATCCCCGCTGCATGTCCGGTACACTTGATATAGATTCCTCAGAAAAGGCCGCGCGTTTTGTCCGCTTCTGTGACTGTTTCAACATCCCGCTGGTGGTGCTGGTCGATGTTCCGGGGTTTCTGCCCGGGAAAAAGCAGGAACATGGCGGAATTATCCGCCGCGGCGCCAAACTGCTGTATGCTTTTGCGGAGGCATCTGTACCCAGAATTACCCTGATTCTCCGGAAGGCATTTGGCGGCGCGTATATCGCCATGAACAGCAAGGGCCTTGGTGCGGATCTCGTCTTTGCGTGGCCGACTGCCCAGATTGCCGTGATGGGCGCTGAAGGGGCTGTAACCATTCTGCATGGAAAAGAACTGAAAGGCTTGCCGGACCCGGATGCGGAACGGGAACGCCTTGTAAACGAATACGAATCCGCATATATGACACCGTATATTGCAGCGGAGCGCGGATATATAGACGAGGTAATCCTGCCCGAGGAAACGCGCAGGAAGATCGTTGGAGCACTCCGGGGACTGAGCCATAAGGACAGGGATGCTGCAGGCCGTCGGGAACATGGTAATATACCGCTGTGAAAACAGATATACGGCAGTACGGGAACTGTCTGGCACACCTGGAAGGCGTCTGTTGTCATAAAATTCAGAAAAAATCATTCCGTGCACTTGGGACTTTTTCATGCTATAATGACCTTTTCCTTTTAAGGAGGTTTACTTATGGCAAAATGGCGCAAATCAGCTTCGAGAAAAGCCGATCCATGTGGGGGTGCTGAGCTGACACCTACTCAACTTTTTATCTCATATAATTATCTATAAGACTACGAATCAAAGCATCAACTCCTCGCTACGACAAATGAGGCTGCTTTTATTAAC
>JAFUHD010000285.1 GCA_017469025.1 Clostridia bacterium
TGTACTCATCAGATGTCCACCATACGGTGTCCTTGGAGTTCTCATCCATAACGATGAATTTATCTTTGGGAGAACGACCAGTGTAAATACCGGTCATAACATTTACAGCACCCAGTTCGCTGACCTGACCCTTTTCAAAACCTTCCAGACCAGGTTTGGTCTCCTCTTCAAAGAGGAACTCATAAGACGGATTGTAAACAATCTCAGTTGTACCGGAAATTCCGTACTTTTCAAGATTAATGTTCGCCATTATACTTGCCCTTTCTTGGAGTTTTTTCTCTGTCGGTTTTCTACTTCATTGAAATCCCTAGTCCGACATGTTTACTTTACCACAATAAATATGATAAATCAACACCCTTTCCCAAAAAGTCAGAAACTTCCCTTGAAATCAGGCTATTTATCCGGATTCTCCGTCTGCTCCGGATGCATTTGGCCGTGAAAAGACTTACGCTGAACAGGATCTTTCCACCGGATTAATTTCCCTTCGTAAAACATGTATCCGTCCCAGTATCCGCATTTGTACGTCCGTAAAAAAAGAGATGGCAAAATCTCCATCTCTGCCGGAAAGATTCTCCCCCCTGCTTGTAACGCGCGCTTTCCTGCAAAAAATGATCAACAAAAAATACGCCCGGAGAACTCTCCGGGCGTACCCCTCATTGTTACATGCATCTGACACAGTAATTCTGAAGCGCAGCGACTGCCGCCTCTTCATCCTGACCTTCAACTGTCACCATAATCTTTTTCCCGCATGACAGATCCAGAAAACGATGTTTAAGCGCTTCTGCAAGAGGCATCGTCTGGCTGTCATTGCCAAGACTGATTTTGCTCCGAAAGCCTGAGGCAATGCTAAGCATATTTCCCATCAGACGTGAAGACTTTTCTTCCGGAGTTGTCAGCACATAACCAAATTTTTTCATTGAATTCCTCCCAATAATATGGGTGGTCCCCAACCACCGGAGGCGTATTATACGCAGATTCCGCGCTTTCTGCAAGTCAGATTTTTTCTCTTTTTCACCTGTAATGCTTGCTTTCTCCATGAATATTTGTCAAACATGTCAAGAAAAAGGAAGAGGAAAGCTTCTGCTTTCCTCTTCCTTTTACAGTTCTTCTGTAAAGAATGGATGATTTCTTTACCATTCTGACAAAAACAAGACAGAAATTATACGCTTTATTCAAAATCCAAATACTCTGTCATAATATAACCGCGTTTCCCCTCTGGGGTAACCACACAGGTCCACTGATTGCCATAATCTGTAATTCTGAGTATTTCTCCGAGACGCACACGTCCGATAATATCCCCTGTCTTATCCGCAATGCTCCTCAGGTTGACCTTATCAGTGGTTACGGATGCAGTCAGGTGTGTTGTGCTGGCAGGTGCATTCAAATCCGTCACACGGACAAAACCAGTCTGTTCCTTCTGAAGCGTCACATCCAGATTCGGTGTACTGTCTGCATTGATATACATCCAGTCGCCAAATTTGCCAAGCATATAAACTCTGGCACCAGATACAGCCTCGGCTGTTCCAGTCCCCTGAGTGCTGGGCTCATTCAACAGCTGAATATCATGCTTTGCCGTCCCGCGCTGGGCAATCCTGTCAGATACCGGATCATTCTTCTGTGTGAGAATCCGGACGGACTTTTTCTCAACATATCCTGTCAGATCATTCATACCGATCCGCACAAAATCCGTCTGCGTATAATCGAGCAGTCTGACCTGTGCACCGCCACACAGTGCACCGAGCATACCGGACCCTGTATTTGGCCCGCTGTAAACGATAACCGGCATATCTTCATCGTCTGCCTGTACAACACCCATGGAACTGGTAGAAACGCTGAGTGAAAGATCATCCAGTGAAATATAGCCAAAGTCTCCTTTATCATATGCTCCGGCACCTCCAATAAGTGTACGGACATACAGGAAGTCTTCACTTTCACCGAGTACTTCTACTTTCATTTGACTGCCCAGCGTCATATACGGCTTGCTCTTATCCCCCTCTTCGCTGTACAGCAGCGCATCCGTTTTGGTCTCCATGACAAGAGGATAGTAGGGTACACTGCTTCGGGGTGCTGTTCCCAGAGGCGCGAGATTGTTCTTTTTATTTGGAAAAACCCATCCGGAAACACCGCCGACACGAATACGGCGCCATTCACCTTCGCCACGCCCAAAGAGCATGAAACAGGCCGTTCCGTTTCCGAGAGACATACTGATCCGTCCCTTCTGGTTCGGTGTCTCATACAGCGGTATCCTTGCATCTGCATTTGCTGTTGAAATCAGATAAACCTTAAGGTCGCCCGTCTCAGTAACAACATCGATCGGAAGATAGCCAAACAGCTTTCCTTCCTCTGTATCCTTATATACATAAGCCCAGCTGTTCACGATGCCTACCATATGAATCTTTTCACCGGATGCAGCGCTTCCAACAACAGTGGCTTTGCTGCTGGTATCAGACATGAGACTTACATTGTCCCGCCACATACCGGTCAGATCCACCTCTGCATCACGGCATGTGCCAAACCAGCTGTCTTTCCCATATCTGGCTTCCGCCTCTTCAGCAGTAATCAGATACTTTTCAGACATGTATCCTTCTATTCCGCCGATTTCAACCCGAATAAAAGAGACCGTCTCAGAGGGAGTCTGTGCAGGTTCAGGAGTTTCCTCAGGATTTTCTCCGGCCGGCTCACTTTCCTCCGGGTTTTCCGTGACAGCGGGTTCTTCCGTGGGCGCTGCAACGACAGTGCTCCGTTCTACAACATTGACCTCAGCACCTGTATAAAATGAAGCGATAACTGAGCCGCCGGCACTGGGCTGTGAACGCATATTGAGGCGCATCAGGTCTGTTTTATCTGCCTCCTGATTGTCAACATACAGGGTTTCCGCTGCAGCGCTGACCGTAATGAACATCAGCAGAACCAACAAAAACAAGATTTTCCGCATAGTTTCATCCTCCCTATTTTAGTTCACTCCCATGCCGCTGCTGTCTTTGGCTGCATCAGCAGCAAAGCACCGGGCAGGATTTCAAACGAGGCCTCATCCATCTTTTCAAGTCTGCCGTCTATATTGACGGTCATCTGCTTTGAACGAATCGTCACCCGTCTTGCAAATATCCGCTTTGCAATTCCGGCTTTAACATGCTTGCCCAGCAAAAACAAGGGAAGCAGAAAAATCAGTGATGATTTGGGCAGTCTGGGGATGATGATCAGATCAAACAGACCATCCCGGATTTTTGCATCCGGTGCCACCCGCATTCCGCCGCCAAAGTACTGTCCGTTTGCCACCTCAATAATCGTAAGAAGCTTTCGTTCAAACGGTCCCCCGTCAATTGAAACCATCGCATCGAAAGCTTTGTAGTCTTTGAGCACAGACAGCAGTGCTTTCCTGTATGCCTTTTCTCCCGGATAAAATGTTTTCAGTTCTTCTGTCTTTTCAAGCACGGAAACATCGAAGCCGGATCCTGAAATGTTAATAAAGTATTTCCCATTAATCATTCCGCAGTCAGTCGCTGTTGGCGTACCGTCAAGCTGTTCAACAAATGCAGTCAGCGGATCCTTGGACAGTTTTAATAATCTGGCAAAATCATTGCCGGTTCCGGATGGGACAATATACAGTGGAAGCTTCCCACAAACCGCTTCACCAACGATTTCGCTGAGTGTTCCATCCCCGCCAAGGCATACAAGTGCATTGCATCCATCCATAACCGCCCGCTTTGCCTCAACTGCCGGATCGCCCACACCGGTCGATGCATACAGTCTGCCATCCAGGCCGCGTTCTGACAATACATCTTTCACCTGTTTTGCCAGTGTTTCCCCTGTTCCACCGCCGGATACAGGATTATAAATGATTCCAAACATATCATTTATCCTCCTGACCATTTGCTTCGGCATTGCCGGATCCGTCTCCCGTCATTGCCCGTTTGCGCTGTCTTTCGCTTTTCTCCCGTCTGGATACTTCCTCAATGACAGCATCATGCCTCATCTGCCCGGCTTCATCCAACGGATGCATTCTTGCAACAAGGAATTTGATCGGCACATTCATGTCACGATACATCTGCTCATGTTCACTGATGTAGTTTGGCTTAAAATCGGTAACCGCAAGATCCCGGATTACAGTGATCAGTTCAAACCCACTTTCTTCAAAACAGGGAATGGATTCTTCAAACAGCGTATCATCGTCTGTTTTAAACCAGATTTCCCCATCGTCAGCCAGTGCATGCCGGTACTGCATCAATTGTCTTGTATGTGTCAGTCTGCGCTTTGCATACTTTGGGCGTTTGGTCCACGGATTGCAGAAATTGATATAAATCCGTCCGACCGCATCCCCGCCCGCAAAAAACTCGTCAAAACGGGAGATATCAAAACGGGAAAGAATTACATTCTCCACAGGCTGGGAACCATAAAGTTTTTCAATATTGCGGCGTGCGTCTCCAAGCACATTGGATGTAATATCCACTGCCACAAAATTCCTGTCCTGCTGGTCAAAGACCATCTGTGCCGTAGAAACACCTTTTCCGCAGCCAAGTTCTACATATAATGGCTGATCCTTTACAAATTTCGAACGCCAGTTGCCACGGCATTCAAACGGTTCATCCAAATAGTATGGACATGCTGCCAGTTCAGGCTTTGCCCACTTTTTGGTCCGCATGTGCATGCCAATTACTCCAATCTATCGCAAGCGAAACAGTTCGTCTTCTGTCTGTTCTCCATTTACTTATCCATTTTGATTATAGATCATTATGCATAATGAATCAAGGCAGATGACTGATTTTTCATACTCACATTTGAACATTATGCAATAAAAAATGCCAGCTGTAAGCTGGCATTCCATTGGATTTATTCAGATTACTTTCCGATCTGGATCTGATCAACCCACTGCTGGTACAGACCTTCGGCATTGATTGTGTCAACAATCTCCTGGATCTTGGCAGTAAGCGCTTCATCGCCCTTTACAGATGCGATATAATTGCCGCCTTCAAAATCAAAGGCAAATTCAGCGATCTCAAGATCGTCATTCTCAGCCAGAATGCTGTCATAAACGGTCTTCGGTACAGCCAGTGCATCCAGACGTCCGTTCTTAACCATATTGACGCCGTCCGGGATTTTGGTTACCAGTTCAAGCGTTGCATCCGGAAGCTGTTCCTCAACCATAATCTGCTGATTGGTTCCGTTCTGGGCACCGACATGCTTTCCGGCAAAGGCAGCAGGACTGTTGTAATTCGCACCCTCGCCCTTCTTGACCAGCAGGCCCTGGTCGCCTTCATTCCAGTAAATACCGGTCAGATCCATGGCATTGAGACGCTCCTCATCAAATGTGAGGCCGGCAATGCACATATCCACAGATCCTTTGCCGACTGCAGCAAGGCAGGCATCAAAGGCCATCGGCTCAATCTCGAGCTCAACACCAAGCTGCTCTGCGATATACTGCATCATCAGGACATCGGTACCGACAGTATTCCCCTCATCATCGATATACTCATACGGGGGCCAGTCCGGACTGGTCGCAATCATAACCTTGCCGCGCTCGGCAATCTCGGAAAGCCGGTCAGCCATTGCAGACGTCATTCCAAGCATCATAACCAAAGCCAGTGCAAGCGCAAACCACTTTTTCATCAGTTAACCCTCTTTCAAACTATCAAATTAGCCGGTTTCTGCCGACGGGTGAAATTTTACTGCAGCAATCTCCCTTCGTCAAGTCTTTTCATGCATAATTATTCGTGCCAGTGAACGTTTTAGTGAATATTTTATTCATTCTCAGTCGCATTTATCTTGCAGGTGTCTTCTTATTATGATAGAATACACGCGCTTACGGCCGGCATACGGTCCGTTTTTAAAGTATTATCATAGTCTCAGCAGTGTCAGAGGCACAATATAGAAAGAAGGAACATCATGCCTCAATTATCCCATCGGGTTCAAACATTTACAGATTCTGTCATTCGGCGCATGACACGCATCAGTGATGAAGTCGGCGCAATCAACCTCTCTCAGGGATTTCCTGATTTTCCGCCGCCAAAGGCGATTACTGACCGTCTGAAAGCGGTTGCAGATGAGGGGCCTCATCAGTACTCTGTCACCTTTGGTGCAGAAAATTTCCGCGCTGCACTTGCCAGAAAACAAGGCAGGGCTTATGGTCGTACCATTAATCCGGATACGGAAATCGTCGTCACCTGCGGCGGCACCGAGGCAATGATGAGTGCGATGATGACGGTATGCAACCCCGGTGATAAAGTTGTTGTCTTTTCACCCTTTTATGAGAATTATGGCGCAGATGCCATTCTCTCCGGTGCAGATCCGATCTTCGTTCCGCTGATTCCGCCCACGTTCCATTATGACCCGGACGTACTCGAAGATGCTTTCCGGCAGCATCCCAAGGCGATTATTGTCTGCAATCCGAGCAATCCATGCGGCAAAGTTTTCACAAGGGAAGAACTGCTGCAAATCGGACAGCTCTGCAATAAGTACGATGCCTATCTGATCACGGATGAAGTTTACGAACATATCGTCTTTGACCCGTATCAGCATGTATACGCCGGTGCTCTTGACGAAATTCGGGACCGCGTTATCTGCTGCTCTTCCCTTTCCAAAACGTACTCCATTACCGGATGGCGCCTGGGCTACCTGATTGGACCTGAAGATGTTATCGAGGGTGCCAAAAAAGTTCATGATTTTCTGACTGTCGGTGCAGCTGCTCCACTGCAGGAAGCTGCCGTTGTCGGTCTTGAAATGCCTGACAGCTATTATCAGGATCTGAAGAAAATGTACACTCACAAGCGGAACACCTTCCTGGCAGGCCTTGATAAGATCGGTCTTCAGCACACTGTTCCCCAGGGTTCTTACTTCGTTATGGTCGACATCAGCGAGTTCCAAAAACCGGGCATGCGCTTCCATAATGAAAGTGACATGGCCTTCTGTGAATGGATGATCCGAAATGTCGGTGTTGCAGCCGTTCCGGGATCAAGTTTCTTCCGTGAGCCTGTTAACCATCTGATCCGTCTCCATTTTGCACGCAGCGAAGATACTCTGCTGGAATCCATTGACCGCCTTTCCAGGCTGCCAAAGCTTCTGTGAGGATCTGATATGTACACGACCAGCATGGTACGCCTGCCGGCTTTCTGCATCGGAAAGAATGCGCTTTCCGAATTTGCTGCAGCTGCTTCGCCGCTCGGACATCGCTTTGCCGTCATCGGCGGACATACAGCATTAAAAATCGGAATGCCGCGGCTTGAACAGGCTCTCAGCGGACAGCCCTTCACTTATACTGCCCACTGGTACGGCGGTGAATGTACTGAACAGAATGCCGCCAGGCTGTGCAGCGAACTTTCAGGAAATGATTTCATCGTCGGCATGGGTGGCGGAAAAGCCATTGATACCGCGAAATATGCTGCAGACCTTCTCGACATTCCCATCATATCCATTCCGACGCTGGTATCCAACTGTGCTCCGATTACAGCGCTTTCTGTTGTGTATTCGGGCAGCGGTTCATTTGAGTCATTCCGCTTTTATGACGCACCGCCTGCCTGCACCATTATTGATCTATCCCTTGCCATGACAGCACCAGGTGCCTATTTTCGTGCCGGTCTCTGCGATGCCATGTCCAAGTATCCGGAAGCCAGTTTTTCTGCCCGCGGCGATATACTCGGACAATCGCTTGACCATATGAGCTATCTCGGTGTTACCCTGTCGAGAACCTGCTGGGATCCGATTATGAAGTTCGGTGTACAGGCACTGTCCGACTGGGAAAACGGGCTCTGCAGCCCGGCTGTTGAACTTTGTACCAGAAGCATTATTATCAGTGCCGGTCTTGTTTCTCTCCTGGCAGATGACAACTACAACTGTGCAGTGGCACACAGCGTCTGTTATGGACTTCAAAGCATTCCGCGCATCGAGAATACCTGCCTTCACGGAGATCTGGTTGCCTATGGAATGCTGGTACAGCTTTGCCTTGACCAGCAGCTGGATGAGGCTGTTACCCTTCATGCTTTCCTTCAGTCGCTCGGTGTCAGAGTAACGCTTCGGGAAATGGATATTCCGCTCGACCGTACTGCGCTGGATGCAGTTTTATCCGAAGCTGTTTCCGGACCTGATATGCAGCATATTCCCTATTCTGTTTCAAAAGACGATCTGTATCAGGCGATGCAGCAGGCAGAACTGCTTCCATCAGAAAGGAGAAACCTCATTGTTTGATCGTATAATCCGGCTCCTGTCCCGCTACGGAACGACTTTTCTCGGCGGACTGGGCACAACGCTGCTTCTTGCACTGATTTCAGTCGGTATCGGCTGTATCCTCGGTGCTCTGGTTGCCATGATGCGCATTGGACGGGTCAAAACCCTGCGCGCTATTGCCACCACCTATGTTGAAATCATCCGTGACACACCGCTTCTGCTCCAGCTTTATTTCTTCTATTTTATGCTGCCGGATATTCTCCCGCAGCTCAAGCTGTCGAAATTCACCTGTATTGCAGTCGCTCTGGTCATTAACTCCGGTGCCTATATGGCTGAAGTATTCCGTTCCGGCATCCAGTCCATCGATCGCGGCCAGACTGAGGCAGCCCGTTCCCTGGGCCTCTCTTCCAGACAGACGATGCTTCGTATCGTACTCCCCCAGGCGTTCAAAAATATTCTGCCGGCCCTGTGTAACGAGTTCGTTGCCGTAACAAAGGAAACTTCTCTGGCATCCACCTTCTATGTCGGCGACCTGATGACACAGTATCAGGTTATTTCCGGTAAAACCTATCTGGTTCTGGAACCGCTCATCATCATCGGCATCATTTACTTTGTAATTACATTTACCATGAGCAAACTTATTGCTGTTCTGGAGAGGAGGCTCAAAGAGGATGACTGATTTCAGCCAGGCACCCGTGCTTATCCGGGTTGAAGACCTTCACAAGGACTTTGGCAACCTGCATGTTCTCCGGGGCATTTCAGACGTCATCCACAAAGGTGAAGTTGTATCCCTGATTGGTCCTTCCGGTTCCGGCAAATCCACTTTTCTTCGCTGTCTCAACCGCCTTGAAGAGCCCTCCAGCGGACATATCTGGTTTGACGGTGTTGATATAACGGAAAAGAAAATCAACATTGACCTGCACCGCCAGAAAATGGGCATGGTCTTCCAGCATTTCAATATTTTCCCGCACATGTCCGTAATCGAGAACATCACCTTTGCGCCTGTTCTGCTCGGCAAGCTTTCCAAAGCGGAAGCTACGGAAAAAGCTGAACAGCTGCTCAGCAGAGTCGGCCTGCTCGACAAGCGGGATAACAAACCTTCCCGTCTGTCAGGCGGTCAGAAACAGCGCCTTGCCATCGTGCGGGCTCTCGCCATGGAACCCGAGGTCATGCTCTTTGATGAACCCACCTCCGCCCTGGATCCGGAAATGGTCGGCGAGGTCCTGGACGTTATCAAACAGCTTGCCAAAAACAACATGACATGCGTTATCGTCACCCATGAAATGGGATTTGCACGTGAGGTATGCAACCGTGTGCTCTTCATGGATGAGGGTGTCATTTGCGAGCAGGGTTCTCCCCGGGATTTGTTTGACCATCCGCAGAATCCCCGCACCCGTGACTTTCTCAGCAAAGTACTGTAAATACCAGCCTTCCCTCCGGAAGGCTTTTTTCATCTGCTGTATCACAGCTTCTTCACTGAAAACAGGAGGAACAAACTGTTGGTCTTTTCATATACGGTTGAACCATCGCTGAGTGGAACAAGTCTGCGGAATGTGCTTCGAAAAATCGGCATCTCTGCCCAGCAGACTGCCATGATTTTTAAAACCGACAGCGTCCGCGTGGATGGTGAATTTGTCTATCCAAACCAGGCTGTCTTTTATGGTGAACGGGTGGAGATCGCATTCCCGAAATATGAACAGCGCAGTGCTGTTCCAAAGGGAATGCTTCCCGTTCCAAAGATTCTCTATGAGGATGAGGCTTATCTTGCTGTTTTTAAGCCCTCCGGTGTCCAGACACATCCCTCCAGATCTGCCAAGAAGGGAAAAGAAGACTCCATGGAGGAACGTGTCATGTCCTCTCTTGGTATAACCGCACATTCCATTCACCGCCTGGACGCTGAAACCCAGGGTATTCTCATGTTCGCAAAGTTTCCTTTTGCTCAGGTTGCCCTGCAGAATGTGATGCAACGTGGCGGCTTTCACAAGCAATATGAAGCATATGTTTTCGGCAGGCTGCCATCACGTTCAGGCATCATCGAGGCGCCTATTGAGCGGAAACATCCGGACAGCTTTACCCGTATCGTCCGGGAAGACGGCAAACCCGCCATCACCTCCTTTTGTGTACAGGACATACAGATAATTGACGGCCGGCCAGTTTCTCACGTTTTCCTCTCTCCAATAACCGGGCGCACACATCAGCTCCGGGTTCATATGTCTTATCTGCACTGTCCAATTCTTGGTGATCCACGTTACCGGACACCTCCGTCCACCGCATTTCAGGAACAGCACTGCATCGGCGGGCTTATTCTGAATGCATTCCGTCTCTCCTTCATGCACCCATTCCTGCATACTGAGATCTGTCTCTCTTCTTCCATGCTTCCGGATCCGTTCTGGTATCTCAAAGCCGTAGGAGACAAGAGCCAGCCGGAGACAGTCCATCGGGACGAAGAATACCGTGGATGAAGATGTTCTGGTACAGCGGGACTGTAAAAAGCCAGTCAGGAAACCAATTGAGCCTGACTGGCAGTATGTACAAATAACGAAAAAGATCAGGAAGGGTATGCGCTCCCCGACCGTTTTATTATGATTTGCCCCCGCGCCAACGGTCCATAAAAGCATACATCTGCACAAATAACTTTGGTGCCACGTTCAGCAGCAGCCCCTGCATTTTGAGAGACAACGATCTGCCTTTCCCTGTAAAGGCGGCAATCTCTGCCCGATGGGACCTGATAAAGCCGAGCGCTTCCTGTCTGACCGTTCCTTCAAGATGATATGCCGGTATATTTTTACCGAGACTTAATGCTATCTTCGCAATACGCTCATCCAGAAGCAGCGACGCTTCTGTTGGATGGACGGCATTAAAATCGGAAAGGCTGCGACAGACCGTCAGATAGGATTCACACCAGCGGCTGCTTTTCTGGAAGCTTCCCATGATACTGTCCCTCCGCTGCCGGTACTGGATCAGTTTCAGCGCACTGGACATAACCTTATCTGCCTGAAGCAGTGCGGGTGTTGTAAAAAGCTCATCCTCGAACAGAATTCCCTCTGTCATCACTAAACCGCAGCGTTTCAGGAAATCCCTGCGGAAAATGCACTGCCAGACCATGGGTTCATACCGTTCAACAACTGACTCATCTGCAAACAGCCGGGGACCTGCCATCTCTTCTGATTCTGGCCGTGCCGGACCATCGGTGCATTTATGCGATACATCATCCAGATACTCAAAGGTGCCCATGATGATATCCAGCTGCTTTTCCATGGCTGTTTTTGTCAGCTTCAAAATATTTTCCGGATTTGGTATGTCATCACTGTCCAGGAAAAAAACATACTCTCCGGCAGCCTCAGAAAAACCCGTATTCCTGGCAGCTGAAAGCCCGCCGTTTTGTATTCTGCTGAGAATCCGTGCATTTTTCTGCCCGGCGCAGAAAGCCTCTGCAATACTGCGTGACCTGTCCTGACCGCAGTCATCTACCAGCAATATCTCACATGTATCATCAGGCAGTGTTCTGAGTGGCTCAAGGCATTCGCCGATATATGCCTCAACCTGATAGAACGGAACGATGAGACTCAGCAGCATTTGTTCCTCCCCCAGTCCTTGCTTTAGCAGGTTATTTGTGAGATAATGATCATACTTTTAGTATATCACAGTTTTCTGTCCGGAGGAAGTCAATGATCAGTGTGATCGTTATCGGCCGAAATGAGAGCAGGCATCTTGAAGCCTGCTTTTTGAGCGTGGAAAAGGCCTGTCGTTTTCTGTCACACGAGATCATTTATGTGGATTCTGCATCAACAGACGACAGTCTTAAGATAGCCGGAAAGCATGCACGCTGTCTCAGTGTTTCTGACCCCAATCCAACGCCTGGACTGGGACGGTACATCGGCGTTCAGGCATCCGGCGGCGACTGGCTGCTGTTCCTTGATGGTGACATGCAGCTTGATGAATCGTTCCTGATGCGCGCCATTCCAAAGGCAGAAGCATCCGGTGCAGCTGCCATCACAGGCATCCGCCGGGATGTTTACTATCAGGGGGAGCGCAAAATCAGCGAGTGCAGCAACTACTTTAACTGCACAAGTGAACGGCCTGCACCTGAATTCGGAGGCGCACTGCTGATCCGCCGTCAGGCACTTCTTGATGCCGGCGGGTGGAGTCCTGATACGGTTGCCTGTGAAGAGGAAGAGCTCCACAGCCGCCTCCTGGCAAAAAAGATGACCGTACTGGAAATACCTGAACCAATGATCCTGCATACGGATCATGTCACGGAAAACCGCAGCCCGCTGTCAATCATTTTCAACAGACGCCAGCTGGGTCAGGGAGAAGCATTCCGGTGTGCCTGTGTACATCACAGTGCGGATGCATATATCCGCTTTCACCCTGTTCTGTTTCTGTTTTATCTGCTTGACTGGATCGCTCTGATCCTCGCCTTTTCTGCCGGCAACTGGGGATTCCCTGCCTTATGCATGCTGGAAGCGTTCCAGCTTGGCTATTATCTTTCGAAGAAACTGCCAAGGCGGTTTGTTTCCCAGAAACTTTTCTTTGTATATTTCCCGGCAGGACTGCTGTCTTATCATGTCAGAAGCCGTAACTTTACAACGCTATCGGAGGGTGCGGCAAAATGAAGATCAGTTTTACCATTGTCGCATTGAATGCCGCCAGTGTGTTGCCTTCCCTGCTGCGTGATCTTGAACGCCAGAACTATCCGCATGACCAGATCGAGGTCATTCTGATTGATTCCGGTTCTTCCGATAACACACAGGTCCTGATGCAGCGCTTTGCAGCGTCCAGCGATATGAACGTAAAGCTTCTGCAGAATCCCAAAAAATGGCTTGCCAGCGGCTGCAATCTGGCTCTGTCCGCTGCAACTGGCGATGCCATTATCCGGATTGATGCGCATGCACACATTCCGCCTGATTTTCTGGAAAAGAGTGTTGCAGCCCTGAATGGACAGGACATTGTCGGCGGTGCAGTGCTCAGTACTCCGCCAAAGACAGCCAGAGAAGCCGTATACCGGGCACTTGACGCCTCGCGGTTCTGCGGTGGTGCGGCATCTTTCCGCAATACCGGCAAAGCCCACTACGTAGATGCGCTCGCATACGAGCTGTGCCGTCGCACGGTTTTCGACAGGACCGGTCCATACGATGAACGCCTGCAGCGGACTGAAGACAATGACATGCATTACCGGATGATAAAGGCAGGATACCGTCTTTATTATGATCCCACGATTGTCTCATGGCATAATGCCAGGAACTCCCTGAAGGGGCATCTCAGTCAGAAATGGGGCAACGGCGTCTGGATTGGCCGTACACTCTATATTCAGCCAAGGTGCTTTGCACCGCGTCACCTGATTCCGGCGGTATTTGCCTTGTCTTTTCTTCTGTGTATTCTGCTTATTCCATTATCTGTGCTGCCCCTGAGTGTGCTCAGCGCTGTCTATCTCTTTTTCGATCTGCTGTTCGCTATACAGGCTGCCATTGAATCACCGCTTGGTAAAATCCCCGTGCTTCTTCTGACGCCATTTCTGTTTCCGCTTATTCATTTTACCTATGGCTTTGGAACCCTGTATGGACTGCTGACACCGGTAAAAAAGACATGAGCCTTTATTCCTCCTGATCAGTCTGTCTATGGAGCAAATGCCTGAATACCATGAAGGAGGCCATTATGCAGTGGATTCAAGATCTTACCGATTTTATTTTTCTTTCAGATCCCCCTGCAAAAGCAGATATCCTGTTTATCCCTGGAAACGGTCATGCTGAGCCTTCCGAACATGCTGCACAGCTTTACCGTGAAGGATATGCAGACCTTATTCTCCCTTCAGGACGGTACAGCAAAAGGATCAATGCCTTTTCCGGTCAGACTTCGGGTTCACGTACCTACAGCGGTTCCTTTGTGACAGAGTGGGATTTTATGAAAACCATCCTGACTGAAAACAGCGTTCCGGAAAACCGTATTTTGCGGGAAGATCAGGCAACGTTTACATACGAAAATGCCATCTATTCCCGCATGGTTACGGATGCAGCCGGGCTCACAATCCGTCGGGCCCTTCTGGTCTGCCTGCCGGTTCATGCCCGGCGTGCGAAAATGTACTATGAAACCGAATTCCCTGAAACCGAAATTCTCGTATGCCCGCCGCAGGGCATGCCGATCGGACCTGACAACTGGTATACCTCCGAATCCGGCATCCATACCGTTCTTGGTGAGGTGGAGCGGTGTGGAAATCAGTTTCATGACATTTTGTGCCAGATTCAGAACATCACTCCGACACAGCATACCAGTATTTTCTGACCAGACCTTCTGCATCTGCAGAAGGTCTTTTTTGACGTCTTTAAGAAAGGAGGTGTTTTTGACAAAAAGAAAACCCGCAGTCCTCTGCGGGTTCTGGTTCAATTCATTATATTAGAAACGCTCGGCCCGGCGTGCTGCATAGCACTCACTGCAATAAATGGGGCGATCATTCTTCGGAATGAAGGGAACACGAGTCGGTGCACCGCACTGTGCACAGGTGGTCTCAAACATTTCACGCTGCTGAGATTCACCATTTGCCTGACGGGCGTTTTTGCGAGCAATGCGACAGGCCTTGCAGCGGGTAGGCTCATTCTCGAAGCCTTTTTCTGCATAGAA